>NZ_JBQHDF010000005.1:0-459165 GCF_052068495.1 Micromonospora sp. SD12 | reverse complement strand
TGTAACGACCCCGCCCCGCCCACGATTCCGCCCCCACGATGCCCCCGATCACACGCCGAAACCGGACATCCGCGCCGTGATGCGACGCGAAGACGACCGGCCGGCGACACCGCACCGGACGCCCCGCCACGACATCCGACAGCCCACGCAGTCGGATGCGGCGACGACTCGCAGCAGATCTTGGTAGATACCGACCCCTGGAGGGGCACGTTCCTACCAAGATCTCCCGCGAACCGGAACCGGAGTCGGAGCCGCAGCGGAGCCGAGCCGCACCAGACGAACCGACAGCCGCGAACCGAACGCCACGCCACGGTGCCAGGGCACCCGGGAACCCCGACGCGCTGACATCATCTCCCGGTGCACGTGAATATCCCCCGCGTTCCGCTCGTCGCGACCCTGGTCGCCGTGGCCGCCGCCGCAGCCCTCCTCGCCGCCCCGGCGCCGGTGCGTGCGCCGGCCACCGCCGGCATCGTCCGGGCCACGGCGACGGGCCAGACGGAGACGGGCCAAGCCCCGCAGACCCCGACCGCCCCAGGACAGACCACGCCCCCGACCGGCCCACCGCCGACGCCCACGGCGTCGACCGGTCAGGAGCCGACGGCCGCAGCCCCGGCCGCGCCGAGCGGGACGGTCCCCGGCGCCACCCCGCCCGGGACCAGGCCGCCCGTCGTCGACCACGGGCCGCGTACGGGGAACAAGGTGGCGCTCACCTTCGACGCCGACATGACGGACGCGATGCGGTACCAGTTGCGCAGTGGCGCGGTGCGGTCGTACGCGAACCTGAAGATCATCGACCTGCTGGAGCGGGAGCGGGTGCCGGCGACGTTCTTCCTCACGGGCAAGTGGG
This sequence comes from Micromonospora sp. SD12, assembly GCF_052068495.1. Taxonomy (NCBI): domain Bacteria; kingdom Bacillati; phylum Actinomycetota; class Actinomycetes; order Micromonosporales; family Micromonosporaceae; genus Micromonospora; species Micromonospora sp. SD12. The sequence goes on along the minus strand of NZ_JBQHDF010000005.1, from coordinate 458,318 downwards.
TCGAGCAGTACCCGGACGTGACCCGCCGACTCGCCGGGAACCCGCGTTTCGAGCTGGCCAACCACACGTACGGCCATCTGGCCTTCACCCCGGACTGCTACGGCCTACCCCGCATCGCGGAGCGCGAGATGACCGCCGACGTGGCGCGGACGTTCGACGTAATGGCCGCGTACGGGGGGCGGCAGACCCGGTACTTCCGCTTCCCGGGGCTGTGCCACGACCGGAAGGCGCTGACCGCGCTGGCGCCGCTGGGGGTGACGGTGGTGGACGGCGACGTGGTCAGCGGTGACCCGTTCGCGAAGTCCTGGCGGCCGGTGGTGCGCGCGTCGCTGGAGGGGGTGCGACCCGGCTCGGTGATCGTGCTGCACGTGACGGAGGCGAACGCGCCGATGACGGACGAGGCGCTGCCGCACATCCTGGCCGGGCTGGCGGAGCGCGGCCTGGAGCCGGCCCCGCTGTCGGAGGTGCTCGGGGTGGGCTGAACCCGGCTCGGCAAAACCCGCAAAAGCCTAAAATCGGGGCAAGACACTAAGGAGGTCACCGTGACCGCAGCAGTGGAGATGCCCCGCGTCCAGGAGTGTGTCGTGGCGGCGTGCTCGTACAACCACACCAACGACTGCCACGCCTTCGCCATCACCATCGGCAGTCCGGACCACGCGCACTGCCACACCTTCGTCGAGATGCCGGCGGTCCGTGGCGGGGTGGACGGCGGCATGACCGCGCAGGTCGGTGCCTGCCAACGCGCGGACTGCCGACACAACGAGCAGTTGGAATGCCACGCGCCGTCGATCAAGGTCGGCCCCGACAACGACATGGCCGACTGCATGACGTACACCAGCCGCTGACCTCGCCCGGGGCGCGCCGGACCGGCGCGCCCCGTGGGCGGGACCGCACCACCCGGCGGAGAGGGCCCCTGGCGACGCGTGCCGCGCCGGCCTCGTGCACGCCCGGCACGTCGACCAGCGCCACCACGGGCTCTCCCGTCAGGGCAGGCCGTTGGCCTCCCGGACCACGGTGACCAGCTCGTCGATGATCCCGGTCAGGGCGAAGTCCTTGGGCGTGAAGACCCGGGCCACCCCGGCGGCCCGGAGCTGCTGCGCGTCGCCGGCGGGGATGATCCCGCCGACCACCACCGGCAGGTCCGGGCGGCCGGCGGCACGCAGACCGTCCAGCACCGCCGGCACCGCCGCCAGGTGCGAGCCGGAGAGCACCGAGAGGCCGACCAGGTCCACGTCCTCCTCCACGGCGGCGGCGACGATCTGCCCGGCGGTCAGCCGGATGCCCTGGTAGACCACCTCGAAGCCGGCGTCGCGGGCGCGTACCGCGATCTGCTCCGCGCCGTTGGAGTGCCCGTCGAGGCCGGGCTTGCCGACGAGCAGCCGCAGCCGGCCGCTGCCCAGCTCGCGGGCGGTGGCGGCAACCCGCGCGCGGACGGCGGCCAGGCCGGGGTCCCCGCCGGAGCCGGCGGCGCCGGTCAGGCCGGTGGGCGCCCGGTACTCGCCGAAGACCTGGCGCAGCGCGCCGGCCCACTCGCCGGTGGTCACCCCGGTCCGCACGCACTCCAACGTCGCCGGCATCAGGTTCGTCGTGGTCGCGGCGTCCGCGCGCAGCCGGGCCAGCGCCGCGTCGACGGCCGCGTCGTCCCGACCGGCCCGCCACCGGCGTACGGAGGCCGTGGCCGCCGCCTCGACGGCCGGGTCCACCTGCTCGACGGACTCGGCGCCGGCGGCGGTCAGCGGCGACGGCTCGGTCTCGGTGAACTTGTTGACGCCGACCACCACGTCGGCGCCGGACTCCATCCGGCGGCGCCGCTCGGCCAGCGAGGCGACCAGCGCGCTCTTGAGGTAGCCGGTCTCGACGGCGGCCACCACGCCGCCCATCTCCAGCACCTTCTCCAATTCGACCCGGGCGCCGGCGACGATCCCGTCGACCAACGCGGTCATCACGTGCGAGCCCTCGAACAGGTCCGGGTACTCCAGCAGGTCCGACTCGTACGCGAGCACCTGCTGCATCCGCAGCGACCACTGCTGGTCCCACGGCCGGGGCAGCCCGAGCGCCTCGTTCCAGGCGGGCAGCTGGACGGCGCGGGCCCGGGCGTCCCGGGAGAGGGTCACGCCGAGCATCTCCAGCACGATGCGCTGGATGTTGTTCTCCGGCTGCGCCTCGGTCAGGCCCAGCGAGTTGACCTGCACGCCGTAGCGGAACCGCCGCTGCTTCGGGTTCTGCACCCCGTAGCGCTCGCGGGTGATCTCGTCCCAGAGCACGCCGAAGGCGCGCATCTTGGCGATCTCCTCGACGAAGCGCACCCCGGCGTTGACGAAGAAGGAGATCCGCTGCACGACGTCGCCCATGCGCTCGGCGGGCACCTGCCCGGAGTCGCGGACCGCGTCGAGCACGGCGACGGCGGTGGAGAGCGCGAAGCCGACCTCCTGCACCGGCGTCGCGCCGGCCTCCTGGAGGTGGTACGAGCAGATGTTCACCGGGTTCCAGCGCGGCATCTCGCGCAGCGTGTACGCCACGACGTCGGCGGTCAGCCGCAGCGACGCGGCCGGCGGGAAGATGTGGGTGCCCCGGGAGAGGTACTCCTTGATGATGTCGTTCTGTGTGGTGCCGGCGCAGCGGGACAGCTCCGCGCCCTGCTCGGCGCCGACCGTGCCGTAGAGGGCGAGCAGCCACATCGCCGGCGCGTTGATGGTCATGGACGTGTTCATGTCGGCCAGCGGGATGCCGTCGAAGAGGGCCCGCATGTCGCCGAGGTGCGCCACCGGGACGCCCACCCGGCCCACCTCGCCGGCCGCGAGCTCGTGGTCGGGGTCGTAGCCGGTCTGCGTCGGCAGGTCGAAGGCGACCGACAGCCCGGTCTGCCCCTTCGCCAGGTTGCGGCGGAAGAGCGCGTTGGTCGCGGCGGCCGAGCTGTGCCCGGCGTAGGTGCGCATCACCCAGGGGCGGTCGCGCTCGGGCAGCCGGCCAGGGAGTGCCTTCTCGTCCATGGCGGGAGTCTAAGTTACCGTTCAGTCACCAGGGCTGTGGAAAACCACACAGCTCCATGGAGCGGAAACCCGGGTGCGAAGCGCCCGACATGGGCGCCACCACCACACCCCGGCCGGCCCGCCGCCGTGGCCAGGTCGCACACTTGAGGCATGCATGACGAGCTGGCGATCTCCGTGCGGGGGCTGCGCAAGGCGTACGGGGACAACGTCGCCGTCGCGGGCGTGGACCTCGACGTCCACCGCGGCGAGGTCTTCGCCCTCCTCGGCCCCAACGGCGCCGGCAAGACCACCACCGTCGAGATCCTGGAGGGCTACCGGCGGCGCGACGCCGGCGACGTCGACGTCCTCGGCAGCGACCCGGCCCGCCCGGCGCCGGACTGGCGCTCGCGGGTGGGCATCGTGCTCCAGGGCACCGGTGAGTTCGACGAGCTGACGGTCGCCGAGGTGGTGCGCCACTTCGCCGGCTTCTACGCCGACGGGGACGACCCCGACAAGGTCATCGAGCGGGTCGGGCTGGCCGGCAAGGCGAAGGCCCGTACGCACACCCTCTCGGGCGGGCAGAAGCGCCGGCTCGACGTGGCGCTCGGCATCGTCGGCCGCCCCGAGCTGCTCTTCCTCGACGAGCCGACCACCGGCTTCGACCCGGAGGCGCGCCGGGAGTTCTGGGAGCTGATCCGCGACCTGGCCGCCGCCGGCACCACCATCGTGCTCACCACCCACTACCTCGACGAGGCGGAGTCCCTCGCCGACCGGGTCGGCGTGATCGCGGGCGGTCGGGTGGTCGAGGTGGCCACGCCCGACCAACTGGGCAACCGGCGCGAGGCCCTGGCCACGGTCTCCTGGCGTACGCCGGAGGGGGCGCGGCAGACGGCGGAGAGCGCGACGCCGACGGCGCTCGTGGCGGAGCTGGCCGCGCGCTTCGGCGGCGAGGTCCCGGGCCTGACGGTGACCCGGCCGACCCTGGAGGACATCTACCTGCGCATGATCGGACACCGATGACCACCACGACGAAGCCGGCCGCGCCGGCCACCACGGCGCCGGCCCGGCGGCCCGGTCCGGTCGCCCTGAGCCTGCGGCAGAGCCGGCTGGAGATCACCCAGTTCCTGCGCAGTCGGGAGTCCGTCGTCTTCACGATGGGCTTCCCGGTCATCATGATCCTGATCTTCGCGGCGATCTTCGACGACGAGATCGCTCCCGGGGTCAGCTACACGCAGTACTTCATCACCGGCATGATCGCCACCGGCCTGATGACGGTGAGCTTCCAGAACCTGGGCATCTGGATCCCGATCGAGCGGGACCGGGGCGTGCTCAAGCGCTACCGGGGCACGCCGATGCCGAAGTGGGTCTGGTTCGCTGGCAAGGTGATCATGGTGGTGGCGATCGGCATCGCCGAGACGGTGCTGCTGCTCGCGGTCTCGGTGGCGCTGTTCGACCTGGAGCTGCCCGGCACCGCCGCGAAGTGGCTGACCTTCGGCTGGGTGTCGGTGCTCGGCGTCACCGCCTGCACCCTGTGCGGCATCGCCATCTCGTCGCTGGCCCGCACCGCCCGCAGCGGCTCGGCGGTCGTCACGCCGGTCGCGCTGGTGCTCCAGTTCATCTCCGGGGTGTTCTTCGTCTTCACCGAGCTGCCGACGTGGATGCAGCAGGTGGCGGCGCTCTTCCCGTTGAAGTGGATGTGCCAGGGTCTGCGCTCGGTCTTCCTGCCGGACGCGTTCGGCGCCCGCGAGCCGGGCGGCTCGTTCGAGCTGGACCGGGTCGCCCTGGTGCTCGTCGCCTGGTGCGTGATCGGCCTGGTGCTCTGCCTGACCACGTTCCGCTGGACGACCAAGCGCGACGGCTGAGCCGGACGGGGGCGGCTCACCGCCCCCGTCCGCCGCGCCGACTCAGTACGTGTAGAAGCCCTTGCCGCTCTTGCGGCCCAGGTCGCCGGCGGTGACCATGCGCTGGAGCAGCTCCGGCGGGAAGAACTTCTGGTCCGCGGTGTCGGTGTGGATGTTCTTCGTGGCGTGCATGAGCACGTCCACGCCGGTCAGGTCGGCGGTGGCCAGCGGGCCCATGGCGTGGCCGAAGCCGAGCCGGCAGGCGGTGTCCAGGTCCTCGGCCGAGACCACACCCGCCTCGACCAGCTTGACGGCCTCGACGAGCAGGGCCGAGATCAGCCGGGTGGTGACGAAGCCCGCGATGTCCCGGTTGACCACCACGACGGTCTTGCCGATCTCCTCGGCGAACGTCTTCGCCGTCGCCAGCGTCGCGTCGCTGGTCTTGTAGCCGCGCACCAGCTCGCAGAGCTTCATCATCGGCACCGGCGAGAAGAAGTGGGTGCCGACGACCGCCTCCGGACGACCGGTCACCGCGGCGATCTGCGTCACCGGGATGGCCGAGGTGTTGGTCGCGAGCACCGCGTCGGCCTTGCAGATCTTGTCCAGCGCGCGGAACACCTCGTGCTTGATCTCCAGCCGCTCGAAGACCGCCTCGACCACGATGTCCGCGTCGGCAGCCGCCTCCAGCTCGGTGGTCGGGGTGATCCGGGCCAGGGTCGCCTCGACGTCGGACGCCTCGATCTTCCCCTTCTCGGCGAACTTCTCCAGCGACTTCCGGATCCCGGCCATGCCGCGCCCGGTGGCCGCGTCGTCCAGGTCCCGCAGGGTCACCTGCCAGCCCGCCTGCGCCGCCACCTGGGCGATGCCCGAACCCATCAGCCCGGCACCGACGACCGCGAGTCGACCCGCCATCTCTATCTCCCTCGCCTGTTGGAGTGTCTGTCAGCACCCTAGTCGGCGAGCCTGAACGAGTGCTAAGGCGTGTGGCCGTGGCGACGGCCCGGGCGGGCTCCCCCGGCCCTCGCGGCCGGGGTGTCGGGCGGGGCGCGGCGGCTCAGATGGTCAGGTCCGGCTCCTCCGGGGCGGTGCCGCGCTCCACCTCGACGCCCAACGCGCGCAGGTCGGCGGCGAAGTCCGGATAGCCCCGGTCCACGTGGTGCACGTGGGAGACCTCGGTGACCCCCTCGGCGCAGAGCCCGGCGATGATCAGGCCGGCGCCGGCCCGGATGTCGGTGGCGCGGACGGGCGCGCCGGAGAGCACCTCCCGGCCCCGGACCACCGCGTGGTGACCGTCGGTCTTGATGTCCGCGCCCAGCCGCATCATCTCGTTGGCGAACATGAACCGCCCGTCGAAGATGTTCTCGGTGATCAGGGAGGCCCCGTCGCTGACCGCGGCCAACCCGATCGCCATCGGCAGCAGGTCGGTGGCGAAGCCCGGGTACGGCAGCGTGACGACGTCCACCGCCTTCGGGCGGTCGTCCATCCGGATCCGGAACGCGTCGCCCCGGGTCTCCACCAGGCCCCCGGCCGAGACCAGCTTGTCGAGCGCCACCTCCAGGAACGCCGGCTCCACCCCGGTGACGGTGACGTCCCCCCGGGTCATCGCCGCGCCGAACGCCCAGGTGCCCGCCACGATCCGGTCCCCCACCGTGGCGTGCCGCACCGGCCGCAGCCCCGGCACCCCCTCGATGTGCAGCGTGGAGGTGCCGGCGCCGGAGATCCGGGCGCCCATCTGGTTGAGCATGGTGCAGATGTCGACGATCTCCGGCTCCCGGGCCGCGTTCTCGATGAGGCTCGGCCCCCGGGCCAGCACCGCCGCCATGACCAGGTTCTCCGTCGCCCCCACGCTGGGGAAGTCGAGCACGACCTCCGCGCCGTGCAGCCCGTGCGGCGCCGACGCGATCACGAAGCCGTGCTCGCCGGAGATCTCGGCGCCCATCCGGGTCAGCCCGGAGACGTGCATGTCCAGGCCCCGCGAGCCGATGGCGTCCCCGCCCGGGTGGGCCACCCGCACGTACCCCCGGCGGGCCAGCAGGGGGCCCAGCACGCAGATCGAGGCGCGCAGCCGGCGTACGAGGTCGTAGTCCGCCTCGGCACCGGGCTGCTCCGGCACGTCGATGACGACCGACCGGGAGCGGGCCACCCCGTCGTACGCGACCATCGGGTCGACGGGGTCGTCGGCGTCGAAGTGCACGCCGCAGCCGAGCCGGCGGAGCACCTCGCCCATGATCGCGATGTCGGTGATCCGGGGCACGTTGGTGATCACGCTGCGGCCCGGGGCGAGCAGCGCGGCGGCCATCAGCTTCAGTGCCGAGTTCTTGGCGCCGACGACGTGCACCGTGCCGGCCAGGCGCGCGTCGCCGCGTACCCGGATGACGTCGAGATCGCTGACCGCCGGGTCACCGGCGTCGCCGGGCCCCACCCCGGCCGTCCGGACGGCGGTGCCGCCCGGGCGCTCCGGGATCGTCAGTTCCGGTATCCGTAGGCTGTGCGTCATGGCCGTCCACCTCACGCGCATCTACACCAAGGCCGGCGATGCCGGCATGACCAGGCTGAGCAACAACGAGCAGGTGCCGAAGACCGATCCGCGCATCTCCGCGTACGCGGACGTCGACGAGTGCAACGCCGCGATCGGCGTAGCGCTCGCCCTGGGGCAGCTCGACGACGAGCTGCGGGCCGTCCTGGCGTCGATCCAGAACGACATGTTCGACGTGGGCGCCGACCTGGCCACCCCGGTCGAACCCGACCCGAAGTACCCGCCGCTGCGGGTCACCGAGGCGTACGTCGAGCGTCTGGAGGGCTGGTGCGACGAGTACAACGCACGCCTGAGCAAGCTCGACTCCTTCATCCTCCCCGGCGGCACCGCAGGTGCGGCGCTGCTGCACGTGGCGCGGACGGTCGCCCGGCGCGCCGAGCGGGCGGCGTGGGCCCTGGTCGCGCACGACCCTGATCGGACCAGCTCGCTCCCGGCAAAGTATCTCAACCGGCTCTCCGACCTGCTCTTTATCCTGTCAAGAACGGCAAATCCGGACGGAGATGTGCTATGGGTGCCCGGCGGTAACCGCTGACCACCCGTCGCCCGTGCCCACCGGATGTCCCGGTGGGCACGCTGCACCACGTCGAGGTCTGGGTACCCGATCCGGCCGTCACCGTGCGCGGCTGGGAATGGCTGCTCAGCGAGCTGGGCTGGGCGCCGTTCCAGGAGTGGCCGGCGGGCCGCTCCTGGCGGCTCGGCCCGACCTACCTGGTCGTGGAGGAGTCCCCCGCGCTCTCCGGGCGGCGGAACGACCGGCTCGCCCCGGGCCTCAACCACCTGGCCTTCCACGCTGGCCCGCCCGCGGAGGGATCAGGCCTGACCGCCCGGGGCGGGTGGGCTCCCCGGAACCCCCCAAGGACGAGGGGAAGTCAGGCCGCGGGCCAGTCCTGGGAGGCCAGACGCGGCGAGACCGCCCCCGGAGGGGCGGCCTCGAGCCAGGAGAGGAACCCGGTGACGGTGGACCGGGCCATCGCGATCTCCACCGGAGCGTGGTTGCTCGTACAGCGGAGGATGACCCAGTCGGCGGGCATCGAGAGGCGCTCCTGCCCCTCGGGGAGCCGCCGCCGCTCGACGGCCAGCTCCTTGCGGGAGAGCACCCGGGTGGGGCGGATGGCGAAGCTGAACAGCCGGTACCAGCGGAGTTCGTCGCCGACGAAGCGGCCGAAGCCGGGAGACCAGCCTCGGCCGTCGAGCATCGTGGAGGTCCGGACGCCGAGCCGGATGATGCCCCCGCTACGGGTGACGACGGCCCGCCGGGCGAAGAGGATCAGAAGTGCGCCGAGGATGACGGCGACGCCGATTCCGATCCCTTCGACGATCTCCATCGGCGTTTCGGCTCAGTGGCTCTGCGCGGCGGAGACCGGGGTGGCGCTCTCGGCCAGGACGGTGACGCCCTCACCGGTCACCGACAGGAAGCCGCCGGCCACCTCGTAGGAGACCTGCTCACCGCCGGGGAGCTTGATGCGCACCTGGCCGGGCTCGGCAAGCTGGCCGAGCAGGGGCGCGTGCCCCGCCAGCACACCCAGCTCGCCCTCGGTCGTGCGGGCGACGACCATCTCGGCCTCGCCGGACCAGACCTTCTCCTCGACGGCTACGAGCTCGACGTGAAGCTGCTTTGCCACGCTGTCTCCTTGCTGCGGCGGCGGATTGTCAAAAGTCTAGTCGTGCCGCCGACCCGCCCCCAACGCGGGTGGCGAGACCTGCGCCACGCCTACTTGGCCTTGTTCTGGAAGTCGGGGTGCTCGAGCAGGAACGCGTCCAGCTGCCCCTTCTGGAGGGCGGCGAAGAAGTCGTCCACGGCGGGCTGGAACTTCTCGCCCTGGTACTTGCCGTTCTCGACGACCGAGCCGCCCGGCAGCTTGATCATCTGGATGGTCTCCGGGCGGATGTCCTTGAGCGCCAGGCCGAAGTCGACCACGCTGTTGCCCCGGCCGCTGAAGATCAGCGACTGCCCGGCCGCCCGTAGCACCCGGTCCAGCTTGACCGGGTTGGTCACCACGTCGGCACTGAGCGCCTGACCGGCCATGGCCTTGACGAACTGCTGCTGGTGGCGCTGCCGGCCGTAGTCGCCGTCGGGGACACCGTTCTTCGGGTAGCGCTGGCGGACGTAGTCGAGCGCCTGCCAGCCGTTGAGGTGCTGGTTGCCCTTCTTGTAGACCGCCTGCGGGCCGACGTAGCCCTCGCCGTTGGGGTTGCCCTTGCGGTGCTTGCCGTCCGGCTCGCGGTGCTCGGAGCGCACCTCGCGCTCGATGTACATGTCGACGCCGCCCATCGCGTCGACGATCTTCTTGAAGCCGTTGAAGTTGATGATCGCGCCAGCGTCGAAACGCTGGATGCCGGTGACGTTCTGGACGGTGGTGGCCAGCAGCTCGAAGCCGCGCGCGGCGTCCGGGTTGCCGCCGGGCACCCGGCTGCCGTACGACATCGCCGCGTTGAGCTTGTCGGTGCCGCCCCTGAACTCCGCCCGGCTGAACTCGGGGATCTCGACGAGGAGGTCGCGCGGCATCGAGAAGAGGTACGCGCGGTCCATCTCGGCCGGCACGTGCAGCACCATCACCGAGTCGGCCAGCGGCGGCATCTCGGGGTTGCGCGGGTCGATGCCCACCAGCAGGATGTTGAGCGGGCCCTTGATGTCGCTCTTGCGCTCCTTCGCCCCGGCCGCCTGGTCGCCGAAGAGGTCGGCCTTGCCCACGGCCCCCTCGTAGCGGGCCATCAACGCCTCGGCGCCGACCAGCACCGCGCCGCTGAGCAGCATCAGGACGGCACCGAAGACGGTGCACACCCGGGCCCAGCGCGGCACCCCCGACCATCTGGACGGTTTACCGCCGGCCTTGTCGGCCTTACCCACGATCATCTCCGTTCGTCACGCCCACGATCAGGAGACGGGCGCATGCAGCCGATTCGTTGCGATCGACGCCCACGCGGTGAGTGGGCGGATCGACGGTACCTCGCGTGCGACATGATCGCCGAGCACGCGGAACCGGGCACCGGTGATGATAGGGCCCGAAGATGAACGAAAGGCCACCCCGGCGTTGCCGGGGTGGCCTTTCTTCAGGACCGACAGGTCAGCCCTTCATCAGCTCCGCAGCCTTGCGCTCCAGGTCCTCCAGGCCACCGCACATGAAGAAGGCCTGCTCGGGGAAGTGGTCGTACTCGCCCTCGCTGATCTTCTTGAAGGCCTCGATGGTCTCCTGGATCGGGACCGTCGAGCCCGGCACGCCGGTGAACTGCTCCGCCGCGTAGGTGTTCTGCGACAGGAAGCGCTCGATGCGCCGCGCGCGCTGCACGGTGATCTTGTCTTCCTCGGAGAGCTCCTCGATACCGAGGATGGCGATGATGTCCTGCAGGTCCTTGTACTTCTGCAGGATCCGCTTCACCTCGGTCGCCACCGCGAAGTGCTCGGCGCCGACGAACTCCGGGGCGAGGATCCGGGACGAGGACGCCAGCGGGTCCACGGCCGGGTAGATGCCCTTGTCGGAGATCGACCGCTCCAGGTTGGTGGTCGCGTCGAGGTGGGCGAACGTGGTGGCCGGGGCGGGGTCGGTGTAGTCGTCCGCCGGCACGTAGATCGCCTGCATCGAGGTGATGGCCTGGCCCCGGACGGAGGTGATCCGCTCCTGGAGCTCGCCCATCTCGTCGGCCAGGGTCGGCTGGTAACCCACCGCGCTCGGCATGCGGCCGAGCAGGGTGGAGACCTCCGAACCGGCCTGGGTGAAGCGGAAGATGTTGTCGATGAAGAGCAGCACCTCCTGCTTCTTGACGTCGCGGAAGTACTCCGCCATGGTCAGCGCGGAGAGGGCGACCCGCAGCCGGGTGCCCGGCGGCTCGTCCATCTGGCCGTAGACCAGCGCGGTCTTGTCGATGACGCCGGACTCGGTCATCTCGGCGATGAGGTCGTTGCCCTCGCGGGTGCGCTCACCCACGCCGGCGAAGACCGAGGTACCACCGAAGTTCCGGGCGACACGGGTGATCATCTCCTGGATGAGCACCGTCTTGCCGACGCCGGCACCGCCGAACAGGCCGATCTTGCCACCCTTGACGTACGGGGCGAGCAGGTCGATGACCTTGATGCCGGTCTCCAGCATCTCGGTCTTCGGCTCCAGGTCCGCGAAGGCCGGGGCCTTGCGGTGGATGCCCCAGTGGTCGTCGGGCTGGAGCGTCTCGCCCTCGGTCAGGTTGAGGCACTCGCCGATCGCGTTGAACACGTGGCCCTTGACCGTGTCGCCCACCGGAACGGTGATCGGCGAACCGGTGTCGCGCACCTCGGTGCCGCGGACCAGGCCGTCGGTCGGCTGCATCGAGATGGCACGGACCATGTTGTCACCCAGGTGCTGGGCGACCTCCAGGGTCAGCGTCTTCTCGCCGCCCGAGAGCGTCACGTCCACGTGCAGGGCGTTGAACAGGGCCGGCATGGCGTCGCGCGGGAACTCGGCGTCGACGACCGGGCCGATGACCCGGACCACGCGACCCGTGGCCGTCTTGGTCTCTACTGGGGCAGTCATCACACTTCACTTCCCGACGCGGCCAGCGCGTTCGCGCCGCCGACGATCTCGCTGATCTCCTGGGTGATCCCGGCCTGGCGGGCCGAGTTCATCTCACGCGTGTACTTCTCGATCATCTCTTCGGCGTTGTCGGTGGCGCTCTTCATCGCCCGCCGACGGGCCGCCGACTCGCTGGCCGCCGACTCCAGCAACGCCGCGTAGATCCGCGTGTTGATGTACTTCGGCAGCAGCGCGTCGAGCAGCGCCTCCGCGTCCGGCTCGAACTCGTAGGCCGGCAGCGCACCCTCGGCGCGCGGCCGGTCCTCCACCTGCATGGGGCCGATGACCTTGGCGACCGGGGTCTGGGTCATCAGGGAGTGGAACTCGGTGTAGACGATGTGCAGTTCGTCGATGCCGAGCACCCCGTCCGCCCCGGCGCCGCCGTCGACGTCGTCCGCACCGGCGGTGAACGCCTTGATCAGCGTCTCGCCCACCGTGCGGGCGTCGGCGAAGGTCGGCTGCTCCGAGAACCCGGTCCAGTTCGCCTCGATCGGCCGGTCGCGGAACCGGAAGAACCCGACGCCCTTGCGCCCGATGACGTAGAGCACCGGCTCCTTGCCGTCGGCCCGCAGCCGGGCGATCAGCGACTCGGCCATCTTGATGGCGTTGGAGCTGTAACCACCGGCGAGGCCACGGTCGGAGGTGACCAACAGGACGCCCGCCCGCCGCACCTTCGGACGCGGGGTGAGCAGCGGGTGGTCGATCTGCGCGTTGGACGCCAGCGCCGTGAGCACACCGGTGACGGCCTGGGCGTACGGCAGGGACGCCTCCACCCGGGCCTGGGCCTTGGCGATCCGGCTCGTCGCCACGAGCTCCATCGCCTTGGTGATCTTCTTCATCCCCTTCGCCGAGCGGATCCGTTGACGAAGAACGCGTACCTGGGCCGCCATGGATCAGCCCTTACTGGTTCTCGGCCGGGCGGTCGCCCGCGCCGTCCCGGTAGCGGGTCACCGTCTCGCGGTTCTCGTCACCCTCCAGCGGCGAGGCCGGGGCCTCGTTGATCCGCCGCTCGTCCTCCTTGCCGAGGAAGACCTGCTTGAAGTCGGCGATGGCGGAGTCGAGCGAGCCGATGATGTCGTCGTTCCACTGGTGGTCGGCGATGGCGGCCAGCACGCCCTCGTGCTTGTGGCGCAGGTACTGGAGGAACTCCGACTCGAAGCGGCGGATCTCCCCGACCGGGATGTCGTCGAGCTTGCCCTCGGTGCCGGCCCAGACCGAGACGACCTGCTCCTGCACCGGGAACGGCGAGTAGTTCGCCTGCTTGAGCAGCTCGACCAGGCGGGCGCCGCGGTCCAGCTGGGCGCGGGAGGTCTTGTCCAGGTCGGAGGCGAAGGCGGCGAACGCCTCCAGCTCGCGGAACTGGGCCAGGTTGAGCCGCAGCGAACCGGCGACCTTCTTCATCGGCTTCACCTGCGCGGCGCCACCGACCCGGGAGACCGAGGTGCCGACGTTGATGGCCGGCCGGACGCCCTGGTTGAACAGGTCGGTCTCCAGGAAGATCTGGCCGTCGGTGATCGAGATGACGTTGGTCGGGATGAAGGCCGAGATGTCGTTGGCCTTCGTCTCGATGATCGGCAGGCCGGTCATCGAGCCGCCGCCCAGCTCGTCGGAGAGCTTCGCGCAGCGCTCCAGCAGGCGGGAGTGCAGGTAGAAGACGTCACCCGGGTACGCCTCGCGGCCCGGCGGGCGACGCAGCAGCAGGGACACGGCGCGGTACGCCTCGGCCTGCTTGCTCAGGTCGTCGAAGACGATGAGGACGTGCTTGCCGCCGTACATCCAGTGCTGTCCGATGGATGAGCCGGTGTAGGGGGCGAGGTACTTGAAGCCGGCCGGGTCGGAGGCCGGGGAGGCGACGATGGTGGTGTACTCCATCGCGCCCGCCTCCTCCAGGACGCCCTTGATCGAGGCGATCGTGGAGGCCTTCTGGCCGATGGCGACGTAGATGCAGCGGACCTGCTTCTTCGGGTCGCCGGAGCGCCAGTTGTCCCGCTGGTTGAGGATGGTGTCCAGCGCGACCGTGGTCTTGCCGGTCTTCCGGTCGCCGATGATCAGCTGACGCTGACCGCGGCCGATCGGGGTCATGGCGTCGACGGCCTTGAGACCGGTCTGCAGCGGCTCGTCGACGGACTGCCGGGACATCACGTTCGGGGCCTGGAGCTCCAGCTCGCGGAAGCCCTCGTTGGCGATGTCGCCGAGCCCGTCGATCGGCTGGCCGAGCGCGTTGACCACGCGGCCGAGGAAGGCGTCGCCGACCGGCACGGAGAGCACCCGGCCGGTGCGCTTGACGCGCTGGCCCTCTTCGAGCTTGGCGGAGTCACCGAGAACGACGACACCGATCTCCCGGACGTCGAGGTTCAGCGCCACACCCAGGGTGCCGTCCTCGAACTCCAGGAGCTCGTTGGTCATGGTCGAGGGAAGACCCTCGACGTGGGCGATGCCGTCGCCGGTGTCGGCGACGGTGCCGACCTCCTCGCGGGAGAGTTCGGACGAGTAGGAGGAGACGTAGCGCTCCAGGGCGCCGCGGATCTCCTCCGTCGAGATGGTCAGCTCGGCCATCCTCTGCTTCCTTAAGTATCAGGGGCCCGGGATACCTAGTACCGACCGGTCCGAATGGCGTCTATGTCACAGGCACTGGGCGGCGCTGCCGCCTCAGCGCTTCGCGAGCGCGTTGCGGCTCTCGTTGAGGCGGCGCAGGACGGTGCCGTCGTACAGGTCGGAGCCGACCCGCACACTGACGCCACCGAGAACCGAGGGGTCCACCGTCTGCTTGACGGAAACCTCTCGACCGTATATCGCGGAGAGGCTGGCACCCAACCGGCGCTCCTCCTCCTCACTCAACGGGGCCGCGGCGGTCACGTACGCCACCTGCCGGTCCCGCCGCTCGGCGGCCAGCTCGACCAGCCGGCTGAGCGCACCGGAGAGGTTGCGTCCGCCGAACCCGGCGAGCGCGACCCCGACGAGGTAGCCGGTGATCGGCCGGGCCTTGCCGGCGAGCAGCTGGTCGACCAGCGTGGCCCGCCGGACGGCCGGGACGGTCGAGTCGGAGAGCGTGCTGGACAGCTCCGGCGAACCGGCGACGACCTGCCCGAAGCGGAACAGCTCGTCCTCGATCTCGCCCAGTTCGCCCGCGGAGTCGGCGCCGGCCAGGAGAGCGTCGACGCCCAGCCGCTCGGCGGCGTCGAGCAGCTCCGAGGGCGCCGACCAACGGCCGGCGACCAGCGAGGCGATCAGGTCCAGCGCCTCGGCGTCGACCTTGCCGCGCAGCAGCTCGCCGAGCAACCCGGCACGGTCGGCACCGCTGCGGGCCGGGTCGGAGAGCGCCCGGCGCAGCCGCGGCTCGCGCCGCAGCAGGTCGGCGACGGAGAGGATGGCGTCGGCGGTGGTGACCACCGCCGACGGCTCCGCACCGCGGACGTACGCGTCGAGGCGCTCGGCCGCGACCTTGTACGACTCCCGGCTGGCGGCCTGCATCAGCGGGCCCCCGCGCTCTCGAGGTTGCTCAGGAACCGGTCGACGGTGCCCTTGCGACGCGCCTCGTCGGCGAGGGACTCCCCGACGATCTTGCTGGCCAGGTCAACCGCGATCGTGCCGACCTCCGTGCGCAGCTCGCGCACGATGGTGGCGCGCTCGGCGGCGAGCTGCTCCTTGCCGGCGGCGATGATCCGGTCGGACTCCTCCCGCGCCTTGGCGAGGATGTCCTGGCGGATGCCCTCGGCGTCGGCCCGGGCGTCGTCCCGGATCCGGGCTGCCTCGGTGCGCACCTCGGCGAGCTGGGCCCGGTACTGCTCGAGCACCTGGTTGGCCTCGGCCTGAGCGGCCTCGGCCCGCTTGAGCCCGCCCTCGATGGCGTCGACCCGCGCCTGGTACATCGCCTCCATGCGGGGCATGACGAACTTCAGCAGGACGAAGCAGAGCAGGGCGAAGGCGATGGTCCCGACGACCATCTCCTGCCAGATGGGCAGGATCGGGTTGTGCTCCACACCTTCTGCGGCGATGAACATGTCAGACCTCCGGGTCGGGAGAAAGCTCTCGTCAGCCGCCGACGGCGAAGGCGAGCACCAGGCCGAAGAGCGCGAGCGCCTCGACCAGGGCGAAGCCCAGGATCAGCCAGGTGCGGTTGTAGCCGGCGGACTCCGGCTGGCGCGCGCTCGACTGGATGTAGGCCGCGAAGACCAGGGCGACACCGATACCGGGGCCGATGGCGGCGAGGCCGTAGCCGATGGTGTTGACGCTACCGCCGATCTCGGCAAGAACAGTCATTGCGGGTATTCCTCCTGTTCGACGCGTGAGGTCTCACGCGTACGCGGGTCGGTACCAGAAGCTTGGTCGGGCCGGGTGGCCCGCCGAGCCCGATCAGTGCTCGTCGGCGAGCGAACTTCCGATGTAGTTCGCGCTCAGCGTGACGAAGACGTAGGCCTGCAGCACGGCGACCAGCACCTCGAAGAAGGCCATCACGATCGCCATCAGGAAGGAGAAGATCGAGGTCACCTGGATGAACAGGCTGCTCGAGTTGAGCATCACGAAGCCGCCGATGGTGAAGACCAGCAGCAGCAGGTGGCCGGCGAACAGGTTGGCGAAGAGCCGCAGCGCCAGCGTGACGGGCCGGACGATGAACGTCTGCATGAACTCGATCGGGATCAGCAGGATGTGCATGGGCCACGGCACGTTCGGGATGATCAGGCTCATCTTGAGGTACTTGCCGAGGCCGTGCTTGCGGGCGCCGATGTAGAGGTACATCACGTAGGAGATCGCCGCGAGCACGATGGGGAACGCGATGTGCGAGTTCGGCGAGATCTGCAGACCGGGCACGATGGCGAAGAGGTTGGTCAGCACGATGAAGCTGAACAGCACCGTGAAGTAGGGCGCGAAGCGGATGCCCGCGTTGCCCATCTGCTCACGGGCGATGTTGTCCCGGACCAGGCCGTAGACCGACTCCGCGTACCACTGGGCCTTGCCGGGGACCAGCTTGGGCTTCCGGTAGGCGAGCATGAAGAAGACGATCAGCAGCGCGACCGCGAGCCAGACCATGATCCCGAACTTGGTGACCCAGGGGCCAGCCACGTCCGGCGGGTAGAAATCTCCGACGCTGGGGGGCCAGGGAAGCCCCTCGGCGGCGACGAGCTGTCCACTCACCGTGTCATCCTCCGCACTCGACAGACCCGGGCGTGCTGGCACTCAAGCACTGAGCCTCTTCATGATCAGGTAAATCGCTCCGGCCGCGCCGAAGATCATGCCGAGGGCGACCCCGACGCCGGTTCGCAGATCGAGAAGTCGCTCCGCCAACCACCCGAGGAAGCCCCACACCACGATGCCGGCGAGTAGGTAGCCCAGAACGGCCCCTGCCGCGCCTTCCGACGAAGGGTCGTCGGACCTGCGGGGGTGTGGGTCTTCGGCCATGACGTGGCGAACAATATCAGCAGGCACGCGCGGGAGTGTGCGGCACCCCCCACACTGCGGACAGCGTGCGGGCCGTGGTGCGGGCGCGAAAGTCGTTGGTCAGGTTACTCCCGTGCGGCCCGCCGTGGCAGCCCGAAATGCCGGACACAGATCCGACAGAACGCTCACTCACCGCTTCGCTCGAATGTGGGCAGCGGCGAGCGCAGGGCCCAGGTCAGGTGGGCGCCCGTCCAGACCACCACGGCCGCGATGATCGCCACCCCCATGTCCGGCAGGCCGGGCCAGCCGGTGGCCGCCACGGCGGCCATCGCCACCCCGAGCACCACGATCTTCGTGGCGTAGGTGACCAGCCCCACCGACATGATCATCCGCGGATTGACGGCGTCGGCCCAGGCCACCGAGACGCCGGAGACCAGGTAGCTGACGACGACCAGCGCGATCCCGGCGGCCACGCCGGCCGCGCCGGTGCCGCCGCGCAGCACCGCCGCGGTCGGCACCGCGACCAGCGCGAGCACCGCGCAGGCCAGCAGCGGCAGGCGAAGGTGCGGCAGCCGGGCCCGGATGGCGCCGGGCTCGCCCGCGCGCGGCTCGCTCATCGGGGGTACGCCGGGAAGGCGGCGACCAGCCCGGCGACCTCGCCGGCGATCCCGGCGAGGGTGTCGATCCCGCCCGGGGCGGCGGGATCGGTGCGTACGGCGCGGGCGATCAGCGAGGCGACCTGGCGCATCTCCGGCTCGCGCATGCCCTGGGTGGTGACGCTCGGGGTGCCCACGCGGATGCCCGAGGCGACCATCGGCTTCTGCGGGTCGTACGGGATCGCGTTCTTGTTGAGGGTGATGGTGGCGGCGTCGCAGCGCGCCTCGGCGTCGGCGCCGGTGACCCCGACCTCGCGCAGGTCCACCAGGGTGAGGTGGGTGTCGGTGCCCCCGGAGACCGGACGCATCCCCTCGTCGGCCAGCCCGGCGGCCAGCGCCCGGGCGTTGGCCACCACCCGCTCGGCGTAGGCCCGGAACTCGGGCTGGGCGGCCTCGCGCAGCGCGACCGCCTTCGCGGCCACCGCGTGCATCAGCGGGCCGCCCTGGGTGAACGGGAAGACCGCCTTGTCGATGCGCTGGGCCAGCGACTCCCGGCAGAGGATCATGCCGCCGCGCGGCCCGCGCAGCACCTTGTGCGTGGTGGCGCAGACGACGTCGGCGTGCGGCACCGGCGACGGTACGGCCTGCCCGGCGACCAGCCCGATGAAGTGCGCGGCGTCGACCATCAGGTACGCCCCGACCTCGTCGGCGATCTCGCGGAACCGCGCGAAGTCGATCAGGCGCGGGTACGCCGTCGCGCCACAAATGATCATTTTGGGACGGTGGGCCCGGGCGAGGTCCCGCACCTCGTCGTAGTCGATCAGCTCGGTGTCCGGCCGGACGGTGTAGCCGACGGTGTGGAACCACTTGCCGGAGAAGTTCACCCGGCTGCCGTGGGTCAGGTGGCCGCCGTGCGGCAGGTCCATGGCGAGCACCGTGTCCCCCGGCTGGACCAGCGCCGCGTACGCGGCCAGGTTGGCGCTCGCCCCGGAGTGCGGCTGGAGGTTGGCGTGCTCGGCGCCGAAGAGCTCCTTCGCCCGCGCGATCCCGATCTCCTCGGCCCGGTCGACCTCGGCGCAGCCGCCGTAGTAGCGCCGGCCCGGGTAGCCCTCGGCGTACTTGTTGGTCAGGGTGGAGCCGAGCGCGGCCAGCACGGCCGGCGAGGTGAGGTTCTCGCTGGCGATCAGTTGCAGGCCGCCCCGGAGCCGGTCCAGCTCGCCGAGCACCACCCCGGCGATCTCCGGGTCGGTCGTGCGGAGCTGGTCGAAGTCCGGCCCCCAGAAGGTGCTCGTCTCAGTAGCCACAGCGCCAGAGTCTATTGGGCCGCACACTGGAGACCGTGAGATGCCTGGTCACGGGAGCGACGGGTTACATCGGCGGGCGGCTGGCGCCCCGGCTGCTGGCCGAGGGGCACGCGGTGCGTTGCCTGGCCCGCAAGGCGGGACGGCTGCGGGACGTGCCGTGGGCGGCGCAGACGGAGATCGCCGAGGGCGACCTGCGCAGGCCGGAGACGCTGCCCGCCGCGTTCGCGGGCGTGGACGTCGCGTACTACCTGGTGCACTCGCTCGGCCAGGCCGGCTTCGAGGCCGCCGACCGCGAGGCCGCCACCGGGTTCGCCGAGGCAGCGCGCGCCGCGGGCGTACGCCGGATCGTCTACCTGGGCGGGCCGGAGCCGGCGGCGGACCGGGAGGTCCCGTCGGCGCACCTGCGCTCGCGGGCCGAGGTGGGGCGGATCCTGCTCGACAGCGGGGTGCCGACGGCGGTGCTGCGGGCCGCGGTGATCATCGGCTCGGGGTCGGCCTCGTTCGAGATGCTGCGCTACCTGACCGAACGGCTGCCGGCCATGGTCACCCCGCGCTGGGTCCGCAACCGGATCCAGCCGATCGCCGTCCGCGACGTGCTGCGCTACCTGGCCGGCTGCACCGACCTGCCGCCGGAGGTCAACCGCGCCTTCGACATCGGCGGACCGGACATCCTCACCTTCCAGGACATGATGCAGCGGTACGCGCGGGTGGCCGGGCTGCGCCGGCGCGTCATCGTGCCGGTGCGACCGCTGACGCCGTCGCTCTCCTCGCACTGGGTCGGGCTCATCACCCCGGTGCCGAACGCCATCGCCCGGCCGTTGGTGGAGAGCCTGGTCCACGAGGCCGTCGCCCACGAGCACGACATCGCGCGGTACGTGCCGGACCCGCCCGAGGGGCTGACCAGCTTCGACCAGGCGGTCGCGCTGGCCCTGTCGAAGGTGCGCGACGGCGAGGTGGAGACCCGGTGGTCGACAGCGAGCGGGCCCGACGCGCCGGCCGAGCCGCTGCCCAGCGACCCGGAGTGGTCCGGCGGCACCGCCTACACCGACGTCCGCGAACGGGCGGTACACGCCCCGCCGGAGGACCTGTGGCGGGTCATCGAGGGCGTCGGCGGCGAGCACGGCTGGTACTCGTTCCCGCTGGCCTGGACGGTCCGGGGCTGGCTGGACCGGCTGATCGGCGGCGTGGGGCTGCGCCGTGGCCGGCGCGACCCGCACCGCCTCCAGGTCGGCGAGGCGCTGGACTTCTGGCGGGTGGAGGAGATCGTTCCCGGCGAGCTGCTGCGGCTGCGCGCCGAGATGCGGCTGCCGGGCCGGGCCTGGCTGGAGATGCGCGTGCTCCCCGGCGACGACGGCGGCAGCCGCTACCAGCAGCGGGCCGTGTTCCTGCCGCGCGGGCTGCCCGGGCACGCCTACTGGGGATCCGTCGCGCCCTTCCACGCGGTGGTCTTCGGCGGGATGGCCCGCAACATCGCGCGCCAGGCGGAGCAGGAGGCCCACCCGCCCGCCGCCTTCCTGCGCCGCTGAGGCGGCCCCCGCGCCGGATCTGGGCCGCCCGCCGGGGCGCCCGGCTCGACAGCCGCACCCGCCGGGGCGGGCACGGCTGCGCGGGCGGGCTCAGTTGCCGGCGCGGGCGCCGGTGAGCTGGAAGGCGGTCGCCTCACTGGGCGGCACGAAGTCGCGCACCGGCTCGTCGCGCAGCGCGAAGGAGAGCACCTCCCCCACCGCCTCGACCAGCTGCCTCTGCACCCGCTGGCCGACCGCGTCGCCCGGGTCGTCGGGGTTGGCGGCGATCGAGGCGACCGCGAGCTGCGGGGTGAAGGCGACCACGGTCTCCGTCGCGTACCCGTCCGAGCTGCCCGTCTTGCCCGCCACCGGCCGTCCGAGCTGCCGGTGCAGCCCCTCGGCGGTACCGCGGTCGCACTCCCGGTACATCGACTGGTCGCCGACCGGGCAGCGGGCCGCGTCGGCCGCCGCCCGGGCCACGTCCACGTCGACCGCCCGGCGGCAGTCCGGCTGCGCGGCGGCCACCGGCCGGCCGGCGGCGTCGGCGATCGAGACGACCGGCAGCGGCGCGCACCACGAGCCCTCGGCCGCCACCGCCGCGTACGCGCCGGCCAGGTCGAGCGGGGTGGTGGCGGAGACGCCGAGGGTGAACGGTCCCCACTCGCGCGCCCCGTGGCGGGCCAGCCGCGCGTCGTCCTCGGAGCGGAAGACGATGCCGAGCCGCTCGGCCATCTCCACCACCCGGTCCGCGCCGACCCGCTCGGTCAGCCAGGCGAAGTAGGTGTTGACCGACTCGCCGAAGGCGGTCCACATGGTGTGCCGGCCGTCCATCGAGGCGCTGGCGTTGCGCGGGCACCAGTACCCGTCGCAGCTCGCCGTCGCCTCGGTCACCGAGTAGTCCGTCACGATCCGCGCCGGCGCGTCGAACTCCGTGCTCAGCGGCAGCCCGGCCTCCAGCGCGGCCAGCATCGTGAAGAGCTTGAACGTGGACCCGGCCTGGTAGCCCTCGATCGCCCCGCCCCCGGCGACCAGCTGGTTGACCGTGTTCGGGTGGTTCTTCTGCCCGGCCGGGTTGGCGGCCACGCCGTAGTTCCGGTTCACCGCCATCGCGAGCACCCGGCCCGTGCCGGGCTGGACCACCGCCGTCGGCGCCGCCCGGCGGTCGTCCACCGGATAGACCCGGCGGACCTGCTCGGTGGTGGCCCGCTGCACCGCCGGGTCGAGCGAGGAGACGATGGAGAAGCCGCCCCGGCGCAGCGTGAGCTGCCGCTCGTCGACCGTCGCGCCGAACGCCGGCTGCGCGTTCCACCAGCGGGTGAACCAGTCGCAGAAGAAGCCCCAGTCGTTGTGCTCGGCCGGCACCGCCGTGCAGTCGTTCGGCGTCTGGCTGGGCCGCAGCTTCAACTGCTCGGCCTCGGCCAGGGCCGCCGCCTCGGCCGGCACCTGCCCGGACTCCACCAGCCGGTCGAGCACGTACGCCCGGCGGGCGAGTGCCGCGTCCGCGTCGCCGTTGATCGGGTCGTCGGTGTGCGGGGAGCGGACCAGGCCCGCCAGCAGCGCCGCCTCGGCCAGGGTCAGCTCCGCCGGCGGCTTGGAGAAGTAGCGCCGGCTCGCGGCGGCCACCCCGTACGCGCCCGCGCCGAAGTAGGCGATGTTGAGGTAGCGGGTGAGGATCTCGTCCTTGGACAGCTCCCGTTCCAGGGCCAACGCGTACCGCATCTCCTGGATCTTGCGGGCAGTGGTCAGCTCGCTGGCGGCGGCGCGCTGCCGCTCGCTGAGCCGGGGGTCGTTGCTGAGCACGTTGCGGACGTACTGCATGGTCAGCGTGGACGCACCCTGCCTCGTCGTGCCGTCGCGCTGGTTGACCGCGAAGGCCCGCACCACGCCGCGCAGGTCGACGCCGCGGTGCTCGTGGAACCGGGTGTCCTCGGCGGCGATGATCGCCTGCCGCATCACCGGCGCCACCTCGGCCAGCGGCACGTCCACCCGGTCCTCCTGGTAGAAGGAGGTGATCAGGGTGGTGCCGTCGTTGGCGTAGAGGTTGGAGCGCTGGGGCGTGGGCGGCGTGCGCAGCGTGTTCGGTAGCTCCGAGTACGGCGCGGCGAGCGCCGAGAACCCGATCCCGAAGACCAGCGCGGCCGGGAGGGCCGCCACCGCGAGCGCCAGCCCGGCCAGCACGCCGGCGATCAGCACGGTGAACAGTTTGTCGAGGCGTGCCCGGGTCATCAGCTCTCCCCGCAGGAGCCGGTCAGGACCCACCCAGAATGACCCGAATGACCCTCTTGACCGCGCCTTTCCCCCAAACCCGCAGGAAACTCACGCGCGGGGGTACCTCGGGCGGGTTACGGCAGGAGCGCGGCCGCGAGGGGGTGGACGGTCTCCTCGATCTCGTCGGCGACCCGGCTGAAGCACTGGTCGCCGCGACCCCACGGATCGTCGAGATCGTCGGTGGGCAGCGCCGTGGCGCCCAGGCGGGCGGCGTGCGCGGCCGCCACCAGGGCCACGCCCCGCGCGTACACCCCGTCGGGGGTCGCCTCGGCCGCCGGCAGCCCGGCGGCGTCCACCCCCGCGAGCAGCCGGCCGAACTCGCCCAGCACGAACGTGCGGGACGCGGCGTCGGGACGCAACGCCACCACGTAGTCCTGCTGGTCGGCGGTGGCCGTGAGGACGAGGTCGGCGGCGTCGATGTGGTCCGACCGCAGCTTGCGCGCGGCGAAGCCGGCGACGCTGCCGCCCCGGGCGGTCACCTGGCGCGACGCCGGCGGGTTCATCTCCTCGCCGGCGTGCCAGCCGCCGGTGCCGGCGCTGTGGCTGTGCAGCAGCTCGTCGGCGCGCTCCGGATCGACCTCGCGGCGGGCCAGCCGTTCCCGCACGGCGAGGGCCAGCAGGCGCTCGGCCATCGGCGACCGGCAGATGTTGCCCATGCACACGTGCAGCACGGTGAACGGAGGCACTCAGACCCCCTGGCCGGCGAGGATGTCGGGCACCACGTCGCGGAGCTTCTCGATCGGGACGGCGCCCTGCCGCAGCACCTGCGGCACCTCGCCGGTGAGGTCGACGATCGTGCTCGGCACCGGGTCCGGACAGGGCCCGGCCTCCAGGTAGGCCCGCACCGAGTAGGCGAGCTGGTCACGGGCCTCCTCGGCGGTGAGGGCCGCCGGCTGGCCGGTCTTGTTGGCCGAGGCGACCGCCATCGGGCCGGTCTCGCGCAGCACCTCCAGCGCCACCGGGTGCAGCGGCATCCGCACCGCCACCGTCCCCGAGGAGTCGCCGAGATCCCAGCGCAGGCTGGGCGAGTGCGTCACGATGATGGTCAACGCCCCCGGCCAGAACGCCTCGACGAGATCCCGGGCCGCCTGGGGCAGCGAATAGACCAGGCCGTCGAGGGTGTGCCGGGAGCCGATCAGCACGGGCGGCGGCACCTGACGGCCGCCCTTGGCGTCCAGCAGGGCCTTGACCGCGTACGGGGTGAACGCGTCCGCGCCGATCCCGTAGACCGTGTCGGTCGGCAGGACGACCAGCTCGCCGTTCTTGACCGCCTCGATGGCAGCGGCGATGCCGCGGTCCCGGTCGGCGGGCGACCGGCAGTCGTAGAGCATCACGAGGAGTCAGTCTGCCACGTCGCCCCGGCGGCGGCGTGCTGGCCGTCCGCCCGGCGGGACGCGGTCGCGAAGCGGGGCCGCCCGGTCAGGTCCGGGTGGCCGGCGACCGCCTCGAACCGGCCGTCCGCCGCGAGCAGGTCGGGCACCGCCGTGCCGTGCGTGTCGTCGTGCTCCACGCCGAGCACCCCGCCCGGGCGCAGCAGCGCCGCCGCCCGGGCGATCACCGGACGGATCACCGCGAGGCCGTCCGCGCCGCCGAAGACCGCGCTCGCCGGGTCGTGCCGGCCCACCTCCGGGGGTACGGCGACGTCCGACGGCACGTACGGCGGGTTGCACAGCAGCACGTCGACCCGGCCCACCAGGTCGGCGAGCAGGTCGGCGGCGGTGACGTCCGCCGCCACCACCTCGATCGGCCGGTCCCCGGCGGCCGCCCGGGCCGCCGCGTTGCGCCGCAGCCAGGGCAGCGCCGCCGTCGACCGTTCCACCGCCACCACCCGGGCCGCCGGCAGCTCCTGGGCGACCGAGAGGGCGATCGCCCCCGAGCCGCTGCACAGGTCCACCACCAGCCCGGCGCCGAGGCGTCGGCCCTGCGCGATCCCCCAGCCGGCGAGCAGCTCGGTCTCCGGCCGGGGCACGAAGACGCCCGGCCCGACGGCCAGCTCCAGGTGCCGGAAGCCGGCGCTGCCCGTGAGGTGCTGCAACGGCTCCCGCCCGGCCCGCCGCGCGACCAGCTCGTCGAACCGGTCGAGCTGGTCGGCGGTGAGGTCGTCGGCCAGCGCCAGGCGCCCCCGGGGCACCCCGAGCACGTACGCCGCCAACTGCTCCGCCTCGGCCCTCGCCGAGGCGATCCCGGCGTCGGCGAGGGCGCGGCACGCCCGGGCCAACGCCACGGAAGGGCGCTGCCGTCTCGTCCCTTCGGACGGGTGTTGCGGCACGGTGGTCACGAGATAATCATGGGGCGTCGCGCTGGACATCACGAGCGGATGCGTCCGGACGCACACCGACAGGAGGTCGCGGTGGGTTGGCTCGACCGGGTCACCGACCAGGTTGACGCCCTGACGCGGGCGCGGACCCTCCAGGAGTCCAGCCGCTCCGCCGAGGCGTACGCGATCCTCGACCGGGTCATCACCACCACCACCGACCCGTACGCACGGGCCGACGCCCTGGTGCAGCGCCTCTCCGCGGTGATCAACCTGGGGCGCACGGCGGAGTACACCCGGGCCGTCGAGGAGGCCTCCACCGCCGTCCGCGACCTCGCCGAGCCCTACCTGCTCGGGCACCTCAACGCGCTGGCCGCCCTCGCCGCGCACCACCAGGGCGCGCCGGACCGCTGCGTCACCCACCTCGTGAAGGCGGCGCGGGCGCTGGGCGCCGTGGCGGACCCCGACCGGGACACCGCGTGGGGCTGGCACGACCTGGCGATGGCCTACTCGTACCTCAGCTTCCACGGCTACGCCCTCGGCGCCATCGAACGGGCCCGGCAGCTCGGCGGCGCCGCCGAGATCCCCGAGGAGACCTTCGCCGCCCCCGGCATCCGGCTGCGCAACGCCGTGGCGCTGGACCACAACGGCGACAGCGACGGCTGCCTGCGGGTGCTGCGCGACGTCGCGGCCGACCTCGACCGGTTCCTGCGCAGCGGTCGGGCCGGGAAGCTGCGCCCGAGCAGCCTGGCCGCGTACGGCTACGCCGCCGCCCGGCGGGCGGCCCTCGGCGACCGGTTGGACGCCGACACGGACGCCGCCCCGTCCCGGCTGCTCGGCCACGGCGGCGACAGCGCCCGCGCCCGTGACATGCGCCAGCTCGGCCAGGTCTGCCTGGCCGTCGCCGAGGGGCGGCCGATCGAGGCCGTCACCCGGCTGGACACCGTCCAGGTCTCCATCGAGACGCTGGGCGCGGCCGAGCCGGCCCGCCTGCGCAGCATCGCCCTCGCCCGCGCCGGCGACCACGCCGGGGCGCACCGGGCCGACCGGCTGGCGTTCCGGCTGGCCGCCCAGCGCAACGACCGGCTCCGGGACGTCTACATCGACGGCATCGCCGCCCGCATCGACCACGAGGAGATGCGCCGCGAGGCGGCCCGCTTCGAGGGCGAGGCGTTGACCGACCCGCTGACCGGGCTGCCCAACCGGCGGCGGCTGGAGCGCTACATCGCCACCGTGGTCTCCCACGGCGACCGGGTGGTGATCGGCGTCTGCGACCTGGACGGCTTCAAGGCCGTCAACACCCGGCACGGGCACCACTCGGGCGACCTGGTGCTCCAGCGCATCGCCGGGGTGATCAACCGGGTGATGCGCCGGGGCGACTTCGTGGCCCGCTACGGCGGGGACGAGTTCGTGGTGGTGCTGCCCGGCGCCGGGATGGCCGAGGCGGCCGAGGTGGGCCGCCGCATCGACGCCGCGGTACGCACGGAGGACTGGGAGTCGCTGGTGCCCGGCACCCCGGTCGGCGTCAGCGTCGGCTTCGCCGAGGTGGGCGCCACCGGCCCGGGCCTGCGCGACGCCCTCGGCACCGCGTTCGAGGCCGCCGACCGCGCGATGCTGGCGGCGAAGACCCGCCCCCGCGCCTCCTGACCGCGCGCCGGCGGCGGGGTCAGCGGCGGGTCAGCTCGGTGTCGCCGGCCAGGCGGGCGGCGCGGTCGGCCTCGGCGAGGGCGTCGAGCACCCCGTCCAGGTCGCCCGCGAGCGCCAGGTCCAGGTTGTACGCGGTGTAGCCGATCCGGTGGTCGGTGATCCGGTTCTGCGGGAAGTTGTAGGTGCGGATGCGCTCGGAGCGGTCCACGGTGCGCACCTGCGCCTTGCGGGCGTCCGAGGCGGCCGCGTCGGCCTGCTCCTGGGCCGCCGCCAGCAGCCGGGCGCGCAGGATCCGCATCGCCTGCTCCCGGTTCTGCAACTGGGACTTCTCGTTCTGGCAGGAGACCACGATGCCGGTCGGGACGTGCGTGATCCGCACCGCCGAGTCGGTCGTGTTCACCGACTGCCCGCCCGGGCCGGACGAGCGAAACACGTCGATACGCAGGTCGTTCGGGTCGATGGTGACGTCGACGTCCTCGGCCTCCGGCAGCACCAGCACGCCGGCGGCGCTCGTGTGGATGCGGCCCTGCGACTCGGTGACGGGTACGCGCTGCACCCGGTGCACGCCGCCCTCCCACTTGAGCCGGGACCAGACGCCGTGGCCGCCCTCGGGCACGCCCTTGGTCTTGATCGCCAGCGAGACGTCCTTCACCCCGCCCAGGTCCGAGTCCTGGGCGTCGATCACCTCGGTGAGCCAGCCGCGCCGCTCGGCGTAGCGGGTGTACATCCGCAGCAGGTCGCCGGCGAACAGGGCGGACTCCTCGCCACCCTCGCCCGCCTTGATCTCGACGATCACGTCCTTGGCGTCGTGCGGGTCGCGTGGGATCAGCAGCTCCGCCAGCCGCTCCTCCAGCCCCGGCAGGCTCGCCGCGATCGACTCCGCCTCGGCGGCGAAGGACGCGTCCTCGGCGACCAGCTCGCGGGCGGCGGCGAGGTCGGCGCGGGCCTGCTCCAGCTCACCGGCCGCCTTGTGCAGCGGCACCAGCTCGGCGTACCGGCGGCCGACCCGGCGGGCGGTGCCCTGGTCGGCGTGGATGGCCGGGTCCGCCAGCCGCTTCTCCAGCTCGGCGTACTCGTCGAGGAGGGCGGCCAGACGCTCGCTGCTCATGCGGGGGAGGCTCCTTCGACGACGAGGGCGGGACCAGGGGGAATACGGACGACGCCCGCGTCCGGCACGAGACCGGACGCGGGCGCCGAACGAGGAGCTACTTGGCCTTCTTGGCCTGAACCTTGGCGTACTTCTGCTGGAACTTCGCCACCCGGCCCGCGGTGTCCAGGACGCGCTGCTTGCCGGTGTAGAACGGGTGGCAGGCGCTGCAGGTCTCGACGTGGATCGAGCCGCCCTTGGCGGTGCTGCGGGTGGTGAACGTGTTGCCGCAGGAGCAGCTGACCTCGGTGGTCACGTACTCCGGGTGGATGTTGGACTTCATCTCGCCTCGGTCCTCTCGTGGGTGGTCGCCGGGTCGCCGTCGGTGTCCGTCGCGGCGTGCGACGGGCTCGGGCGTGAACCGGAACCGGTGGCCGATTGACCAGTGTGCCATGGGCGGACGCCGGCCCGGCAATCGGGCCGCACGGCTGGTCCGGCATCGACAACGCACGCCGCACCTCCCGCATTCCCGCAGCGTGGCCGGGCATTCACCCCGGCACGGCCGCCGTCCGGGCGTGCCCCGCCCGGGGCACGGCGCGGGAGGCGACGGGACCACCGACGACGTACGACACGGAGGAGCCGATGGCCCGCCTGATCGCCACCCGGGGACTGCCCGCCTCCGGCAAGACCACGTTCGCCCGGACGCTCCAGCCGTCCGTGGTCCGCGTCAACCGGGACGACCTGCGCCGGATGCTGCACGGCGAGCGGCTGTTCACCCAGCGGGCGGAGTGGCAGGTCACCGTCGTGCAGCGGGCGCAGGTGGAGGCGCTGCTGCGGATGCGCGCCGACGTCTGCGTCGACGACACCAACCTGCGCTCGCGGACCCTGCGCGACTGGGCCGACCTGGCCGCCCGGCACGGCGCCGAGTTCGAGGTGCACGACTTCACCGACGTGCCGCTGGCGGAGTGCCTGCGCCGCGACGCGGCCCGCCCCGAGGCCGACCGGGTCGGCGAGGCGTGGATCCGCCGGCTGCACGAGCGCTACCTGGAGGGTCGTACGCTGCCGCTGCCCGTGCCGCAGGCCCGGACGGGACGGCCCGCCACGGTGCACGCCCCGTCGACCGAGCCGCCGGAGATCGTGCTGGTCGACATCGACGGCACGGTCGCGCTGAACGTCTCGCGCAGCCCGTACGACATGACCCGGGTCGGCGAGGACGAGCCGAACGCGGCGGTGATCGCGGCGGTGCGGGCGATGCACGCCGCCGGGTACGCGGTGGTGTTCTGCTCGGGCCGGGACGCCACCGCCCGCGCCGCCACCGAGGAGTGGCTGGCCCGGCACGTCCGCGTCCCCTATCTCGGGCTGCACCTGCGCGCCGTCGGCGACCGCCGGAAGGACTCCGTGGTCAAGCGGGAGATCTACGAGCGCGAGATCGCCGGCCGCTACCGGGTGGTCGGCGTCTTCGACGACCGCCAGCAGGTGGTGCGGATGTGGCGCGCCCTCGGCCTCACCGTCTTCCAGGTGGCCGAGGGCGACTTCTGAGCCCTCTCGCGGCCCGGCTCACACGCGGTCCCGGCCGTCGCCCGACCGGCCGGCCCGCGCACTCCGGGAGTGCGGAGGGCCCCTCCGGACGGCAGCCGCCGGAAGGGCCCTCCACACCTGTCAGGCGGCCGGGGCCTGGGCGGCGGCCGTCAGGGTGATCGTGGCCTCGGCGTGCGCGCCGTTGACCGCGACGGCCAGCTTGACCTGGGCGCCGGGGCGCAGGGCCGTGAGCTTGCCGGTGGCCGGGTCGAAGCGGGCCACGTGCCAGGGCCGCAGCCCGAGGATCGAGCCGACGTGCACGTTCGGCGAGGCGGACCAGTCCGCGCTCACCGGCGCCGCCACCGGCACCGTACGCCCGCCGGGCTGGGTCACCGTGGCGGTGACCGTCGCCGGTGCGCCGACCGCGACGCCGGCCGGGGCGGTCAGCGCGAGCGCGTCGACGTGCGCGTGGGTCTCGGCGGCGACCCAGCGCGGGCCCTCGACGAGCGGGTTGCGCCGCGCCCGGTCGGCCTCGGCCGGGCTCACCGGGTCCACCCCGAACTCGGTCCACCCGGTGAAGCCGCCCTGGTCGGCCGGGGTGGAGGGGTTCTTGCCCGCGTTGCCGTTGATCAGGTACGGCACCCCGTCGACCCGGTCGGCGTGGAAGGTGCCGACGTGCCCGCCGACGAACGCGGTCCCCTTGCCGGTGCGGTGCTGGAAGTCGGCCAGCCACTGCTCCAGCAGCGCCGCCTCCTTCCGGTCGCCGAGCTGGCTGGCCTTGGCCGGGCTCGGGTCGCGCGGCGGGTGGTGGTGCAGCACGACCACCGAACCGACGGCCGGGTCGCCGGCCGCCGAGTCGAGCGCCTCGCGCAGCATCCGCACCTGGTCGAAACCGCCGCCGCGCAGCGAGCCGGTCGACGAGTTCAGCGTGACGAACCGGGTGCCCTTGTGGTCGAAGGTGCGCTCGGTGTCGCCGAAGGCGGCCCGGAAGTTGGCGATCGGAGCGCCCATGATCTCGTGGTTGCCGGGCACGTAGTAGTACGGCACCTCGCCGCCGAGCTCCTCGTCCAGCAGCCGCTTGGCCAGCGCGAAGTCCGCCGGGTAGGCGGTGTCCACGAAGTCGCCGTTGATGACCAGGAAGTCCGGCTTCGCGGCCTTGACCTCGCGCAGCGTACGGCGGGCCTGGGCGACCAGGTCGCTGTCCGGGTTCGCCGCGACGAACTGCGCGTCGGACAGGACGGCGAAGCGCCAGGGCGCACCGTCCACAGTGCCGTCACGCAGCACCACCCGGTCGGTACGCGGCTTCTCGGCCGGCACGTCGACCGTCGGCGGCACCTTCGCCACCAGGTCGTCGATGATGACCTCGCTGCGGTACTGCGCGGCGGCGTTGGTCTCCGCCACGTAGAACCGGCGGACCCGCACCGGGTACTGCACCCCGGCGGGGACGGCGAACTCGACGTACTTCCAGCCCGTCCAGGTGATCAGCGGGCCGCGCAGCACGTGCTGGGTGTCCTGCGCGTCGTGCAGGTGCAGGCTGGGCCACTCCCCCGTGCCGTTGCCGTGGATCCACATGCCGAACGCCTGCGGCTGGCCCGGCACCGTGATCCAGGCCGGCGGGTCCGCGTACGCGGCCCGGGTGCCGGTGGACTGGCTGAAGTCGTACGTCATCTTCAGGCCCGTGCCGGTGCGGCCCGGCGCGGGCGCGACGGCGCCGCTGGCCCGGGCCTGGCTGAACTTCCAGGCCGCCGCGTCGTCGAAGCCGGCCACCGGCACGTCGGCGAGCCCGACGGTGACCGGCAGGACGGTGCTGCTGCGGCCGACGTGGACGGTGACCAGCGCCGAGCCGGTGTCCCGCAGAGCGGTGACGGCGAGGTTGCCGTCGGCGGTCGGGGCGATCCTCAGCAGGTCCTTGTCGTAGTCGAGCTTCAGGTCGGCCGGCTCGATCGGGGCGGTGTTGCCCTCGGCGTCGTAGCCGACGACGCCGAACAGCGCGCTGCCCTCGGCACCGGTCAGGCCGACCCGCTCCACGGTGGAGTCGATGCGGGCCAGCGGCCCGAGCACGGTCAGGTCGAGGGCGCCACGGGCCGCGCCCCGCGAGGCGGTGACCGTGGTCTTCCCGGGCAACCCGGCCCGGAACCGGCCCTTGCTGTCGACGATGCCGTGCACCGCCGGGTTGGCCCGCCACATCGGCGCGCCGGCCGCCGGGCCGTACGTCTCGTCGTGCCCGGCGGCGGTGAGCCGCCGGGTCAGGCCGGGGAAGACGCGGTCGGGTCGGCCGCCGCGCACCGGCGCGACGCCCGGGGCGGTCGTCGGGTCGCTGGCGGTCTCCAGCCAGTACCCGGTGAGCCGGCCGCTGCCCTTGGGCGCGTAGATGGCCAGGCCGTTGGGCACGGCACGCTCGCTGCCGTCGGACGGGCTGTTCTCCACCTGCACGGCCGCCGCGCCCGGCTCCCGGGCGAGCAGCGTGGACGAGCCGCCGCCGTCGAGGTTGAGCGCGTGGTGCGCGCCGAGTTCGGCCATCATGCGGCCCATCTCGGTCTGGGTGACGCCGCGGCTGTCGACCTGCCGGCCGTCCACGGTCAACATGATCATGCGTCGGCCGTCGGCGGAGAAGCCGACGGAGGTACGCGGGGCCAGCGACGTGTCGGCGATGCTCTGCACCACCCCGTCGCGGACCAGCACGTTGCCGCCCCCGACCGCCGCGCGCAGGTTGCTGCCGTCGGCCGGCTTGGGCCGGTAGGCGACCGTGACCGCGTCGCCGGGGCGCAGCCCCGCGAGGGCGTCCGCACCCGCGTCGCGGCCGAGCAGCACGGTGGTGCCCGCCGGGATCGCCCCGCTGCCGGCCGTGCCGGCCACGGTGACGACGCGGCCGTCGACCACGGTGACCTCCGTCACGCGGGCGGCGCCGGAAACGGCACGTTCCCGGGTGTACGACCCCCAGAGCGCCGTGAACACACCGATGCCGTTCGCCTGGATCATGTTGTTGAACTGGGTCAACGTCACCGGACCGGTGGGCAGCGTCGCGGTGCCGTCGAAGTTCACCTCGATGACCCGGCCGAGCCCCTCGGTCGTGATCGCGACGGCGTTGCGGTGCCCGCTGACCGCCGACTGGACGAGTTGCCCGTTCCGGATCCCGACGCCCTGGGCGGCGCCGGAGTTGTTGATGTCGAAGAAGTCGCCGTTGACCGCGGCGACCGCCCGGGCCGCGTCGACGGCGCCCCGCAGCGGCTCGGCCCGGCTGACCGCGCCGGAGTTGACGTAGTCCACGGTGAGGCCGCCGGTCAGGTCGGCCGTCAGCGCGTCCGCGCGCAGCCAGCCGTCGGCGTCGTACCGGTCGAAGGAGGTCAGGGCGAGGCCCGGGGCGACCGGGCGGGTGGTCTTCGCGGTCTCCAGCCCGCCGGCCGGCTCCACACCGGTCGGTGCGGCGGCGGCCGACGTGCTCGCGGCGGGATCGCCCGCGAGCGTCACGGAGTCCGCGGAGTACGAGGAGGCACGCGGTGCGTCCTCGGCCGCGGTGACGGAGGGATCGGTGGCCGGAGCGGGCGCACCGGCGTTCGCCGGCACGGTGCCGGCCAGGGTAAGCAGCGGCGTCAGCAGCAGGACGCCTGCGAGCCGGGCGGATCGTCTGCGGGTACGCATGGGCGACAGTCAACCGGACGGTGAATAGAAGTTTCAATACCTGCCAGCCAAAGCGAAGGAAAACTCCGCCCGTCGGGTTGCCACCGCCCCGACGCCCGCCCGCGCCTCGGCTGAGTTGCGGCGCCCCGACCGGCGCCGTCCCCTCGGCCCCGGCGCGGCCCCCGACTCGGCGCGGCACCCCGACTGGGCGCGAGCCCCAGCGCGCCCGCGGCCGCACCGTGGCACGGCGGAGGTTGCGCCCCGCGCCACGGCACCGCACTGCGGCGGGGGGGGCCGCAGGAGTGGGCGCGCGGCCTGCACCGTGTCGCACAGCGGCGCCCGCCCTCTCCACCTCCGGTCACGGAGCGTAAGTCCTCCATGCCCTCTCCTACCTCCAACTCCGTCCCCTTTGCTCTGCATCCACATAGGCACCGGGCACGCACGGTAGGCGTTGCGCATATGGATGCAGAGCAAAGGGAGCAGGGAGAGCAGGGCGGCGGCTTCGGCCCTTTCGGCGAATCGCCTGGTCAGCAGGCGTCAGCAGCGACAGTCCAATCATCGGGACTCGCCACGCGATCACAATCGATCACGCAGAGTGATGCCAGGTCCGTCGCAGGCATTGGTTACCGACAGCAACTCCGGCGGTCGGCATGTCGATGACCCGTGGCGGGCTCTCTCGGCGGCTCCGCCGCCAGAGGTGAGGAGGCCAGGGTTGGGCTCGGAACGCGAGAAGGGCACGGCCAGATGGCCGTGCCCTTCTCGCTCGTCTCACCCGGGCAGGGTCACTCCCCCGGCGTCGACTTCGCGATCTGCATCAGGAACTCGATGTTGGTGCGGGTCTGCTTGAGCTTGTCGAGCAGCAGGTCCAGCGCCGCCTGCGAGTCCAGCGAGTGCAGGACCTTCCGGAGCTTGTGGATGATGGCCAGCTCCTCCGGCGCGAGCAGGATCTCCTCCTTACGCGTGCCGGACGGGTGGATGTCGATGGCCGGGAAGATGCGCTTGTCGGCGATCTTCCGGTCCAGCTTCAGCTCCGCGTTGCCGGTGCCCTTGAACTCCTCGAAGATGACCGTGTCCGCCATGGAACCGGTCTCCACCAGCGCGGTGGCGAGGATGGTCAGCGAGCCGCCGTTCTCGATGTTGCGGGCCGCACCGAGGAAGCGCTTCGGCGGGTAGAGCGCCGTGGAGTCGATACCACCCGACATGATCCGGCCGCTGGCCGGTGCCGCCAGATTGTACGACCGACCGAGGCGGGTCACCGAGTCGAGCAGCACGACCACGTCGTGGCCCAGCTCGACCAGGCGCTTCGCCCGCTCGATCGCCAACTCGGCCACCGTGGTGTGGTCCTGCGGCGGACGGTCGAACGTCGCCGCGATGACCTCACCCTTCACCGACCGCTGCATGTCGGTGACCTCTTCGGGCCGCTCGTCCACCAGCACCACCATCAGGTGGCACTCCGGGTTGTTGTGCGTGATCGCGTTCGCGATGGCCTGGAGCACCATCGTCTTACCCGCCTTCGGCGGCGACACGATCAGCGCACGCTGGCCCTTGCCGAGCGGCATGACCAGGTCGATGACCCGGGTGGTGAGGATGTGCGGCTCGGTCTCCAACCGCAGTCGCTCCTGCGGGTAGAGCGGGGTGAGCTTGTAGAACTCCGGCCGGCGCTTGGCCTCGTCGGGCTCCATCCCGTTGATGGTGTCCAGCCGCACCAGCGGGTTGTACTTGTCCCGCCGCTGCTCGCCGTCGCGCGAGGCGCGCACCGCACCGGTGATGGCGTCACCGCGCCGCAGGCCGTACTTCTTGATCTGCGACATGGAGACGTAGACGTCGTTCGGGCCCGCCAGGTAGCCGGTGGTCCGCACGAAGGCGTAGTTGTCGAGCACGTCGATGATGCCGGCCACCGGGACGAGCACGTCGTCCTCGCCGACCTGCGGCTCGCGCCCGCCGTCACGCCCGCCGTCGCCGCCCTCGGCACGCTCGCCGCGGCCACGGCGACGGTCCCGGAACCGGCTGCGCCGGCCACGCCGGCCGCCGCCCTCGTCGTCGTCGCCGTCGTTGTCGCGCTCGACCCGCTGGCCCCGGTCGCCGCGCTCGTTACGGTCGCGGTCGCCCCGCTCGGCACGCTCGCCACGGTCGTTGCGGTCCCCGCGCTCGCCACGGTCGCTCCGCTCGTTGCGGTCCCCGCGCTCGGCACGGTCACCGCGCTCGGCACGGTCACCGCGCTCGTTGCGGTCACCGCGCTCGGCACGGTCACCGCGCTCAGCACGGTCGCCCCGCTCGGCACCGCGCTCGGCACCGCGCTCGGCACGGTCACCGCGCTCGGCACGGTCACCGCGCTCGGCACGCTCGGCGCCCCGCTCGCTGCGGTCGCCACGCTCGGCACGGTCGCCACGCTCAGCACGGTCACGGCCACGGCCCTCGGCACGCTCGCCGACCTCGGCCTCGTCCGTACGCGTCTCGGCCGGACGGGCCTCCGCGGGCCGCTCCGTCGTGGGACGCGTCTCCGTCGGACGGGCCTCCGCGGCCCGCGCCTCGGAGGTGGCGGCCCGGCTGCGCCGGGTCCGGCCACGCGGCTCGGCCTCGACCGCCGCCGGCTCGGCCGGAGCCTGCTCCGCGGCGCGCCGCTCGGCCGCCGGCCGCTCGGTGCTCTCGCGGACCTCGGCGGGGGCCTCTTCCCGGGTGGGAGCGGCAGCGGCCGCGACCTCGGCCCGCGGTCGAGGGGTCCCGGCGGCGCCGCCGCCCTGCCGCTCGGAGATCGCGCTGATCAGCTCGCCCTTGCGCATACGGGCCGTGCCCGAGATGCCGAGCGACGCGGCCAGGCTCTGCAGCTCCGGCAGCAGCATCGCCGACAGGCCGGTGCCGCTACGCCGACGACGGGCGGGGGCGGCGGCGGTGGTGGCATCGCCAGCGACGTTGGAAACATCCGACGTCACGTCGGTGGTGTCGCTCAATGGATTCCTTCCCTCGATAGGCCGGGACTGCCCGGAGTCGAAAAGCAAGGTGGCCGGGCGGCCTCGGTGCACCCGCCTCGCAAGGACGCGTCGCGGGAGTCTGTAACACAGCAGCCGGTCGGTTTCCCGACTCACCAAACGTCGGTGAGCAGGTCTCGCCGTCTGCGGCGACCTGTGAAGACTGCGGTGCGGCGTGGGCCTAGGCAGGGGTGACGGGCTGACCGCCGAAAGCTTCGGGGGTGCGCCGACCCGCAGGGAGATCGCATGCTTCGCGGCTGTGCTAAGTCTAGAGCGTAATCAACTCTTCCGACCTGCGGCAACAGGGTCCCGCTCTGCGTGTCCCAGTCTACCCCGGGCAACCTGTGCTCCGCGCCCGTCTGGATCCAACCGCCAGACCTGCCAACCTGTTCCCGCCTCGAAGCCCTCGGGCGGGTCGCTCAGGGCCAGCACGGTCGGGCCCGCACCGCTGACCACAGCGGCCACACCGGCCTCACGCAGCGCTTTCACCAGGGCGGCGGTGCCCGGCATGCCCGGCGCGCGGTAGTCCTGGTGCAGCCGGTCGACCGTGGCCGGCAGCAGCAGAGCGGGGTCGGCGGTCAGCGCGTGCACCAGCAGCGCGGCCCGGCCGGCGTTGAGCGCCGCGTCGACGTGGGGCACGGTGGCCGGCAGCGCGGCCCGCGCTGCCGCCGTCAGGCCGCGCTCCGCCGGCACGAAGACCATCGGTCGTACGCCGTCGGCGACC
This sequence comes from Micromonospora sp. SD12, assembly GCF_052068495.1. Lineage (NCBI taxonomy): Bacteria > Bacillati > Actinomycetota > Actinomycetes > Micromonosporales > Micromonosporaceae > Micromonospora > Micromonospora sp. SD12. The sequence continues at coordinate 421,568 of NZ_JBQHDF010000005.1, read as the reverse complement.
GGCAGCGACACCGCGCGGGCGCCGGACGGCTCCGTCCAGGCCAGGGTGAAGCCGCCGAGCAGACACGGCGCCACGTTGTCCGGATGGCCCTCGATCTCCGCGGCAAGGCGCAGGGCGGCGGCGTCGTCGAGGCGTGCCTCCCCGTCGTGGACCAGCGCACGGGCCAGCAGTACGCCGGCGACGATCGCCGCGGACGAGGAGCCCAGCCCGCGGGCCTGCGGGATGCGGTTGACGCACTCCACCGCCAGCCCGGACGGCTGCCCGCCGAGCACGTCGAAGGCCGTACGCATGGCGCGGACGACCAGGTGCCGGTCGTCGGTCGGCAGCTCCCCGGCGCCCTGCCCGGCCACCGCCACCGTGACGCCCTGCGCCGTCACCTCGGCGGCCACGTCGTCGTGCAGCGCCAGGGCGAGCCCCAACGCGTCGAACCCCGGCCCCAGGTTGGCGCTGGTGGCGGGGACCCGGACCCGGACCGGGCCGGAGGTGAAGTTCGTCGGCACGGGCTCATGGTAGGGCTGCGCACCGACGACGCGAATCTCCGCCCGCCGGCTGGGACGGGCCGGACGGCCGACTGCTCCGGTGGCCGGTGGCCGGTGGCGGCACTGTGGTTCCGTTAGCCTGGCCCGACCGACGGCGGCTGGAGGCAGGGATGCGCGAATTCGGGTACCTGGCGACGATGGCCGCCTTCGAGACGCCCACGGTGCTGGTGTTGCTGGTGGGCCTCGTACTGGCCGCGACCGCCGGGCAGCGGTTGCCCCGCAAACCCCGGATGCTGGCGCTGTCCGGGCTCACCGTGCTGCTGGTCAGTGCGCTGCTCGGCGCGGCCTGGACGCTGTTGCTGCCCCGGGTGTTCGGCTCCGACTGGGGGCGCTCGAACTTCCAGCTGCTGAACCTGGCCCACGGCGGGGTGCAGGCTCTGGCGTACCCCCTCGGGACGGGTCTGCTGGTCGCGGCGGTGCTGGCCGGGCGGCGGGCGCGCGGCGCGGAGGCCGGTCCGTTCGGCGACGGTCAGCGGACGCCGGCCGGCCAGCCGGTGCCGGCCGCTCAGCCGGTGCCGCAGGCGGGCGCGGGGTGGGACGCGGCGGGCGGCGCCGACGTGCCGGCGCAGTGGGACGGCCGGTCCCGGCCCGACGCGCCGACGGACACCGCGCCGGACCGACCCTGACCGGCGGGCCGGTCAGCGGGCGGGGGTCGGGGCCGGCTGCCCGGCCGGGTCCGTGAGCGAGAGCCGGCGGGTGGCGATCCGCCAGCCGATCGCGTAGACCACCGTGACCAGACCGCAGGTGGCCAGCACCGCCCGCTCGTCCACGGTGTCCACCACGGCGGCGACCGCGAGCTGGCTGACCGAGACGGCGAGGGTCGCGAGCATCATGTCGGTGGCGAAGACGCGGCCCCGCAGCCGGTCCGGCACCTCGCCCTGTAGGGCGAAGTTCGACATCACCCAGTTGCTGCCGCCCGCGAAGTGGGCGACGAAGACCAGGGCCAGCACCAGCGGGAACCAGCGGGCGACCGAGGTGCCGAGGTAGGCCAGGCCGTAGAGGGACATGGACAACGCGAGCCCGGGCAGCAGCCAGGCCCGGTTGGTCAGCACCCGGCGCATCAGGATCGGCCCGACGAGCGCGCCCGCCCCGCGGACCGCGAAGAGCAGCCCGGTGCCGACAGGGCCTACGCCGTACACCGCCGCGAGCAGCGGAAACACCGTCAGCACGCCGTTGCCGAGGCCGACCGCCGACTTCACGGTGACCAGCGCCAGGACCCTCGGCCGGTGCCCGATGTAGCCCAGCGCCTCCCGGATCGCGGGCCAGGTCCGCTGCACCGGCAGCGCCGCGTCGCGGGGCGCCTGCAACGGCCGGCGGATCAGCGTGGCCAGGCCCGCGGCGACCACCAGGCCCACGGCCGCCACCCAGAAGCAGGCGTACGGGCCGACGGCGGCGCTGAGCACGCCACCGAGGGACGCGCCGACGACGGTCATCGTGCCCCAGGCCGACCCCGCGACGGCGTTGCCGGCGGCCAGCTCGTCGGGGTCGAGCACGTTGGGCAGGGCCGCCTGGGCCGCCGGCGAGTAGAAGGCCTTGGCGACCGCCACCACCCCGATCCCGGCCATCGCCAGCCAGGCCGTTCCGGCGCTGCGTACCCCGAGCAGCAGCAGCACGCCGAGCAGTGCCGCGACGTTCGAAATGATCATGATCTTGCGTCGGTCGAAGCGGTCCGCGATCGTGCCCGTGTACGGCAGCAGCAGCGCCACGATCCCGGTGTCGACGGCGAGCACCAGCGCGCCCCACACGCCGCTGCCCGTCAGGTCCGGCAGCAGCACCAGCAGCGGCACCATGACGAACCAGTCGGCGCCGAAGACCACCAGCTCGGCGAGGAACAGATTGCGGAAGTTGCGGTTGTGGGTGAGGACCGAGACGGTGGACGGCACGTCCGGGACCCTACCCGGCGGCGACCGGCGGGCCGGGCGTACGGCGGGTACCTGACCGAACGCGAACACCCCCGGCGGGTGGGACCCGCCGGGGGTGTTCGCGGACCGCCGTTACTCGGCCGGCGGCAGCGGGGACTTGCGGCTCTTCGGCAGCCGCAGCACCTCGAACTGGTCGGTGCCGTCCACCAGCGCGCCCGACGGCGTCGGCCGGGGCGCCGGGGCGTCTGCGGCCTCGGCGTCGGCGGTGGACGCCGGGCCCGCGGCGGGCACCGGGACCGGCTCGGCGGCGGGCGCCCCGCCGTCGTCGCCGGCCGGGTCCGCCGGGGTGGCCGGCGCCGCACCAACGGAGCGGCGGGCCCGCCGGGACCGGAACGACTCCTTGGTGTTCTCCGCCATCGCGTAGAGCGTCGGCACCAGGATCAGGGTGAGCAGCGTCGAGCTGAGCAGACCACCGATCACCACGATGGCCAGCGGCTTGGAGATGAAGCCGCCCTCCCCGGTGAGGCCGAACGCCATCGGCAGCAGCGCGAAGATGGTGGCGACGGCGGTCATCAGGATCGGCCGCAGCCGGCGCCGGCCGCCCTCGACCACCGCCTCCTGGACGCCCATGCCCTGGGCCCGGTACTGGTTGACCAGGTCCAGCAGCACGATCGCGTTCGTCACCACGATGCCGACCAGCATGAGCACGCCGATCAGCGCCGGCACGCCCAGCGGGGTGCCGGTGGCGAGCAGCAGGCCGATCGCACCGGTCGCCGCGAACGGGATGGAGATCAGCAGGATCAGCGCCTGGACCAGGCTGCGGAACGTCGCCACCATGATCAGGAAGACGATCGCGATGGCCGCGAGCACCGCCAGGCCCAGGTCCGCGAAAGCTTCCTCCTGGTCGGCGCTGACTCCGCCGATCTCGAAGCTCGCCCCCGGCACCTTGATGCCGTCCAGCTTCTTCTGCAACTCCTGCGTGATGGCCCCGAGGTTCGAGCCGGTGGCCGTACCGGTGACGGAGACGCTGCGCTCGCCGTCGATCCGGCTCACCTGCTGCGGGCCCTCGGTCTGGGTGACCTCGGCGATGTCGTCGAGCTTCACCGGCCCGACCGGCATCGCGCGCAGCTCCGCCACCGTGGTCGGCGGCTTGCCCGCGAACCGCAGCACCACGTCCCGCTGCCCCTCGTCGAGCGTGACCTGCCCCAGGGGCGAGCCCCGGAACGCCTGCGCCACCACCTGGCCGACGGCGGCCTCGGTGAGCCCGACCCGGCCGGCGGCGACCCGGTCGACGGTGACGTCGACGCGCGGCACCCGCGTGGCGAGGCTCGTGGAGACGTCCTCGACGCCCGCCAGCCCGGCCATCGCCGTACGGACCTCCTCGGCGGCCCGGGCCAGCGCCTCCTGGTCGGCGCCCTGCACGACCACCTCGATCTGGTTGGCCGCCGCCCCGCCCTGACCGGCGCCGAAGCTGACCTCACCGATGCCCGGGCCCAGCGCGTCGAACTCCCGGCGCAGCTTCTCCCGCATCTGCTGGGCGTCGGTGCCGTCGCCGAGAGCCAGCGACCAGTTGGCGACGTTGTTGCCGCCGCCGCCGAACGGGTTGTCCCCGCCGCCCGCCGTGACCTGGTACGTCTCGACGTCCTCGGTACGCTCCAGCACCGCCTCGATCTGGCGGGCCGCCGCGTCGGTGCCGGCCAGCCCGGTGCCCGCCGGCAGCTCCTGGGTGATGCTCAGCGTGTCCTGGCCGGAGTCGTCGATGAAGTTGGTCTCCAGCTGCCGGGACAGGCCGAAGGTGCCGAAGAGCACGAGCATGCCGAGCCCGAGCGTGATCCACCGGGTGGCCCGCTTGCGGGTGGCGAACCCGATCACCGGCAGGTACGCCCGCTGCAACGGGCTGCGCAGCTCCTTCTCCTCCGCCGCCCGGCGCAGCGCGGCGTCGTCCGCCGTGCCGGCCGGCGGCTTCAGGAACCAGTACGCGAGCACCGGGATGACGGTCAGCGAGACCAGCAGCGAGGCGAGCAGAGCCACCGTGACGGTGATCGCGAACGGCGCGAAGAGCTGCCCGACGAAGCCGCCCACCAGCGCGATCGGCGCGAAGACGGCCACCGTGGTGAGGGTGGACGCGGTCACCGCCCCGGCCACCTCGCGGACGGCGGCGAGGATCGCCTCCCGCTTCGGCTCGCCGTACTCCAGGTGTCTCTTGATGTTCTCCAGCACGACGATCGAGTCGTCGACCACCCGGCCGACCGCGATGGTGAGCGCGCCGAGGGTGAGCAGGTTGAGCGAGTAGTCGCCGATCCAGAGGGCGATCAGCGCGACCACCACCGAGAGCGGGATGGAGACCGCGGTGACCACCGTGGAGCGGACCGACAGCAGGAAGACCAGGATGACCACGACGGCCATGACCAGGCCCAGCAGGCCCTCGGTGGTCAGGGTCTCGATCGACTTCTCGACGAACGGCGCCTGGTCGAAGACGACGGTCAGTTCGGCGCCGGAGGCACCCCGCAGGTCGGCGAGGCGGTCACGGATCTCGTGGGAGATCTCCACCGCGTTGCCGTCCGGCGCCGCGGTGATCGCGATTCCCAGGCTGTCCTTGCCGTTCGTGCGGGTGATCGCGGTGGCCGGGGCGAGCTGCTGCTCGACGGTGGTCACGTCGCCGAGGCGGACCGGGGCCGTCCGGCCCGTCGCCGGCGCGACGACGACGCCACGCAGGTCGTCCAGCGTCGCCAGCCGGGTGCCGACCTGCACGGGGAGGGCGCGGGTGCCGTCGGTCACCGCGCCGGCCGGCACCGTCACGCCGTTGGTCTTCAGCGCCGCGCCGAGGGCGGTCGGCTGGAGCTTCGCGGCCGCCATCTTGGCCGGGTCCGGGGTGACCACCACGACGTCGTCGCGGGCACCGGTCAGCTCGACCGTCCGTACCCCCTCGATCGCCTCCAGCTCCGGCACGACCGTGCCCCGCAGCTTCTCCGCCAGGACGCGCTGGTCGTCACCGCCGGAGGCGGCGAGCACCACCGCGGGCAGGTCGTCGGTGCTGCCGGCGATGACCTGCGGGTCGACCCCCTCCGGCAGCTGCGCGTCGATCCGGTTGAGCGCGGTCTGCATCTTGTTGACGACGTCGTCCAGGTCGGTGCCGAACTCGTACTGGACCTGGACGGTCGCCGATCCCTCGCGGGAGGTCGAGGTGACCTGGTCCAGCCCGGGGATGCCCTGGAGGCTGTTCTCGATCGGCTCGGTGACCTGCGACTCGACCACCTCGGGCCCGGCGCCGGGATAGACCGCGACGATGAACGCGGCCGGGAACTCCAGCGACGGCAGGAGCTGCTGCTTCAGTGACGGTACGGCGAACGCCCCGAACAGCGTGGTCACCACCGCGATGAGGGCGATCAGCCCCCGGTTGGCGAGGCTGAATCTGGCGAGCAGCGACATCGGCGTGACTCACTCCTGGAAAAGGCGGTTGGCGGGGGTACGGATTCTCCCCCACCCCGCGCGGGCGGCCCCGCTCGCCCCTGCCTCCGTCCGATGCACAGGACTCGCTTCCGCCGCGCGGCGTCCCTCCCCGGCACCGTCGGCCCGGCCGACCTCGGGGCTCAGGCCAGGTCGAGACAGCGGGCGGCGGCCAGGGGGTCGTTGGCGATGGTGGTCGGCACCGGAGCGGTGGAGATGGCCCACTCCGGGTCCTTCAGGCCGTGGCCGGTGACCGTGCAGACCACCGTCGAGCCGGCCGGGACCCGACCGGCGGCGGCCTGCTGGAGCAGGCCGGCCACGCTGGCCGCGCTGCCCAGCTCGACGAAGACCCCGACCTCGCGGGCCAGCAGCCGGTACGCGGCCAGGATCTCCCGGTCGGTGACGGCGGCGATCACGCCCCCCGAGGCGTCGCGGGCGTCGACCGCCCTGGTCCAGCTCGCCGGGTTGCCGATCCGGATGGCGGTGGCGATCGTGGACGGCTCGCGGACCACCTGCCCGCTGACGATCGGGGCGGCGCCGGCCGCCTGGAAGCCGTACATCTTCGGGGTGCGGGTGGCGTTGCCGTCCCGCAGCTCCTCGCAGTAGCCCATCCAGTAGGCGGAGACGTTGCCCGCGTTGCCGACCGGCAGGCAGTGGATGTCGGGCGCCTCGCCCAGCGCGTCGACGATCTCGAACGCGGCCGTCTTCTGGCCGTGCAGCCGGTCGATGTTGACCGAGTTGACCAGGGCCACCGGGTAGTCCTGGGCGAGCTTGGCGGCCAGCGACAGGCAGTCGTCGAAGTTGCCGGTGACCTGGAGCAGCTTCGCCCCGTGCACGAGCGCCTGGGCCAGCTTGCCCAGCGCGATCTTGCCCTGCGGCACGAGCACCGCGCAGGTCAGCCCGGCGCGGGCCGCGTACGCCGCGGCGGAGGCGCTGGTGTTGCCGGTGGAGGCGCAGATGATCGCCTTGTTGCCGGCCTCCACGGCCTTCGAGACCGCGAGCGTCATGCCCCGGTCCTTGAACGAGCCGGTCGGGTTGGCGCCCTCCACCTTCAGGTGCACGTCGCAACCGAGCCGGGCGGAGAGCACCGGCGCGGGCAGCAGCGGGGTGTTCCCCTCGTGCAGGGTCACGACCGGGGTGGCGTCGGTGACCGGCAGCCGGTCCCGGTACGCGTCGATCAGACCCCGCCACATGTCGTTCTCCCTCGCCTCGTACCGCCCCGCCGCGCGGGGTGCCCCTTGAGCCTGGACCAGCATCGCCCGGTCGCCGCCGCCGCACCCGCAGTTAACCACCAGGCGAGACGCGTGGGCGCCCGCCCCGCCGGGGCGCCGGGCGGCACCGTCACCGGCCGCCCCGGCCGTGACCCGGAGCCACCGGACGGGTCAGCCCGCGAGCCGGAGGCACCGGCCGGTCAGCCCGCGAGCCCGCCCACCGGCCGGTCGGTCAGAGCCCGCCCTCGACCCGCAGCACGCTCGCCACCGACCGGACGATGTCCAGCCCGCGCAGCTCCCCCACGGTGGCGGCGAGCGCCGCGTCCGGGGCCACGTGGGTGACGATGACCAGGTCGGCGTCCTCGCCCCGGCCGGCCGCGCCGCCGCCCGCCGGGCCCTGCCGCACGGTGGCGATCGAGACGTCGTGCCGGGCGAACACCCCGGCCACCGCCGCCAGCACACCCGGCCGGTCGGCCACGTCGAGGCTGATGTGGTAGCGGGTCAGCGCCTCCCCCATCGGCCGTACGGGCAGGTCGGCGTACGCGCTCTCGCTGGGCGAGCGCACCCCGGCGAGCCGGTTGCGGGAGACCGCCACCACGTCGCCCAGCACCGCGCTGGCCGTCGGCGCGCCGCCCGCGCCCCGGCCGTAGAACATCAGCGGCCCGGCCGCCTCGGCCTCCACGAAGACGGCGTTGAACGCGTCGCCGACGCTGGCCAGCGGGTGGCCCAGCGGGATCATCGCCGGGTGCACCCGCACGCTGACCGTCTCCCGGCCGGCGGCGTCGGCGCCCCGGGCGGCGATGCAGAGCAGCTTGATCGTGCACCCCATCGCCTTGGCGCTGGCCACGTCGGCCGCCGTGACCTCGGTGATGCCCTCCCGGTGCACGTCGGCCGCGCCGACCCGGGTGTGGAACGCCAGCGAGGCGAGGATGGCCGCCTTCGCCGCCGCGTCGAATCCCTCCACGTCGGCGGTCGGGTCGGCCTCGGCGTAGCCCAGCTCGGTGGCCTCCTCCAGCGCCTCCGCGAAGCCGGCGCCGGTGGCGTCCATGGCGGAGAGGATGAAGTTGGTGGTGCCGTTGACGATGCCGGTGACCCGGTTGATCCGGTCGCCGTGCAGCGACTCGCGCAGCGGGCGCAGCAGCGGGATCGCGCCCGCCACGGACGCCTCGTAGTAGAGGTCGCCGCCACCCTCGGCCGCCGCGTCGTGCAGGGCGGCGCCGTCCTCGGCGAGCAGCGCCTTGTTGGCCGTGACCACGCTCTTGCCGGCCCGCAGCGCCTCGACCAGCCAGCCCCGCGCCGGCTCGATGCCGCCGACGACCTCGACGACCACGTCCACGTCGTCGCGCTTGATCAGACCGAGCGCGTCGGTGGTGAACAGGGTCGGGTCGACCGGCAGGTCACCCCGGTCGCGGCCGAGACGGCGTACGGCGATGCCGGCGATCTCCAGCGGGGCGCCGATCCGGGCGGTGAGGTCGGCGGCCTGCTCGTGCAGCAGCCGGACCACCTCGCTACCGACCGTGCCGCAGCCGAGCAGTGCCAGGCGCACAGGTGACGTCATCCCACATCCAATGCGAGCAGGTCCTCTTCGGTCTCCCGCCGGACGATCAGGCGCGCCTGGCCGTCGCGTACCGCGACCACCGGGGGGCGGGGCACGTGGTTGTAGTTGCTGGCCATGCTCCGGCAGTAGGCACCGGTGCCGGGCACCGCGACAAGATCTCCGGGCTGCACGTCGGCGGGCAGGAATTCATCCTTCACCACGATGTCCCCGGACTCACAATGCTTTCCCACCACGCGGGCGAGCATCGGCTCGGCGGCCGACGCCCGGGACGCCAGCGTCGCCGAGTAGGACGCGTCGTAGAGGGCCGTCCGGATGTTGTCGCTCATCCCGCCGTCGACGCTCACGTACGTCCGGATCCCGTCCACGTCCTTGACCGTGCCGACCTCGTAGAGGGTGAACACGGCGGGCCCCACGATCGCCCGGCCCGGCTCGATCGACAGGTGCGGTACCGCCAGCCGCTCCGCGGCGCACTCCGACTCGACGATGCGACGCAGCCGCTTCGCCAGGTCCTGCGGGGCGGCCGGGTCGTCCTGGGTCGTGTACGCGATGCCGAAGCCACCGCCGAGGTCCAGCTCGGGCAGCTCCACCCCGCGTGCGTCGCGGATCTGCGCCTGGAGGCCCAGCACCCGGCGGGCGGAGACCTCGAAGCCGCTGGCGTCGAAGATCTGCGAGCCGATGTGCGAGTGCAGGCCGCGCAGCTCCAGCACGCCGTCGTCGAGCACCCGGAAGGCCGCCTCGGCCGCCGCCCCGCCCGCGAGGGAGAAGCCGAACTTCTGGTCCTCGTGGGCGGTGGCGATGAACTCGTGGGTGTGCGCCTCGACACCGACCGTGACCCGGATCATCACCCGGGGGCGGGCGCCCCGCTCCCGGGCCAGCGCGGTGAGCCGGTCGATCTCGTCGAACGAGTCGAGGATGATGCGGCCCACCCCGGCGTCGAGCGCCCGGGTCAGCTCGCGTACCGACTTGTTGTTGCCGTGGAAGCCGATCCGCTCGGGCGGCATCCCGGCCGACAGCGCGGTGGCCAGCTCGCCCCCCGTGCAGACGTCGAGGTGCAGGCCCTCCTCGGCGATCATCCGGACCACCGCGCGGCAGAGGAAGGCCTTGCCTGCGTAGTAGACGTCGACGCCGTCGAAGCCGGTGCGGAAGTCGCGGCAGCGCGAGCGCAGGTCGTCCTCGTCGAGGACGTACACCGGGGTGCCGAACTCGGCCGCGATGTCGCGCACGCCGAGCCCGGCCACCGCGAGCACGCCGTCGCCGCCGCGCGCGACGTTGCGCGGCCACAGCTGCGGCACGAGGGCGTTGACGTCGACCGGGGCACGCAGCCACGCCGGCCCCCGGCTGCCGATGTCACCGTGCAGCGCACCGGCCTCGTGAGCACGCATCAGTGATCTACATCCTCTCCGGGGCCGAGACGCCCAGCAGGCGCAGGCCGTTGGCGATGACGGTGCGGGTGGCGTCGTTCAGCCAGAGCCGGGCCCGGTGCAGGTCGGTGGTCTCCTCGTCGCCGCGCGGCAGGATCCGGCAGTCGTCGTAGAACCGGTGGTAGGCACCGGCCAGCTCCTCCAGGTAGCGGGCGACCCGGTGCGGGCCCCGCAGCTCGGCCGCCGCCGCCACCACGGCGGGGAACTCGGCGAGCGCCTTGAGCAACTCGTTCTCCTTCTCGTGGCCGAGCAGCTCGGGGCGGAACGCCTCGGCGTCACCCCGGGTCAGGCCCACCTCGGCGGCGTTGCGGCCCACGCTGGCCGTGCGGGCGGCCACGTACTGCACGTAGTAGACCGGGTTGTCGCGGGTGGCCCTGGTCCACAGCTCCACGTCGATGTCGATCGGGGAGTCGCTGGAGTAGCGGGCCAGCGCGTAGCGGGCGGCGTCCACGCCGATGGCGTCGACCAGGTCCTCCAGGGTCACGACCGTGCCGGCCCGCTTGCTCATCCGGACCGGCGCGCCGTCGCGGACGAGGTTGACCATCTGGCCGATCAGGATCTCCAGGTTGCGCTCCGGGTCGTCGCCGAAGCACGCCGACATCGCCTTCATCCGGCCGATGTAGCCGTGGTGGTCGGCGCCCAGCATGATCACGACCCGCTCGAAGCCGCGCTCCCGCTTGTCGAGGTAGTAGGCGCAGTCCGCGGCGAAGTAGGTCCACTCGCCGTTGGACTTGCGCAGCACCCGGTCCTTGTCGTCGCCGAAGTCGGTGGTGCGCAGCCAGGTCGCGCCGTCGGACTCGAACACCCGGCCCTGCTCGCGCAGCCGCTGAAGGGCCAGGTCCAGCTCGCCCCGGTCGTGCAGGTCCTTCTCGTTGAAGTAGGTGTCGAACTCGACGCCGAAGCCGCGCAGCGAGGACTTGATCTCGGCGAACATGAGCTGCACGCCCTCGACCCGGAAGACCTCCTGGGCGGCGGCGTCGTCCAGCTCCAGCACGTCGGGCCGGATGCCGCGCACGGCGTCGGCGATCTCGTTGATGTACGCCCCCGCGTAGCCGTCCTCCGGGGCCGGCTCACCCTTGGCGGCGGCGAGCAGCGAACGGGCGAACCGGTCGATCTGGGAGCCCGCGTCGTTGAAGTAGTATTCCGTGCCCACCTCGGCGCCGGTGGCGCGCAGGAGCCGGCTCAGCGCGTCGCCGACCGCCGCCCAGCGGACGCCGCCGATGTGCACCGGGCCGGTCGGGTTCGCCGAGACGAACTCCAGGTTCATCCGCTGGCCGGCGAGCCGGTCGCTGCGGCCGTACGCCTCGCCCGCCTCGACGATCGCGCGGGCCAGCTGGCCGGCGGCGGCCGCGTCGAGCCGGATGTTGAGGAAGCCCGGGCCGGCGATCTCCACCGACTTGACCCCCGGGGCGCGGCCCAGCTGGCCGGCCAGGGCCGTCGCCAGCTCGCGCGGCGGGACGCCCACCTTCTTGCTGAGCTGGAGAGCCAGCGTGGAGGCGTAGTCGCCGTGCTCGGGGTTGCGGGGTCGCTCGACCACCGTCCGCTCCGGCAGGGCGGAGCGGTCGAGGCCACGCTCGGTGAAGACGGCGTGGGCTGCGGAGAGGACGACCTCGGCGAGTTCTGCGGGAGTCACCGATCCATGTTATCGGGGGTAGACTCGGCACCCGCGGCGGCGACCCAGTGTGTGAGACCGGCCCGCCGGATCCCCTGACCGACCGACCTGACGAGGCACGATGAGCATCAGCACACCGGGTGGCGGCCCCGAGCGGCGCCCGAACGTGGTCAGCACCGGCAAGAAGCCGGCGGCGGGCCGGCCGGCAGCAGGCGCCAAGGCCGGGTCCGGCGCCGCCAAGACCGGGTCCACCGGCGCGAAGACCGGGTCCGGCAAGCCGACGGGCACCCGCCCCGGCGCCGGGGGCAAGGGCCGCAAGCCCATCGCCCCGGTGAAGGTGAGCCAGGGCCGCTCGTGGGGGCCGATCGCGCTCTTCGTCGCCGTGGGTGTGTTGGCCGTGGCGATCATCGGCTACGGCGCCTGGGCGACGTTCCAGGGCGCCAAGCCCTGGGAGGACCGGGCGGACGCGATCGACGGCATCGTCAACTACCGCGAGAAGGACAAGGACCTCGTGGCGGGCGGCAACCACAAGACGGGCCCCATCACCTACACGGTGCTGCCGCCGGTGGCCGGCCCGCACAACGCGGCCTGGCAGAACTGCATGGGTGACGTCTACCCGGCCCAGATCGCCAACGAGCACGCGGTGCACAGCCTGGAGCACGGCACGGTCTGGATCACCTACCGCCCCGACCTGCCCGCCGACCAGGTGACGAAGCTCGCCGACAAGGTGCGGGGCAAGGAGAAGCTGATGCTCAGCCCGTTCGAGGGGCTGGACAAGCCGATCTCGCTCCAGGCGTGGGGCTACCAGCTCAAGGTCGACAACGCCGACGACGGCCGGATCGACGAGTTCATCAAGACGCTGAAGGTCAACGCCTCGGTGGAGGGCCCGACCGCGCTGTGCAGCCAGGGCATCACCGCCACCGGCACCACCCCGCGTGACGACGCCCAGCAGATGCCGCAGGGCTGAGGAGAGCGATGAGCATCCCGACCATGACCGAGACCAGTGAGCCGGCCAGCCCGGCTCCGGAGCAGCGGCGCCCACCGGCCCGCTGGGGCACGGCCGCGCTGGCCCTGGCCGTCGTGGTCGGGCTGCTCCTCGGGTACGCCGGCGGCCTGCTGACGCCCCGGCTGACCCGGCCGGGCGACGCCTCGGCGGAGGCGGGCTTCGCGCGGGACATGATGACCCACCACGCGCAGGCGGTGGAGATGGGTCTGGTCGCCTTCGACAAGGGCAGCGACCCGGAGGTCCGCAGCATCGGTGGCGACATCGCCACCGCCCAGCAGGGCGAGATCGGCACCATGCACACCTGGCTGCGCTCGTGGGGGCTCGACCCGGCGGGCAGCGAGCCGTCGATGTCCTGGATGTCCGACGGCGCCGGCCTGGTCAAGAACGGTCTGATGCCGGGCATGGCGACCCCCGAGGAGATGGCGAAGCTGCACGCGGCGCAGGGCCGGGAGCTGGACGTCCTCTTCCTGCAACTGATGATCAAGCATCACCTGGGTGGCATCCACATGATCGACGGCATCCTCGAGGTCAGCGACGAGCCCGACGTCGTCAGAACGGCGCAGACCATGAAGAACACCCAGCGCAACGACCTCACCAATCTCCAGAACGCGCTCCAGCGGCTGGGCGGCTGACCCGCCCGCGCCGTACCGCTCTTCGTCGAGAGGTCCGTGGCGCCGCCGGTTCACCCGGCGGCCACGGACCTCTCGCCGTCTCGCCGCCGGTCGGCTCGGTGCACACCCGGTGTCCGGTTTATCAGGCTTAGTGATCGGACGAGCGGTCCGACCGATTGCGACACTAAGAGAGTTTTCTCCACACATATCGTGACCAGTTGCGATTCGGGCTCGTTGCGCAGGACGTGGGGGTTGCACTGAGAGACGCACGGCGTTCGGTCACCAGCTGGTGCCGGCGCCACACCATCGGCGGTGACGGGGCGGTGGCAGCCGTCCGTCGCGGACAGCGGCAGGGCGAGCCGGGAACGCTCAGTCGCGAACAGGAGCTCGAACTCATCGACGTCCTGCGGGGCGTCTACCCCGACGAGCTGGGCCTGGACGAGGAGCTGTGGACGCGGCAGAGCCTGCACGCCCTCATCCAGCGCCGCTTCGAGGCTCCCATGGACGCCGGGGCGGTCGGGGCGTACCTGCGGGCCTGGGGGTTGGGCCCGCGCGAACCCCGCGAGCGCGCCTGCGGCCTCTGCGTCGGCGCGGTCGAGCGCTGGGTACGCAGCGAGTACCCGGCCATCACCCGGGCGGCCCAGGAGCACCTCGCCGAGGTCTACTGGATCGGCCGCGTACGCCTGCGCGGGACGATGCCGGCGGCGGACGTCATCTCCGCCGTCTCGTCCCGGGGCCGCGTACGCTTCATGATCACCACACCGTCGGTCGACCCGCCGCTCCCCCGCGACTTCGTGCTGCGGCTCAGCGGCAAGGAGCAGCGGACGGTGCACCTCATCGTCGACGGCTCCTGGCCCCGCAACGAGTGGCCCCGCCGCCTGCCCCGCCGCATCGCGCTGCACCCGCTGCCGAGCTGCGGCCGCGCCGTCGCCGCCTGAAACCGGCGTGACCGGCCGGCGGCGTCGGCGGGTGGAACGTCAGGGGTGTATCCGGCGCCGGGAGACAACCGTCAGGTTCCACTCGCGCCGGCCGAGGGCTTCCGTCGGGCGCGTCCGGCGGCCTTCGGCGCAGGCGCAACGGGCATGGGCGACACGAGGGCGGGCAACGGATACCGATTCGGCGATCCGGGGAGACGTTTGCTAGTCTTCTCCAGTCGCTGAGCCCCCGTAGCTCAGGGGATAGAGCACCGCCCTCCGGAGGCGGGGGCGCAGGTTCGAATCCTGCCGGGGGCACCACACCATCGATCGACACTCCGCTCACAGCCTTCTGCCGAGCTGCGAACGACATGGTCACACAGAACGCCCGACGACTTCGGTCGCCGGGCGTTCTGCTTGTGAGGGCTCACCGGTGGCCGGGGTCCACGCGACGCCGTCGTGGCTCGCCGCGCCGGTGCTGATCGGGCGGACGCCCAGGCCGGTGGTCTAGCGAGCCTGGCCGGTGGTCGGGTCCGCCCGGGAGGCCGTACGGCCGCTGTCGCGCGCCCAGCGCAGCAGCGCGGTGAACGCGAGCACCGCCGTCACCGCCCCGCCCACCAGCCGCACCCGGTGCCCGGCGACGAACTCGGCCGCGACCTGACGCAGGTACTCCGGGGAGTGCGTGCCGACCGGGTCCACGAACATGATCTCGTTGCGCGGCCAGAAGAAGAACACGGAGAACAGGAACTCGCAGGCCACGAAGACTACCGCCGCGCCGGCCACCCACCAGCGCAGCCGGCGGTCGCGCCAGGTGAGCACCGCCGCCGCGAGGCAGGTGAGCACGACGGACGCGCCGAGCGGTGGGAAGTAGTCGCTCGGGCCGCCCGCCACCAGGAACTCGCGGGCCCGGTCCAGAGACGCCGGCGCGTCGCCGAAGATGTTCGGGTAGAGCATCACGGTCTCGGCGGCCACGCCGCCGAACGACATCATCGCCGTCCACACCAGAGCGACGAGCACCGCCCAGGTCAGCCTGTCGCGGGTCATGGGTCCTCCTGCCGGTCCGTCGACGCCGGTCCCGACGCCGTCCGCTGGGTCGTCGTCGACGCTAGGTCGGCCGCCGCCGCCCGTCTGCCGCCCGCAGGCGCGAACGCGGGGTCGCCTCAGGACGTACGGGAACCCGGCTCGGTCGCCCGTCCACGCAGTCGGGGGCCGCCTCCCGACGTAGCCAGGCCGGCACACCGACGCGGCGGACAAACCGACGCGGCCGGCAGCGAACGACAGGCCGGCACGACCAGCGGCGGGCGGGCACGACAGGCGTCAGCCGGCAGCCGACAGGCGGGCACGACGGGCGTGAACCGACGGGCGGGCACGGCGGGCAGCGGGCGACGGCCCCGGGGAGGACGGTGCGCGTACGTCAGTCGGCGGCGCGACGGGCGCGGGCCCGGCGCTTGCCCTCGTGCATGGCCTGCACACGGGCGACCGGGATGGTGTGCCCCTCCGCGACCAGGTCCGCCGGGAGTCGCTGCGGCGCGGGCAGCCGCTCGGCCCAGGGATCGCGCTCGGCGACGAGCGCCGGGGCGGTACGGATCGTGAAGTCCGCCGGGACCACGTCGCCCAGGTCGGCCCAGTCGACGGGGAAGGAGACCGGCACGCCCGGCCGCAGCCGGGGACTGTAGGCGGCCACCACCGTCGCGCCGCCGGCCCGGGTCGAGTCGACGAACACCCTGCCGCCCCGGTCCTCGCGGATGAAGGCGGTGGTGGCCAGCGCGGGGTCCAGCCGTTCGGCGCGGGCCGCCACCGCCCGGGTGGCGGCGGCCATGTCCTCCACCGTGGCGCCCCGCGCCACCGGCACGAAGACGTGTACGCCCTTGGCGCCGCTGGTCTTGACCGCTCCGGCGAGCCCCGCGTCGGCGAGCGCCTGCCGGACCAGCCGTGCGGCGGCGACCGCCAGCGCGAAGGAGTCCCCCTCCGGCGGGTCGAGGTCCAGCACCAGGTGGGTGGGGCGGTGCAGGTCGTCGACCGTGGCGAGGGTGGGGTGGTACTCCACCGCACGCTGGTTGGCGAACCAGAGCAGGGTGCGCCGGTCGTCGCAGAGCGCGTACGAGATCTCGCGGTGCGACGCCTCCGCCCAGACCGGCGTGCGGGCCACCCAGTCCGGCGTGTACTTCGGCAGGTTCTTCTGCATGAACGGCGGCTGCCCCGGCCGGACCCGGATCACCGACAGCGGTCGGCCCCGCAACCGGGGCAGGATCCGCTCACGCACCGCGTCGAGGTAGTCGACCAGGTCCCGCTTGGTCGCGTCGGCGCCGTCGAACAGCGGCTGGTCGAGGTTGGTCAGCGACACCCCGTCGCGGGTCGCGTCAGCGCCACTCATCCGACCACCTTCGCGGCCCGTGGGCCGGCGGTCAACCGGACGCGGCGGTGCGAACCACGACGAACGGATCGTCACCCGCCCGGCCGGCGTCGAGCACCGTGGGCCCGCCCGCGGGGTGGGGCCTCCTTGGTGCACGGTTTGTTACCGGGGCAATCCTCTGTGACCATGAGGCGGAGCGTAAGGAGGCACCTCCATGTCCCAGGGGAACAGCGACGCGACCGTCGGCCGGGCGGCGCAGGCGTGCGGGGCGGCCGGCGAGCCCGTCACGCCCGGTCAGGCCAAGGCGTGCACCGTCCGCGAGGTGCTGGACCGGGTGGGCGGCAAGTGGAGCATCGGCATCCTGGTCGCCGCCTCCCCGGGCCCGGTGCGCTTCACCGAGCTGGAGCGCTGCGTGGAGGGCATCAGCCGACGGATGCTCACGCTGACCCTGCGCAACCTGGAACGCGACGGACTGCTGCACCGTAGGGTCTACCCGACGGTCCCACCGAAGGTGGAGTACACGGCCACGCCGATCGCGCTGGAGCTCTACGAGTCGCTGGTCGCGCTGACCAGGTGGGCGGAGCGGCACCGGAGCGCGGTCGCCGACGCCCGGGCCGCGTACGACCGGGCGCACGGCGCGGCCGACCAGGGCGACGGAACCCCCGCCTGAGGCGGCCACGGACCGGCCGAGCCACCCGTGGACCGGTAAACCCCGGCCGCCTGTGGGGAACACCACGCCCCCGATCTGACCGATCGGTCAGGGTCTGACCGATCGGTCAGGCATGCTGGTCGGGGAGGTGGGCCGGCATGGCGCGGATGGTTCCGGAGACGCACGACGAGATCCTCGTGGCGGCGGCCCGACGCTTCGCCGCGACCGGCTACCGGGGCACCTCGTTGCAGGACATCGCCCGCGAGGTGGGCTGCTCCAAGGCGGCGGTGCTCTACCACTTCGCCAACAAGGAGGCCATCCTCACCGAGCTGATGGCCCCGGCGATCGGCGTCCTCCAGGCGCTCGACGAGCGGATCCGCGCCCAACGCGGCGCGGCCGCCCAGCGGGTCGCCGCCGCGGGCTTCGTCGACCTCGCGGTCCGCTTCCGGCGCGAGATCGCCCTGCTCCGGGGCGAGTTCCCGGAGCTGCTCCAGCAACCCGCCTTCGCGCACATCCAGCGGATCTCCGAGCGGCTGGTCGACGCGCTCGCCGGGCACCCGCAACGCCCGTCCGCCCGGATCACGGCGCTGGTGCTGCTCGCCGGCATCTCCGAGACCTGCGGGGAGTTCGCCGACGTCGGCGACGAGGAGTTGCGCGACGCCCTGCTGGCACTCGCCCGACGGGCCCTGGAGCCCGTCGACTGATCCCGTTTCCCACCATCCACGACCGAGGACAAGGAACTCATGGCCACCCTGCTCTACCGGCTCGGCCGGGGCTCGATGCGCCGGCGGCGACTCGTCGCGGCGATCTGGCTCGTCGTACTCGTCGGTCTCGGCCTCGCCGCCGCGACCCTGCGCGGCCCGATAGCCGACAACTTCACCATGCCCGGCACGGAGTCGCAGCGCGCCCTCGACCTGCTCGCCGAGCAGTTCCCGGCGGCCAGCGGCGCGACCGGCACGATCGCGGTCAAGGCGCCGGCCGACGGCGCGCTCGCCAGCCCGCAGGGGCAGGCCGTGGTGAAGGAACTCACCCAGGAGGCCGCGACGCTGCCCGGCGTCGTCGGCGCCGTCGACCCGTTCCAGGTGGGGGCGGTCTCCCCCGACGGCCGGTACGCGCTGGTCCAGGTCCAGTTCGCCACCGGCGCCGACGAGGTGACCGACGCCCAGCGCGACGCGTACGAGAAGGTCGGCGAGCGGGTCGAGGCCCAGGGCTGGGAGGTCGCGCCCGGCGGCGAGGTGCTCAGCAGCGTGCCGGAGGTCGGCTCGACCGAGGCGATCGGTGTGGCGGTCGCCGCGATCGTCCTGGTGGTCACGTTCGGTTCGCTGGTGGCGGCCGGGATGACGATGCTCAACGCGCTGATCGGCGTGGGCGTCGGCATGGCGGGCCTCTTCGCGATCAGCAGCGTGGTCGACCTGAGCAGCACCGCCCCGATCCTCGCCCTGATGCTCGGCCTCGCGGTCGGCATCGACTACTCGCTCTTCATCACCTCCCGTTACCGGCAGAACCTGATGGAGGGGCTGCCGCCGGACGAGGCGGTGGGCCGCGCGGTCGGCACCGCCGGCTCGGCCGTGGTCTTCGCCGGCGCCACCGTGGTCATCGCGCTGGCCGGGCTGGCCGTGGTGAACATCCCGTTCCTGACGGTGATGGGTCTGGCCGCCGCCGGTACGGTCACCGTCGCGGTGCTGGTCGCGATCACCCTCCAGCCGGCCCTGCTCGGCTTCGCCGGCCGCCGGGTGCTGCCCCGCAAGCTGCGCACCACCGTGCCGGCCGGGGACGCGGCGTCCGGGGAACGGGCGGCCGACGCCGCCGAGGCGGGCACCACGCCGGCCGAGGACCGGTCGGGCTTCGGCTTCCGCTGGGCGCGTCTCGTCACCCGGTTCCGGGTGCCGGTCATCCTGGTCGGGCTGATCGGGCTGGGGCTGCTCGCGCTGCCCGCGCCCGACATGCGCCTGGCGCTGCCCGACGCGGGCACCGCGCCGGTCGGCTCGCCGGCGCGGGCGTCGAACGACCTGATCACCGAGGGCTTCGGGCCGGGCTTCACCGGCCGGCTCGCGGTGGTGGTCGCCGGGGACACCCCGCAGGCGACCTCGGCCGCCATCCCGCAGGTCACCGCGCTCGTCCAGGGCACCGAGAACGTCCTCGCGGTGGCCCCGCCGCAGCTCAGCCCGGACGGCCGCACCGCGCTGCTCGGGGTGGTGCCGAAGACCGGCCCGACCGACGAGGCCACCGAGACCCTGGTCAACGACGTACGCGCGAAGGTGGGCGAGGTCCGCGACGTCGAGGTGCTGCTCACCGGCGCGACCGCGATCGGCATCGACGTCTCCGAGAAGCTCTCCGACGCCCTGCCGGTCTACCTGCTGCTGGTGGTGGGCCTCTCGGTGCTGCTGCTGATGCTGGTCTTCCGCTCGCTGCTGGTGCCGGTCAAGGCCGCGCTGGGCTTCCTGCTCACCGTCGCCGCCACCTTCGGCATCACCGTGGCGGTGTTCCAGCAGGGCCACCTCGCCGACCTGGTCGGCCTGGACACGCCCGGCCCGCTGGTCAGCTTCCTGCCGATCCTGCTGATCGGCATCCTGTTCGGCCTGGCGATGGACTACGAGGTCTTCCTGGTCTCCCGGATGCGGGAGGACTTCGTGCACGGTGACACCGCGCAGCAGGCGACCATCAACGGGATGGGGCACGGCGCCCGGGTGGTGACCGCCGCCGCGCTGATCATGATCTCGGTGTTCGGCGGCTTCGTGTTCCTCGACGACCCGGTCATCAAGTCGATGGGCTTCGCGCTCGCCATCGGCGTGGCCATCGACGCGTTCGTGGTCCGGATGACCATCGTGCCGGCCGTGATGTCGCTGCTCGGCAAGCGGGCCTGGTGGCTCCCCCGTTGGCTGGACAAGATCCTGCCCAACGTCGACATCGAGGGCGAGGGCCTGCGCGCCCACCTGGACGACAGGTCCCCCGCCCACACCTGACCCGGCACCGCTCGGTCGATCATGCAGTCGTGGTGCCCCGCACAACCGGTGGAACCGGTCGGAACGGGCACCACGACTGCATGATCGGCGGAATCGGAGCGGGGCGCGGGTCAGACGCCGGCCGGGTAGGTCTCCATCTCGCCCGGGGTGGTCAGGGCCGGGAGGGGGTGCAGGGCCGTCGTCTCATCGCACCAGACGAAGGCGTCGTAGCGCTCCCCCAGCCGGGTCGGCACGTAGTTGCCCCACGACTCGAAGGACGGGTCGTAGACCACCCCGATCGCCCGGTGGTCGGCGGTCCCGGTGACCCAGCCGGGCTGGTCGTCGCCGCCGAAGACCAGCACGGCCCGCTCGGGCATCAGCTCGTGCAGCCGGTGCTCGACCGAGCCGGGGCGGGCCGGCGGCACCACCATCGTCTCGGCCGGCGACCCCCAGCGGGGTGCGGCGAGCACCGTGCCCCGGTAGCCGCCGAAGCCGACCAGGACCACCTCGTCCGCGCCGTGCCGCTCGCGGGCCAGCTGGCCGACGTTGACCATCCCGTCGCCGGCCATGTCGGTGGCCCGGGCGTCGCCCACGTGCGTGTTGTGCGCCCAGACGACGCCCCGCGCGCCCGGTCCGTAGCGCTCCAGCAGCCGGTCCAGGGTGTCCGCCATGTGCGTGTCCCGGATGTTCCACGACTCCGGCCCGCCGCGCACCATCGCCCGGTAGTAGCGCTCCGCCCCCGCCACCACCTCCGCGTTCTGCCAGGCCGAGAAGCTGTCCGGGCCGTCCCCGGCGGCCTGTGCGCGGGTACGCGCCAGCAGCCGTACGACCTCCTCCTCGCAGCGGGCCGAGACGAACCGGCTCGCCATGCCGTACTCCTCGACCCGCTTGCCGTACGGCTCGAAGCAGCGGTACGCGTCCTGGGCCGCCTCCAGCGAACCCGGGTCCTCCTCGCCGAGATAGTCGAAGATCGCCTGCATGGACTCCCAGAGGCTGTAGACGTCCAGGCCGTGGAAGCCGGCCCGGGCGTCCTCGGGCCGCTCCACGTTCCACGCCCGCAGCCAGGAGCAGAAGCGCGACACCTCGGCGTTCGCCCACATCCAGGTCGGCCAGCGCTCGAAGCGCTCCAGCGCGACGCGCGGGTCGGCTGCCCCGCCCGGGGCGGCGGTCACCGAGCGGTGCACCCGGTCGCAGTCGGGCCAGTCCCCCTCCACCGCCACGAAGGAGAACCCGCACTCGGCGATCAGCCGGCGGGTGAGCTGTTCGCGCAGCCGGTAGTAGTCGTGGTTGCCGTGCGTCGCCTCGCCGATCATCACGATCCGGGCGTCCCGGACGCGCTCCAGCAACGGGTCGAAGTCGCTCGGCGCGCCGAGCCGCTGAACCAGCATGCGGGCGGCTACCCGGCGCGCCGCCCGGGCAAACCGCCGATCGTCGATCGGCGGGCGTGTGCCGGCGGGCTGAGCGGGTAGCCCGCCGGCATGACCGTCACCGGCGTGCAGTTGCAGGAGTACCTGGCCGGGCTCGACTACCCGGTCTCCCGGGAGGACCTCATCCGCTGGGGCCAGGAGAACGGGGTCAGCACGGAGATGCTCCAGACGCTGCGGGCCCTGCCGGCGGAGGAGTTCGGCTCCCCCGCCGAGCTGAGCGAGGCCCTGAACACCCTGGCCTGATCCCTCAGCGGGCGTGCAGCAGGCGGAACAGCACCAGCCACTGCTCGGGCCAGACGTGCCCGACCGGCGTGGCCGGGTCGAGCCGGGTCGCCCGCAGCGCCGCCGCCAGCCGCGCCCGCGGGTGGTGCCGGGCGAGCGAGGCCGCGAGTGAGCCGCCGACCCCGTCGAAGCCGATCTCCACCATCCGGCGGTACGCGGGCAGCGCCGACGCGGCCAGCAGCGGCTCCGGCCGCCGCTCGACGCGCAGGATGCCGGCGTCCACCCTCGGCACCGGGCGGAACGCGGTGCGGGGCACCCGCCCGGCGAGCCGCCAGCCGAACTCCGGCCAGGTCAGCACGGTCAGCCTGGTCCACCGGCCGTAGTCGCCGCTGCGCCGGCGGGCGTACTCCAACTGGGTGAGCAGGGTGGCCGCGCGCAGGCCGGGCGCGGCCAGGCACCAGCGCACCACGGCCGAGGTCAGCGACCAGGGGATGTTGCCGACCACGTCGAACTCCTCCGGCGGGGGCGCTGCGGTGAGGAAGTCGGCCTGCCGGTGCGTCACGTTCGGCAGGGCGGCGCAGACCCGGGCCAGCTCGGCGCCGGCGGCCGGGTCCACCTCGTACGCCGTCAGGTGCCGGCAGCGGGCGGCGAGCGGCCGGGTGAGCTGGCCCCGGCCGGCGCCCACCTCCAGCAGGAGCCGGTCGGGCCCGGGCCGGGCGGCGTGCACCACGCGGGCGATCGCGGCCGGGTCGGCGAGGAAGTTCTGGGACAGTACGCGACGGGACCGGTCGCGTTCGGTTGCTCGGGTACGGCGGGGCGCCACGGGTCGTCGTCCTGTCTGTCGCCGTGCGGCGACGGAGCGGACAGGCAGCCGCGAGCGCGGGCCTGTCCGAGGATTCGGGGACTCGGACGGCCCTGGGCGGGACGCGGAACGCGGAATCGGCGGCGCACCACAGGCGCCACGCCGGCGTGCACGACCGGGGCGGCATCAGCCCCGGGTCGGCACCTGGACGAGTGGCGGGGGCGGCGTCGCGCCCGGGGTCACCCGGGCGGTGGCGCCGCGCGTGCGGTGCGAGGTCAGCCGCGGGTCGCGCCGGCCAGGGCCGGACGCCGGACGCGCGGGCGGGCCACCAGCAGGGGCCCGAATGCGGCCGGCGTACCGACCGCCTCGATCAGAGCGTGCGCGGACATGCGGCGACCCTAACCGCGCCCGTCCACAGGAGGCGACCGCTTTTCCGCCTCGGCGGACCCTGGCGCCTCCGACTCAGGCCGGCAGGTCGACGGTGCGGCCCTCGGCGCGGGCGGTCTCGGCGGCGGCCAGCACGGCGACGACCTCGCGACCGAAGCGCACGTCGCAGCGGTGGTCCCGGGTGCCCGACCCGATCTCCTCCAGCAGTTGGTCGATCGCCACCCCGAGGGCGGTCGCCGGACTGCCGTCGCCGGCCGGAACGGTCTCGACGCCGTTCTCGCCATAGAAGACGTACTCCCTGCTCACCGCCTCCTGCGGGGCGTCCAGGGTCAGCGACACCGTGCTGGTCGCGCCCCCGTCGTGGGTGAGGAGCAGGTGGACGAGCCCGCGCGGCCCGTCCATCGCGGCGACGCGGGTGACCCGCCCGAGCACCGGCAGGATGAGCGACAGCGCGTGCGGGCCGATGTCCCACAGCGCGCCGTGCTCCCGACGCCAGGACGAGGCAGCGTACGGGCTGTCGGGGCGGAAGATGGATCCGAACCGGACCGCCCTGGCGGTGTGCCACCCGCCGACGGCGGCCGTCGAGGCGAGGAAGGCGGCGACGTCGGGCTGGTAGCGGCCCGTGAAGAAGACCACCGAGGCGACGCCCGCCGACTGCGCGGCATCCACCACCCGGTCGGCGTCGGTCACGCTCAACGCGAGCGGCTTGTCCAGCAGCAGGTGCCGGCCGGCGGTGGCCGCGCGGACCGCGATGTCGGCCTGGACGTGCGGCGGGAGGGCGACGGCGACCGCGTCGCAGGCGTCGACGAGCGCGTCGACGTCGTCGAACGCCGGCACCCCGTAGCGCTCGGCCAGGGCGGCGGCCTTGCCCGGGTCGCGGCCCCACACGCCGGCGAACGTGACCCCCGGGTGCGCGTCCAGCGCCGCGCCGTGCGTCTCGGCCGCCCAGTGACCGGTGCCGAACAACCCGAACCGCACCACGAGAACCTCCACGTCGTCGTCACACCACGGTACCCGCGGCCGAGAGTCACGCCGGGCCTGTGCCGGAAGTCGGGGGCGTGCCCGGCCGCCGCGTCCGGGACCGGTGCCAGGGTCGTGGCGGCTGAGCCCCGCCGGTCGTGGACCGACGGGGCTCAGCCGCCCGCTCAGGCCCCCAGGGCGGCGGTCAACCGCTTCGCGGCGACCTGCGCCGCGTCGGTGCGTACGACGCCGGCGAACTCGCGGGCCCGGGCGGCCACCTCCGGCCGCAGCGCGGCGCCGAGAGCCTCGGTCAGCGACTCGACGGTCGGCACCGAGCCGGGGTGTGCGGTGCCGATGCCGAGCGCGGACACCCGGTCCGCGAAGTAGTGCTGGTCGTACACCTGCGGGATGACGACCTGCGGCGTCCCGGCCCGCGCGGCCGTGGTCGTGGTGCCCGCGCCGCCATGATGGACCACCACGGCCACCTCCCTGAACAGCGCCTGCTGGTTCACCTCACCGACCACCAGGCAGTCGGGTGCCCGGTCGCTCAGCGAGAGCGGTGCCCAGCCCCGGGAGACGACCAGCCGGCAGCCGACCGCGCGCACGGCCTGCACGGCCGTCTCCAGCAGGCCCGGGGGTGCGGCGACGCTGCCGAATCCGACGTAGACGCACGGCCCACCGGCGTCCAGGAAGGTCGTCAACTCGGCGGGCAGGGCCCGCTCGTCCGGCAGGAGCCAGGCGCCCGGCTGGTAGACGGCCGGATCGGCGGCGTCCGGCCAGGGTGCCAGGGTCGGGTCGGTGGCCAGCCACGGCTGATCGGTGTGGATGTGGTCGCTCACGTCGTCGACCGTGCCCAGCCCCACCGCCGACCGCAGCGCGTTGAGAGGCGCGGCGAAGGTGTCGTTGACGTGCCGCAGGTTGGCCGCCCACAGGTCGCGGTTGTCGGCCGACGCGGGCGCCGGCGCCTCCCCGAGCACCGGCAGCGGTAGCGGAGGGTGGTGCGGTGAGGGAAGGGCCGCCGGGCAGAGCGCCGCGAAGACGTACGGGATGCCGCGCTTCTCCGCCACGGTGCGGGCGGCGATCTGGAGGCCGGTCGACGCGACGAGGACGTCACAGTCCCGGGCGGCGGCCGACAGCACCTCGTACTGGATGCCGATGGAGGATTCGGCCAGCTTGCGTACCTGTGCGGGCGAGGGTTTGGGCACGGCGGCCCGCGACCTGGGCGCCGCCGACCTGCGCCAGGGCGGGCCGACGGGTACGAAGGGAATCCTGAAGGTCGCCACCCAGCGGGCGAAGTCCGGCGGGGCGCAGAGGCGGACCTGAACGCCGAGGGCCTTCAACCGCGATGCGAGCGCCACCAGTGGTTGGACGTCGCCACGCGACCCGAGAGTCGACAGCAGTACGCGCATGATACTCGCCTTTCCGTCTCTTACGGCGGCTCCGGGCGCGGTGGGACAGGCCTGACGGCTTTGTCGGGCCTGTCCGCACCGTCGATCTGCTATCCCCGCGTCGTGGAGCGCCCCGGCGCCAGTGCCGGGGGTCGCGCCTTGGCGGCGGTCTGAGCGGGTACCCGGCGCGTGGCGCCGGCCGCGGGCTGGAGGGCCCGCAGGGTCAGTACGTGGCCGAGCCCCTCGACCGCGCGCAGTTCGGCCGTGCACGCCGCGGCCTGTGCCTGGCGCAGGTAGTCGAGCGTCTGCGGGTCGGCGGCGCACATCCCCGGCGTCGAGTCGGCGGTGGCGACCAGGTGGACCTCGCCGGCCAGCGCCAGCGAGGCGGAGATGAACTGGCAGAGTTCCGGCCACAGCAGGTACCGCCAGAAGTCCACGCTGATCACCGCGTCCAGGCTGCCCGGCGGCATGGGCGGGGCGACGCCGAGCAGGTGGAAGTTCGTCCGCCCGATGGGCGCGGCGTAGTCGAAGGTCAGCGCCGAGGCGGGCAACCCCGACTCGGCGCGGCCGGTGCCGATCCAGAGCGTGCGGTGCCCCCGCAGCTGGCCGGCGAGGCGCGCGGCGGCGGGCCCGATGGCGCAGGCCGACCGCTCGACGCACTCGTCGATGAGCGCCCGGTAGTGCAGGATCCGCCGGATCGCCTCGTACCCCATGACGGCGGTGAGGAACTCCCACTCGAGGCAGGGATAGAGCCGGGCGGCCTGCTGGAAGTTGGCCTTCATCTCCATCCAGTTGCGGGTGATGTTCTTGTGGTGCGGCAGGTGGACGACCCGGGCATCGTCGTCGTAGCCGAAGTTGACGCCGTCGGGCAGGCTGCGGTCGACGCGGTAGAACAGCTCGACGTCCTCCACGCCGTAGCTCAGGCCGAACGCCTCCCGGTAGCCACCGACCTGCGCGAAGTGCGCGCTGGACAGCGAGATGTTGTGCGTGTAGGCGATGACCCAGCCGGCCCGGAGCCACTCGCCGCCGTCGTCCGGGAGCCCCGTCCCGAACCGCAGGTCGCCGCCGTGCGGGAAGGCGCGCGCGATCGCGTGCGACTCCCCGGCCAGCACGGCGGGCAGGTCCGCGAGGCCGATCTCGTCCCGCCGGCCGATCAGCACCGCCGCGTTGCCGGGCGTGCTGTGCCAGGCCAGGTGCCGCTCCAGCAGGTCGGGCACCGCCCACGAGTCGGCGTCGAGGAAGACCAGCAGGGGCGCGGAGGCACGGCGCGCCCCCTCGTTGCGGGCGACGGAGCGGCCCTTGCGCTGGGCGAGTTCCAGCACGCGCAGGCGGAGACCGGCACCCTCGGCGAGAGCCTCGGCGTACCCGTCGGACGAGCCGCCGTCCCGGACCACGATCACCTCGAAGCGTTCCGGCGGCAACGTCTGGCGGGTCAGCGCCCTGAGGGTCAGCGCGAGGCACTGCGGGTCCTGGTACGTCGGCATCACCACGCTCAGCGCCGGGGGGATGGTGGGCAACGACATGGCGATCCTCTCCGTCAGACGAACTTGCCGTCGGAGGTCGGCGACGTCGTCAGAGGATAACGCTCCGCAACGGTGCCCTCACGCATAAATAGGGGTCGATAGGGGGTGCACTGTCCCTTCACGACAGTCGTCGCCTCGGCCGGACCCATACCCACGCCCACTCGAGCCCACACCGGGCGGATGCCGGACATCCGGGGACCGGATCCGTCGGCCCCGGGTCGCCCCGGCATCGACGACGCGGGGTCGCCGAGGCGGGGCGGCGGGTGACGGGGTGTACTACGCGGGTTAGTAGGCTGTGCCGGTGACCGAACCGCACTCCGGATGGCCCCGGTGACCAGCGCAGCGACGGCGGGTTCGCCGGTGGACGGGCTCCTCGCGACAGCCTCGATCGTGTTGTCGCTCCTCGTCGCCGCCTGGGCGCTGGTCGCCACGCTGCGGCACCGCGCGCCGGACCGGATGCAGCTCGCCGGCCTGGCCGCGCTGGAGGTGGCGCTGCTCGCGCTGGCGGTGGTGGCGCTGGTCGCCCTCGGCGGCGGCGAACGGCCGGACGAGCCGGGGGCCTTCTTCGGGTACCTGGCGACGCTGGTGTGCCTGCCGCCGCTGGCCTGGGTGCTGGCCCGGATGGAGCCGACGCGCTGGGGCTCGGCGATCGTCTGCGCGGTCTGCCTCGTCACGCCGGTGGTCGTCGTACGACTCCAGCAGACGTGGGAGGTGCTCGGTGGCTGACGTACGCGCCCCGGAACGGAAGCGGACCAACGCCGGCCCCGGACGGCTGCTGATCGCGGTCTACCTGCTCTTCGCGATCGCCGCGACGAGCCGCGCCGGCCTCCAGATCGCCACGAAGTTCGACGAGGCGCCCGTGGCGTACCTGCTCTCGGCCCTCGCCGCGGCCATCTACATCGTCGCGGCCGTGGGGCTGGCCCGCGCCGGCGCCGCCGGCCGGCGCGTCGCCCTGGCGTGCTGCGCCGTGGAGCTGGCCGGGGTGCTCGGCGTCGGCACCCTCAGCCTCGTCGACCCGGAACTCTTCCCCGACGAGACGGTCTGGTCGCAGTTCGGCAGCGGGTACGGCTACATCCCGCTGGTCCTGCCGGTGCTCGGCCTGCTCTGGCTCTGGCGCACCCGCCCCGCCGCGGCCTGATCCCCGGCGGGCGGGTGCCCGCCGGGGCGTACGCGGGGTCAGCCCTTGGGGCCGCCGGCCACGTAGATGACCTGGCCGGAGACGAAGGAGGCGCCCTCGCTGGCGAGGAACGAGATGGTGTGCGCGATGTCCTCGGGGCGGCCGACCCGGCGTACCGCGATCTCCGACTCGGCGTGCTTCTGGAGCGCCTCGAAGTCGACCTTCATCCGGGCGGCGGTGGCGGCGGTCATGTCGGTGACGATGAAGCCGGGCGCGACCGCGTTGACGGTCACCCCGAACGGGCCCAGCTCGATGGCGAGGGTCTTGGTGAAGCCCTGGAGGCCGGCCTTCGCCGCCGAGTAGTTCGCCTGCCCCCGGTTGCCGAGCGCCGAGGTGCTGGAGAGGTTGACGATCCGGCCCCACTTCGCCTCGACCATGTGCTTCTGGGCGGCCTGGCTGAACAGGAACGCTCCGCGCAGGTGCACGCCCATGACCGTGTCCCAGTCGGCGTCGGTCATCTTGAACAGCAGGTTGTCGCGGAGCACGCCGGCGTTGTTGACCAGCACCGTCGGGGCGCCCAGTTCGGCGGCGACCCGCTGCACGGCCGCCTCCACCTGGGCCCGGTCGGACACGTCCGCGCCGACGCCGAGCGCCCGGCCGCCGGCGGCGACGATGGCGTCCACGGTCTCCTTGGTCGCGGACTCCTCGATGTCGACCACGGCGACCGCGAGGCCGTCGGCCGCCAGCCGCCGGGCGGTGGCCGCCCCGATCCCCCGCGCCGCCCCCGTGACGATGGCGACCCGCTGCTCCTCCGACATGCCTACCTCCCGGTAACTTGCGTTCGATCGAAGGAGCTTAACCCAGGCGTACGCGGTGCCGGCCCGACGCGGGACGCCGGCTCCCGCGACCCGTCGCGTCCGACGAGGTCACGAGCGTCGTCCGGCTACGCTCGCCGCCGTGGAGGCAGTGGAGATCGAAGCACCCGTCGTCGGCGTCACCGTCTATCCGGACCGGGCCCGGGTCACCCGCCGGGGCAGCACCAGGTTGGGTGCCGGCGAGCACCGGGTACGCGTCGCGCCGCTGCCGCTGGGCGTACGGCGGGACTCGCTGCGCGTCGGCGGCCGGGGCGCGGCCACCGTACTCGGCGTGGACGTCACGACCTGGCGGCAGGCACGCAGCGTCGACGGGCAGGTCCGCGCGCTGGAGCAGCGCAGCCGGGAGCTGGCCGACGAGCTGGCCGAGGTCGACGACGCGTACGAGATCGAGACGCAGCGGGGGCAGTTCCTCAGCCGGCTGGCCGACCGGGCCGGCGCCACGTACGCCCGCGCGCTGGCCGCCGGCGACGCCGCCCCGACCGACGTGGCCGCCTTCGCCGACTCGGTGGCGGGCCAGCTCGCCGACTCCCAGCGCCGCCGGCGCGGGCTGGACCGGCGGCGTACCGACCTGACCGAGGAGCGGGCGGTCGTCGAGCGGGAACTGGAGGCCGCGAGCGGCAAGCGGGCACCGGACCGGCTGGCCGCCGAGGTGACGGTGTCGGTGGACGCCGACGACGCCGAGCTGGACCTGGAACTGACCTACCTGGTCGACGGGGCCCGCTGGCAGCCCTCCTACGACGTGCGGCTCGTCGACGACACCGTGACCGTCACCTGGTTCGGCCTGGTCAGCCAGGACACCGGCGAGGACTGGCCGGAGTGCGTACTCGAACTCTCGACGGCCCGCCCGGCGACGGCGACCCGCGTACCCGAGCTGACGCCCTGGTACCTCGAACGGGTCCGGCCGGTGCCGCCGCCGATGCCGATGGCGGCGGCGGGCTTCGGCGCGATGCCGGCGCCCGCGGCCCCCGGCGCGGCACCCGCCGGCGCGGTGGCCCGGTCCGGCCCGCCGCGCCCCAAGGTGCGCGAGAGCGCGGCCACGGTCGAGCAGGGCGTCACCGCGGCCACCTACCGGCCGGCCCGCCCCGTCGCGGTGCCGGCGGACGGCAGCGCCCACCGGGCCACCATCGCCGTGCTGGAGCTGCCGGCCCGGTTGGACCACGTGACCGCGCCGGTCCGCGCGACCGAGGCGCACCTGCGGGCGACCGTACGCAACACCTCGCCGCACACGCTGCTCCCCGGCCCGGCGGCGGTCTTCCACGGTGCCGACTTCGTCGCGGCCACCCGACTGCCGACGTGGGCGCCCGGCGAGGAGACCGAACTGGCCCTCGGGGTGGACGACCGGGTCCGCGTGGAGCGCAAGCTCAGCCGACGCTCCGACACCCGCGCCACCCTCGGCTCGACCCGGCGGCGGGACGTGGAGTACCGGATCTGCGTCGCCAACCACACGCCCCGTCCGGCGACCGTGGAGGTGCGCGACCAGCTTCCGGTGTCGCGCGACGAGGCGGTGGTCGTGCGGGAGGCCACCCTCGTCCCGCCCCCGGCCGAGCGCACGGAGCTGGGCGAGCTGACCTGGCGGCTGCGGCTCGGGCCGGGAGAGAGCGGCGAGATCACCCTGGGCTTCCGGGTCGAGCTCGCCAAGGGGGTGGAACTCGCCGGCTGGCGGGAGTGACCGGTCAGAGGCCGCGGCCCCGGCAGAGGCGGATCCACCGGTAGCCGTGGCCGGCCACCTTGAGCCGGTCCAGCTTGCCGACGTCGCCGTAGTTGCGGTCGGCGAGGACGTCGATGGGCAGGTCCGCCTCCGGCTCCAGCGTGCTGAGGTCCACCTCGGCGTCGTCGGTGCCGAGGTTGTGCACGAAGACCATCGTGCCGGTGCGCCCGTCGGCGCGGTGCGCCAGCACTCCCGGGGGCACCGCCACGTCGATGTGGGTGGTCGAGCCCGAGCCCACCTCGGGGGCCTCGCGGAGCGTACGGATCATCCGCTCGAACCAGGCGAGCAACGACTTCGGGTCGCTGCGCTGGGCGGTCACGTTCACCTTCTCGTACGAGAACTCGCCCTTGTCGATGACCGGGCGGACCAGCTTCTCCGGGTCGGCGGTGGAGAAGCCGGCGTTCGGCTGGTACGACCACTGCATCGGGGTGCGGATCGCCTCCCGACCGGGCAGCGACAGGTCCTCCCCCATGCCGATCTCCTCGCCGTAGCGCAGCACCGGCGTGCCGCGCAGCGAGAACTGCAACGAGTACGCCAGCTCGATGTGACGACGGTCGTTGCCGAGCATCGGGGCGAGCCGGCGGCGGATGCCCCGGTCGTAGATGCGCATGTCCTCGTCGGGGCCGAACTCCGCGTACACCTGGTTGCGCTGCTCGGCGGTGAGCCGGGAAAGGTCGATCTCGTCGTGGTTGCGCAGGAAGGTCGCCCACTGGCCGCCCTCGGGCAGCTTCGGGGTGTCCCGCAGCGCCTCGATGATCGGTTCCGGGTCCTGCCGGGCCAGGGCCAGCATCAGCCGCCCGTTGAGCATGAAGTCGAAGAGCATGTGCAGCCGGTTGCCCGAGCCGCCGCTGTCGGCGAAGAAGGTCGGCAACTGGTCGGGCTCGACGTTGGCCTCGGCGAGCAGGACGGCGTCGCCCCGGCGCCACTGCACGTGCTGGCGCAGCTCGGTGAGGAACTCGTAGTCCTTCGGCGAGTCCGGGTTGCCCGCCTCGGTCAGCTCGATGATGAACGGCACGGCGTCCATCCGGAAGCCGGAGACGCCGAGCTGGAGCCAGAACGACATGATCTTCTTGACCTCGGCACGGACCGCCGGGTTGGTCATGTTCAGGTCCGGCTGGAACTTGTAGAACCGGTGGTAGTACCAGGCCTTGGCCGTGCGGTCGTAGGTCCAGGTCTCGTGCTGCTCGCCGGGGAAGACCATGCCCTGGTGCCGGTCGGCCGGCTCGTGGTCGGCCCAGACGTACCAGTCCCGGTACGGCGAGTCGGGCGACGAGCGGGCGGACTGGAACCACGGGTGCTCGTTCGAGGTGTGGTTCACGACCAGGTCGATGATCACCCGGATGCCGCGGTTCTGCGCCTGGTGCAGCAGCTCCGCGAAGTCGCCGAGGGTGCCGAAGCGCGGGTCGACGTTGTAGAAGTCGGTCGCGTCGTAGCCGTCGTCGCGGTTGGGTGACGGGTGGATGGGGTGCAGCCAGAGGCAGGTCACGCCCAGCCGGGCGAGATAGTCCAGCCGGCCGATGAGCCCCCGGATGTCGCCGACCCCGTCGCCGTCCGAGTCCGCGTACGTGTCGATGTCGAGGCAGTAGACGACCGCCTCCGAGTACCACCTGTCAGCCATGCCGAGGTTATGTCTCCGATCCCGCGTGCCGCCAAACACCGGCTTCCCGGGTGTCCGGACGACGCCGTGAACATGGACGAGCCTGTCTGTCGTCCCGGCCGTCGCGCCCGAGGGGCGGCGCCCGGGCGAGCACCGGCGGTACGGTCACCGGCATGGGAGACGGGCAGCGGCCGATCGACTGGGCCGAGGGTGAGTGGTGGAACGAGCCGGTGCTGGTCGAGGGCGGGCCGGCGGGCGACCTGCTGGTGCAGCCGGCCGGGGGCAGCGACCTGTGGCGGCACACCTCGTACGGCTTCGTCCACGACGACGCCCCGGCGCTGCTCGCGCCGCTGCCCACGGGCGAGGCCGTGGAGGTGAGCTTCGTCCTCGACTACGGCGAGCAGTTCGACCAGGCCGGCGTGCTGGTCCGGGTCGACGAACGGAACTGGGTCAAGGCCGGGGTGGAGGTCAGCGACGGCCAGCCGCAGGTCGGTGCCGTGGTGACCCGCGAGGTCTCCGACTGGTCGGTCGCCCCGGTGCCGATCTGGGCCGGGCGGGAGGTGACCGTACGGGTCAGCCGCGACCGGGACGCGCTGACCGTACGGGCCCGGGCCGACGACGAGCGGTGGCGGCTGGTGCGGCTCGCCCCGCTGGCGCCGCAGGCCGTGGCGGTGGCAGGGCCGTACTGCTGCTCCCCCACCCGGGCCGGCCTGCGGGTCCGGTTCACCGGATGGCGGCGGGGGCCGGCCGACGCGGAACTGCACCCGCAGGGGTGACCGGTGGTGGCCCGACTCACGGGCAGGTGTGACGGCCGGGCCGCAGGGTAGATGACTCCGATCGGACCCAGCCGAGAGGATCGCGATGGCACTCGCCGAGAACGTCGACCCGACCGAACTCGGCGGCCTGACCGGTTGGGTGGCGGGGGTCATCGACGCCGCCGGTGCCATCGGGGTGGCCCTGCTGGTCGCCCTGGAAAGCATCATCCCGCCGATTCCGAGCGAGATCGTCCTGGCGATGGCCGGCTACCTGGCCAGCGAGGGACGCTTCAACGTCGTGCTGGTGGGGCTCGCCGCCACCGCCGGCTCCCTGGGCGGGGCGCTCGTCCTCTACTGGCTGGGCGCGGCGGCCGGCGAGGACCGGCTCAAGCGCTGGCTCGACCGGCTGCCCCTGGTCGACCTCGACGACCTGGAGAAGGCCGACCGCTGGTTCGAGCGGCACGGCCGGTGGGCGGTGCTCTTCGGCCGGATGATGCCGGTGGTACGCAGCCTGATCTCCATCCCCGCCGGGGCCAACCGGATGCCGCTGCCGGAGTTCATCGCGTTCACCACGCTGGGCAGCGGCATCTGGAACGCGCTCTTCGTCGGCCTGGGCTACGCGCTCGGCTCGCGCTGGCAGCAGATCGAGCAGTACAGCAAGTGGTTCGACTACGGCATCATCGCCGTCTTCGTCGTGATGATCGCCTGGTGGGCGATCAAGAAGACCCGTCGTCGCCGTGACCGCCAGCACGACCACGCCGACGCCGCCCGCTGATCCACCCCCGCCCTCCCGCCCCCACCGGCGTCGATCACGCATTTGCGGCGCCCGATGTGACCGCTTGCGCGGCTTCCACGACTGCGAGATCGACGCTCGGGTGGGGGTGGGAGGGAGGGCGGGAGAGGGGTCAGGTCACGGGAGGGTCTTCAGGTGGGGGGCCACCGTGCGGGCGAAGGTGTTGCCGTTGGTCACGTCCCAGTTGACCGACCAGGTCATCGCGCCGCGGATACCCGGGTAGGTGCGCGGCGGGCGGAAGCTACCGCAGTTGGTGCCCCGGGCCAGGCAGTCCAGCGCGGCGTTCACCACGGAAGGCGCGACGATGCCGCCGCCGGCTGCGCCGGGGCCGGCCGGCAGGCCGAGGCCGACCTGGTCCGGGCGGAGCCCGGCCTCCAACTGGATGCAGGCCAGCGCCACGATGAAGTTCACCGTCCCCTGGGCGTACGCGGCGTTGCGGTCGCAGCCGAGCATCGCTCCCGAGTTGTAGAACTGGGTGTTCACGACGGTGAGGATGTCCTTGATGTCGAGCGCCAGCTTGAAGTAGCTGCTGTCCGGGGACTGCATGTCGATGGTCTGCGGGGCCATCGCGATGATCAGTCCCGCGCCCACCTTGGCACGCAGCGAGCGCAGCGCCTGGGCCATGTAGGTCGGGTTCAGCCCGTTCTCCAGGTCGATGTCGACGCCGTCGAAGCCGTACCGCTGGATCAGCGCGTGGACGCTGTTGCTGAACGCGACCGCGGAGGCGGCGTCGTTGACCGCCACCCGGCCCGTCTCGCCGCCGACCGAGATGATCACCTTCTTGCCCCGGGCCTGGAGGGCGCGTACGTCGGCGGAGAAGTCGGCGTCGGTGTAGCCGCCGAGGGCGGCGGACAGGCCGGGGTCGACGGCGAAGGCGACCGCGCCAGGGGTGGCGGTGGCGTCGGCGAAGGCGACCGCGACGACGTCGTACTCGGCGGGCACGTCACGCAGACGCAGCTCGACGGCCGGGTTGTCGAAGTTGTGCCAGTACCCGGTGAGGATGTGCTTCGGCAGGCCGGTGTTCGGCGGCGGGCTCGTCGGGGGCGGGGTGGTCGGGGGCGGCGTGGTCGGGGGCGGGGTCGTCGGCGGTGCGGTGGTCGGGGGCGCGGTGGTGGGGCTGGTGCCGCCGCCGCACGCCGTGCCGTTGAGCTGGCAGTTGGTGGGCGCGCCCGGCCCGGAGCCGAGGAAGCCGAACGAGACCGAGGCCCCCGGGGCGATGCGGCCGTTCCAGGACCGGTTGGTGAAGGTGTGCCGCTGGCCCGACGAGGTCAGCAGCGCGTCCCAGTAGCTGCCGACGGTGGTCCCGGCCGGCAGGTCGAAGGCGACGGTCCAGCCGTCGACCGTGGCCCCGCCCCCGTTCGTGATCGTGTACTTCCCTTCCCAGCCCGAGCCCCAGTCGGACGTCTTGACGAAGCTGGCGGTCACTCCGGCGGCGAAGGCGGGCATCGCCACCCACACCGCACCCAGCGCCGCCACCACCGCTGTGACCAGCGAGAACACCAGAGATCTGGATCGTTTCACGACACCCTCCACGCCCGGACGCCATCCATCGGCATCGACATTGACGCTCATTATTAGGAGTGTTAACTGTTTCTGTCCAGAGCTGGTGCGGGCCCGGCGCAACGGAGCCCCCGGCGACCGCCGGGGGCTCCGCGGGAGGGATCAGCGGCGGAAGGTGAACCAGTTGACGTTGACGAAGTCGGCGGGCTGTCCACTGGTGAAGGTCAGGTAGACGGTCCGCCGGCCGGTCGGGCCGGCGACGTTACCGGGAACCGAGCGCCAACTCTGCCAGCCACCCGTGTTCCCGATCGCGAAGCTGCCGATCGGCGGGCTGGTCGGGCTGTCCAGCCGTACCTCCACCAGCCCGCTGACCCCGCTCGCCGCGCCGGAGGCGACGCGGGCGACGAAGTCGCGTGGCGGGGTGGCGCCGAACTCGACGTTGTCGAACCGCACCCAGTCGCCGCTGCGCAGCGCGCCGATGTTCTGCCCGCCCTCGGCGCACGCCTCGACGAGCGCGCCGTTCTGCGCGTTGAACGACTCCGCCTGGATCGTCGCGTACGCGTCCCGCGTCCCGCCGGGCGGCGGGGTCGTCGGCGGCGGGGTGGTGGGCGGGGCGGTGCCGCCGCCCCGGCTGTAGACGGCCACGTAGTCGACCAGCATCGGCCGGCCGGGGACGGTGGCGGCGGTCGGCGTCGCGCCACCGGCCACCCCGTTCGGGAAGGCTCCGCCCATCGCCACGTTGAGCAGCAGGAAGTAGCCGGCATGGTTGGTCATCTGCGACCAGTACGGCTCGCCGACCCGGGACTGGCTCACGCTGTGGTAGAGCTGCCCGTCGACGTACCAGCGCAACTGCTGCGGGCTGGCCGAGGCGTCCCACTCGAAGCGGTAGGTGTGGAACGCCGACTGGCAGGTGCTGCCGGGGCAGGCCCGGGACGCCCCGATGCCGTTGAACTCGTCGCACGGCCCGCCCGGGGCCACCCCGCAGTGCAGCACGCCCCAGACCGAGTTGAGGCCGTTGACGTTCTCCATCACGTCGAACTCGCCGATGCCGGGCCAGTTCTGGTAGTTGCCCCGGTACGGCGAGCCGAGCGCCCAGAACGCCGGCCAGTAGCCCGACGCCTGCGCCCCGGTGACGTTGGGCATCTGGATGCGGCCCTCGATGGCCAGGACTCCGCCGGACGGGGGCTTGAAGTTGCTGCGTACGGTCTCGATCCGGGCCGAGGTCCAGCGGCCCGAGGCGTCGCGCAGCGGGGTGATCCGCAGGTTGCCGCCGCCGTCGTGGCTGACGTTGGCCGTGCTGTTGGTGTAGGTCTGGATCTCCCCGGTACCCCAGTTCGGCGGTCCGCCGGGATAGCTGGTGCCGGTGTCGATGATCCAGTTGGCGGCGGACGGCAGCGTGCCGGCCGCACCGGTGAAGTCGTCGCTCCACACCACGCTCCAGCCGGGTGCGGGCGCCGGCACCGCCGCGTTGGCGGTCACGGTCACGCCCGTCAGGGCGGTCGTGGCGGCGGCGAACAGGGCGAGCGCCAGGGTCAGCCGGCGTCGCGGGAGCAGGGCGGCGGGCGCCGCCGGGGCAGGGGTCATGGACGTGCCTCTCTGCGGGGACGGTCGAGAGAGCGCTCTCTCCCGAGTTGTACGTGCCGACGCCCCGGATGTCAACGCCCATCGATGCAATGGCGTCGAGGGGCCGGCGCCGGACGCGGGCGGCGCAGCACCGCCTGCTCCGCCGCCGACCAGGCGGTGGTGGTCACCAGATAGATCACCGCGGCGAGCGGCAGCACCAGCGCCACCAGCACGGTCGTGTACGGCAGCAGCGGCAGCACCCGGCCGAGCACGGCCGCGCCGGGCCCCTCGGTCGGCGTACCGGCCACCGTTCCCGTCGCCGCCGCCGCACGCCGCATCCGCCGCGACGTCCACCAGGCGAGCGCGAGCAGGGCCGCCAGCAGGGCGCCGAACAGCGGCAGCGTGCCCCCGCCCAGCCCGTCGCCCAGGTGGTGGCCCAGCGGCACGCCGGCCAGCCGCTCCTCCAGCAGCCCCGTGCCGCCGTCGGCGGTGGTGAAGAGCCGGTACATCACCAGCAGGACCGGGGCCTGGAGCAGCAGCGGCAGGCAGCCGGAGACCGGGCTGGCGCCGTTGGCCCGGTAGAGCGCGAACAACTCGCCCTGCAACCGGGCGGGGTCGTCCGCGTACCGCCGCTGAAGCGCGTGGACCTCGGGGGCGAGCGCCGCGCGGCGCCGCTCCCCGCGCACCTGCGCGAGGGTGAGCGGCGAGATCAGCAACCGGACGACGACGGTGAGGACGACGATGGCGGCGGCCGTGGCCGCGTCGCCGGCCAGCGGTTCGAGCAGGGTGGTGAACCAGGTGAGCGCGCGGCCGGCGGCGCCGACGGCGTCGTGCAGAGGTGCGAAGGCGAGCATGGGTGACCCCTCGGTCCGATTCCGGAGTGCCGGCCCGGCGGTGGGAGTCGCCGGGACGGGCGGGTGAACGGCGGAATCGGCCGCGCGGCGGTGCTACGCGACCGAGGGGTGCGGCCCGGGCGCGCGGGGCCGGGGACGCCCGGCGGCGTCCGGGTCGACCTGTCGGGGCACCCGGCGACGACGGGCCCGGGCGCGCAGGGCGGCGGCCCGGCCGGCCCGGGGCGCGTCGGCGACGCCGGCCGCGTGCGCCGCGAACGCGACGGCGAGCAGCGCCACCGCGACGAACGCGGCCCCCGCGAGCAGCCCGGCCGGGCGGTCGGCGAGCAGCGTCAGATGGACGAGGACGTACGCCCACATCCCCAACGCGATCCCCAGCGGCCCCGGCACGACGATCAGCCTAGGACCCGTTGTCACGCCGCCCGGCCGGTTCGGCTGGTGCCGGCGATCGGCGGGCGACACGCCGGGCCGCGTTTCCCCGCCTCCACACGGTGGGTAACCACTGACCGACCGGCGCGGACGGGCCGCTACCGGGGTGAACGGACGGTGGTGACGATGACCGGCCAGGTGGCGGAGGCTCCGAGCGGTACGGCCGAGGGGACCGACCTGCTCACGGTGGGTGTCGAGGAGGAGTTCCTGCTCGTCGACCCGCACACCGGGGCGGCGGTGCCCGCCGTCGACCTCGTCATGGAGCAGGTGCCGCCCGAGCTGCGCGGCCAGGTGGAGCGGGAGTTCCAGACCAGCCAGATCGAGATCGGCAGCCCGCCCGGCCTGGAACTCTCGTCGATCCGGCACTCCCTCGGCGTGCTGCGGGCCGCGCTCGCCGAGGCGGCCGAGCGGGCCGGCGTACGGCTGCTCGCCATCGGCACCGGGCCCGTCGACGGTCCCGTGCCGCCGGTGGTCGACAAGCCCCGCTTCGACCGGATGATCGAGCGGTTCCGCCTGCTGGTCCCCGGCCCCGGCAACAACGGCATGCACGTGCACGTCGGGGTGCCCGACCCGGACACCGGGGTACAGGTGCTCAACCACGTCCGGCCCTGGCTGCCCGTGCTGCACGCGGTGACCACCAACTCCCCCTTCGCCCGGGGCGAGGACACCGGGTACGCGAGCTGGCGGTCGGTGGAGTGGGAACACTGGCCGTCGGTGGCGCCCACCCCGTTCCTGGAGTCGCACGAGCACTACGAGCGGCTGATCGGGCAGCTCATCGCCAGCGGGATGATGCTCGACGAGGGGATGCTCTACTGGTACGCCCGCCTGTCGGCCAAGTACCCGACGGTGGAGATCCGGATCGGCGACGTCTGCCCGTCCGTGGACGACGCGGTGCTCGTCGCCGCCCTGGTCCGGGCCATGGTGGCGACCGCGCTGGACGACATGGCCGCCGGGCGGCCCGCCCTGCGGACCGACCACCACCTGCTGGTCGCCGCGCACTGGCGGGCGGCGCACGACGGGCTGGAGGGTGACGGCGTCGACCTGACCGACGGCGAGCTGCGGCCGGCCTGGGAGCTGTTCGACCAGTTCGTCGAGCGGCTGCGCCCGGCGCTGGAGCGCCACGGCGACCTCGACGAGGTGACCGACCTCGTCGCGGGGCTGCGCCGGCACGGCACCGGGGCGGCCCGGCAGCGGGCGGTCTTCGCGCGTACGGGCAAGCTCGTGGACGTGGTCTCCGACGTCGCGCGGCAGACCCGCGGCGCGGACCGCTCGTGACAGGATGGTGCCCGTGGCGCAACGGCTGATCGTCATCGGTGGGGACGCCGCGGGAATGGCGGCGGCGTCCCAGGCGCGGCGCCGCCGCGACCGCGGCGACCTGGAGATCGTCGCCTTCGAGCGGGGGCACTTCACGTCGTACTCGGCGTGCGGCATCCCGTACTGGATCAGCGGGCTGGTGCCCGAGCGGGACCAGTTGATCGCCCGCGATCCGGAGACGTTCCGGGAGAAGTTCGACATCGACGTCCGGCTCCGGCACGAGGTGACCGCCATCGACCTCGACCGACGCGAGGTCGTCGCGCGGGACCTCGAAGGCGGCGGCGAGGTCCGGGAGCGCTTCGACACCCTGATGTACGCCACCGGGGCGCTGCCGAAGAAGCCCGGCTGGGCGGACACCGACGCCGGCGGGGTCTTCGGGATGCAGACCCTCGACGACGGCGCCGCGCTGCGCGCCTGGCTGGACGCCGAGCCCCGGCCGCGCCGGGCGGTGGTGATCGGCGGGGGCTACATCGGCGTGGAGATGGCCGAGGCGCTGATCCAGCGCGGGCTGGCCGTCACCCTGGTCGAGCAGGCCGAGCAGCCGATGGCCACCGTGGACCCGGACATGGCCGAACTGGTCACCGACGCGATGCGGGGCATCGGCGTCACCATCCGTACCGGCCTCGGGGTGACCGGCCTGGAGGAGACCGGGGGCCGGGTGTCCGCGGTGGTCACCGCCGAGGGGCCCATCCCCGCCGACGTGGTCGTCCTGGGTCTGGGCGTACGCCCCAACACCGCGCTCGCGGAGGCCGCCGGCCTGCCGTTGGGCGACACCGGTGGGATCCGGGTGGACCGCCGCATGCGGGTGCAGGGGGTGCCCGACGTCTGGGCCGCCGGCGACTGCGTGGAGACCGTGCACCGGGTCACCGGGCTGCCGGTGCACGTGCCGCTGGGCACCCACGCCAACAAGCAGGGCCGGGTCGCCGGCATCAACATCGGCGGCGGGTACGCCACCTTCGCGGGGGTGATCGGCACGGCCGTCACCAAGGTCTGCGAGCTGGAGGTCGGGCGCACCGGGCTGCGCGAGAAGGACGCCGCGGCGGCGGGGTTCGAGTTCGTCTCGGTGATCGCCGAGTCGACCAACCGCGCCGGCTACTACCCGGGCGCCCGGTCCATGACGGTGAAGCTGATCGCGGAGAAGCCCAGCGGGCGGCTGCTCGGGGCGCAGATCGTCGGCTGGTCCGAGGCGGCCAAGCGGATCGACACCCTCGCGGTGGCGCTGTGGAACGGCATGACGGTGGACGACATGACGGCGCTCGACCTCGGCTACGCACCACCGTACGCCCCGG
This sequence comes from Micromonospora sp. SD12, assembly GCF_052068495.1. Lineage (NCBI taxonomy): Bacteria > Bacillati > Actinomycetota > Actinomycetes > Micromonosporales > Micromonosporaceae > Micromonospora > Micromonospora sp. SD12. The sequence goes on along the minus strand of NZ_JBQHDF010000005.1, from coordinate 380,943 downwards.
TCTGGGATCCGGTGCTGATCGCCGCCCGCAAGGCCGTCGACGCCCTGGCCGCCGTCGGCCGCTGAGGCGGGAGCGCCCCCGGAACCCGCGCAGGGCTTTGTCGGGGGTGGCGGTTAGCGTGTGCCCGCGCTCGCCGCGCCGGCCACGTCGGGCCGGTCGCTGACCCCTCGGAGGCACCCCATGTCGCAGGAGACGACCTACCTCGAACTGTCCGAAGTGGACGGTGCGCACAAGTTCTACGAGGTCGTCGTCGACGACGCCGCGCTGACCGTCCGCTACGGCCGGATCGGCGACCAGGGCCAGGTCAAGACCACCGCCTACGCCGACAACGCCAAGGCCCGCGCGGCGGCGGCGAAGAAGATCGGCGAGAAGGTCCGCAAGGGCTACGCCCCGGCCGTGCCGGGGGTACGGCAGAAGCGCGCCGTCTCGCGGCGGCAGATCGTCAGCACCCGCTCCACTGCCCGCACCGCCCCGGTGCTGTGGCGCTACGACTCCGGCGCCCCCGCCTTCGGCATCTTCGTCGACGGGCAGAGCTGCATGGTCGGCAACGAGCGGGGCGTCATCACCACGCTCGGCCACGACGCCCGGGTGCTGAACCAGGTCCGCCTCCCCGAGGGGGTGAAGTGCATCGTCGCCGACGACGCCTGGATCTACGCGGGCTGCGACGACGGCAACGTCTACGACCTGTCCGGCAAGGTGCCCCGGGTGGCCTACGAGATCGCGCCGGAGATCGACATCTACTGGCTGGACATCCACGACGGGGTGCTGGGCGTCTCCGACGCGGGCGGCGGCGTCGTGGCCGTCGACCACGAGGACGAGTTCCTCTGGCGCCGGCAGGGCCGTGGCCGGTCGGCGTGGATGGTGCGCTGCGACGCCGACGCGCTCTACCACGGCCACTCGCAGGGCGTGACCGGCTACGACTGGCGTACGGGCCGGGAGTTGTGGCACACCCCGACCGGCTCGGTGCTCTTCGGCTGGCAGGAGCCCGGCGCGGTGTTCGCGGGCACCGGCACCCGGGAGGTGGTGCGCCTGGCGAAGGACGGTCGTGCCGAGCGCAGCTACCGCTGCGACGCCCCGGTCTTCTCCTGCGCCACGGCCGAGGGCGGCCGGTACGTCTTCGCCGGCGACAGCCAGTCCTCGATCTACTGCTTCGACGCGGCGGGCAACCGGCTGTGGAAGCTCGGCACCGGCTGCGGCTCGGCCTACTCGATGCAGTACCACGAGGATCGGCTCTACGTGGTCACCACCGGCGGCTACCTGGCCTGCATCGACGCCAGCGAGCCGGCCATCCGGGCGGCGGAGGCCGGCAGCGTGCCGGAGGTGGTCGACGTCAAGGCCCCGCCCCGGATGCCCGAGCCGGCGGCCTGGACGACGGTCGAGGTGACCAGCGACGTCGACGGCGGCGTCATCGTGCAGTGCGTCGAGGACCGGGGCCGGCTGCGGGTGCACGTCGTCTCCCCCGGCTACCACCGGGACTGGTCCGTGCAGTTCCCCAAGGGCATCCGCGAGCCCGGCGCGCGCTACCTGGTCACCCAGGTCCGCGAGTCCGGCCGGGGCGGCTTCTACCGCGCCCACGGCGACATCCGCCGCCTCCGCTGATTCCCACCCTCCCCCTCGGTCCAGCCCGATGATCAGAGGTTCACGCCCGGTTCGATCTGCCTGGCGGGTCAGAACCTCTTGATCACCGGACGGTGGGCCAGCGGGTGGGCGGGGCCGGGATTGGTGATGCGGGGTGGGCGGCTCGGGGTTCAGGATGGGCGGGTGGAATCGGAACTCCTGATCCCGGACGGGCTGGGCTGGGTGCGGAACGTGCCGGCCGGGCGGGAGTGGCTGGCGGCGCTGCCGGAGCGGGTGGCCGCCTGCGCCGAGCGCTGGTCGCTGCGGCTCGGGCCCCCCTTCCCGTACGCCTTCGCGTCGCTGGCCCTGCCGGCGGAACTGCCCGACGGGACGCCGGCGGTGCTGAAGCTCCAGTACCCGGACCCCGACAGCGTCCACGAGGCAACAGCGCTGGAGTGCTGGGCCGGGGCGGGGGCGGCCCGGCTGCTCGGGCACGACCCGCGGCGGCGGGCGCTGCTGGTCGAGCGGTGCGTGCCCGGCACGCCGCTGCACGCCCTGCCCGCCGACGCGGCGCTGGACGTGGCGGTCGGGCTGCTGCCCCGGCTGTGGCGACCGGCCGGTCCGCCGTTCACCCCCCTCGCCGAGGAGGCCGCAGGCTGGCTGGAACGGCTGCCGGCGAAGTGGGAGCGGGCGGGCCGGCCGTACGAGCGGCGGCTGGTCGACGCGGCGCTGGGGCTGCTGACGGACCTGGTCGGCAGCCAGGGCACGCAGGTGCTGGTCAACCAGGACCTGCACGCCGGCAACGTGCTGCGGGCGACCCGGGAGCCGTGGCTGCTCATCGACCCGAAGCCGCTGACCGGCGAGCGGGAGTTCGGCGTGGTGCCGCTGGTGCGCGGCGGGGAGCTGGGGCACTCGCCGGACGCCGTACGGCACCGGCTGGACCGGCTCAGCGCGGAGCTGGGGCTCGACCGGGAGCGGGTACGCGGCTGGACGATCGGGCAGACGCTGGCCTGGAGCATCGGCGAGGGACAGGTGTTCCCCCGCCAGGTGGAGGTGGTCCGCTGGCTGCTCGGCGCGGGCTGAGAGCCGCCCGCCCGCACGGATGGGGCAGCTCGACAGCAGCGCGGTGGTCACGGCCCGGCGGGCCACCGGTCATCCGGGCTGGCAGGTGGGGCACCAGTAGAGGTTGCGGCCGGCCAACCCGCCCCGGCTCACCGGCGTGCCGCAAACGTGGCAGGGCTCGCCGGGGCGGCGGTAGACGTACACCTCGCCGCCGTGCCGGTCGACCCGGGCGGGGCGGCCCATCGCCTCGGGCAGGTGCGCGTCGCGGACCGTGTCGATCCGGCCCCGACCGACGGCGAGCCGCATCAGCGCCACCAGGTCGGCCCAGAGCGCGTCCCAGCCGGCGCGGGTCAGCCGCCGGCCGGGCAGCGTCGGCGGCAGACCGGCCCGGAACAGCGCCTCGGTGACGAAGATCAGCCCGGTGCCGGCCACCACCGACTGGTCCAGCAGCAGCGCCGCGAGCGGCGTCGGGCTGCGGGAGATCCGGGCGTACGCCCGGTCGGGGTCGGCGTCGGCGCGCAGCGGGTCGGGGCCGAGCCGGCCGCGCAGCGCCGCCACCTCGGGCGGGGTGAGCAGCTCGCAGGCGGTGGGGCCGCGCAGGTCCAGCCAGTGCCGGTCGCTGGTCAGTCGCAGCCGCACCTGACCGACCGGCTCCGGCGGCTCCCCGGCGCCGTCGGCGAACCTGCCGTAGAGCCCGAGGTGCACGTGCAGGGTCAGCTCGCCCGCGTGGTGGTGCAGCAGGTGCTTGCCGTACGCCTCGGTGGTCTCCAGGACGGTGCCGGAGAGGCGGGCCGCGCCCTCGGCGAAGCGGCCCTGCGGGCTGGCGGCGTGCAGCTTGTCCCCGCCGAACAGCTCGGCGTGCCGCGCCGCCAGGCGGTGGATGGTGTGTCCCTCTGGCACGGGTGCCAAGGATAGCCAGCGCGGGGACCGGGCCGGCTCGCAGAATGTCAGCCCCAGTTCACCTGCGCGTGGCGGGACGGTCGGGCCGCCTCGGCATAGTCCCAGCCGTGGACGGTGTCGAGATCCCAGCCGACCGCCCGACGTTGTCCGTCGTCGTTCCGGTGCACGGCGTCGAGGCGTACCTCGCGACCTGCCTCGACTCGATCCTCACCCAGCCGGGCGCCGAGGACGTGGAGGTCGTCGCGGTCGACGACGCGTCGCCGGACGGCAGCGGGCGGCTGCTCGACCGGTACGCCGCGCGCGACCCCCGGGTGCGGGTGGTCCGCCTGGCCGAGAACGCCGGCCTGGGCGGCGCCCGCAACGCCGGCGCGGCCCACGCCACCGGCGACTACCTCTGGTTCGTCGACGGCGACGACTGGCTGCCGCCCGGCGCGGTCGCGGCGGTGCGGGAGCGGCTCGCGGACACCCGCCCGGACGTGCTGATCGTCGACCACGCCGAGGTGTTCCCGGACGGCCGGGTGGTGGCCCGGCCCTCCGGGGCGGCCCTCGGGGGGCGGTACCTGCCGCTGCGGCTCGCCGACCGGCCCGAGCTGCTCATGCTCGCCCAGTCCGCGTGCACCAAGCTCGTCCGCCGCGCGTTCCTGGCCGAGTCGGGGCTCTCCTTCCGGCCCGGCTGGTACGAGGACTGCGCCTACAGCCATCCCCTGCTGATCGCCGCCGGCAGCATCGACGTGCTGGAGCGGGACTGCTACCACTACCGGCAGCGCCCCCGGGACCGGATCACCGCCACCCTGAGCACACGGCACTTCGAGGTCTTCGACCAGTACGCCTCCGTGTTCGGCTGGCTGGCGACCGCCGGCGGCGACGCCCCGGACCGGTTCGGGCCCGACCTGTTCCGCGTCATGCTCGACCACTACCTGGTCATCGTCGGCAACGACTTCCGGCTGCCGCCGGAGACCCGCCGCGCGTTCTTCCGCCGGATGGCGGCGGACTACCGGCGGTGGCTGCCTCCCGCCGGCTACCCCCGGCCGGGCGGGATCGCCGGGCTCAAGCACCGGATGGTGCGCCACGACGCGTATCTCGTCTGGGCGGTCCTGCGGGCCGCGCACCGGGCGGCGGGCCGGCTGCGGACGCGTGCCGGGACGCAACGGTGACGAACGTGAAGTACCTGATCACCGGCGGCGCCGGCTTCATCGGCAGCACCGTCGGTTCCGCGCTGCTGGACCGGGGCATCACGCCGGTGATCCTCGACGACCTGTCGACCGGCCGGGCCTCCTTCGCGGCCGGCCGCCCCTTCTACCGGGGGGACGTCGCCGACGGGGACCTGGTCGACCGGATCTTCGCCGAGCACCCCGAGATCCGGGCCACCGTGCACTGCGCCGGGGTGATCGTGGTGCCCGAGTCGACCCGCGATCCGCTGCGCTACTACCGGGAGAACCTCGCGAAATCCGTCGAGCTGGTCCGCCACCTGGTCCGCAACGGGTGCCGTCGGGTGCTGTTCAGCTCCACCGCCGCCGTCTACCGGCCGGGTGCGGACTTCGCGGTCGACGAATCCTCCCCCGTCGACCCGATCAGCCCGTACGCCCGCACGAAGGCGATGGTCGAGGCGGTGCTCGCCGACTGCGCGCGGGCCGGTGAGCTGCGGGCGGTGGCGCTGCGCTACTTCAACCCGATCGGCGCCGATCCCCTGCTGCGCACCGGGCTGCAACTGCGCCACCCGACGCACGCCCTGGGTCGCATGATCGAGGCGGCCAGCACCGGCACGGAGTTCCGCGTCACCGGCACGGACTGGCCCACCCGCGACGGCAGCGCCGTCCGGGACTACGTCCACGTGTGGGATCTCGCCCAGGCCCACGTGGCGGCGCTGGCCCGCTTCGACGAGGTGGCGGCCGCCGGCCCGCACGGGTACACCGCGCTCAACATCGGCACCGGGGTCGGCACCACGGTGCGGGAACTGCTGGCCGCGTTCGCCGCGGTGACCGGGCGGCCCCTGCCGTACCGGGAGGCTCCCCGCCGGCCCGGCGACGTGCCGGGGGTCTACAACCGCAGCCGCCGCTACCAGGACCTGCTGGGTTGGTCGCCGCGCTTCGGTGTCGAGGACGGCATCCGGCACGCCCTGGAGTGGCGGGCGCTCGACGACCGCCGGCACCTGGCCGTGGCCCCGCTCGCCCTGCGGTAGCCCCGGCCGACCCCGGAGCCGGCACATCGGAGGCCGGATCCGGGCCGCTGGGAGGGACCGGGGCCGCCGCCACCCGACCGGCGCGCGGGGCGTCAGGCGGGGCGGCGGGCGGTCAGCCGGGCGAGCACCCGCCGGGGGGTCAGTGGCACCACGGAGATCATCAACCGGCCGCTGCCGTCGGTCACCGGCGACACCGCGTACCAGCGTCGTCCCCGCCGCCGGACCACCGGTCGGGGGAACCGGACCCGGCGGGGCGCGCGCAGCGGCGCGCTCCCGGGCCGGCCGTCGGGCGCGGGCAGCGTCAGGTGTACGGCACGGCGCTGCCCGGTGACCGCGCTGGCGCGCAGCACCTCGGTCACACTCAGCCGGGCCCGCAGCGTGGTGCCGCTGGCGGCCGTGGCGGGACGTACGTCGCCGACCAGCTCGCCGGCGGTGAGTCGCGGCGGCCCCGGGCAGAGCCGGCCCAGGTCGGGCAGGGGCGTACGCAGGTCCAGGACGAGAGCCGGTCCGGCGTCGGCGTCGTGGTCCCAGCCGATGCCGGTGACCTCGAAGCGGGCCAGCCAGTCCACGGCGGCGGTGACGTCGAAGACGTCGTCGGGCAGCCGGCCGTGCGACGCCCGGAAGCCCGGGTACGCCGCGTACCGCCGGGCGCCCTCGACGACCGTCGGCGGCACGCCGCGCTCCGCGTCCTGCCGGATCACGTCGACCAGGTCGTCGGGCGTGCCGTGCTCGGCGACCCCGATCCGCAGCCGGGTCTCCACCGGCAGCCGGTCCCGTACGGCGGCGGTGAGGTGCCGCCCGGCCAGTTCCCGTACGCCGGCGTGCAGCAGCCGTCGGGTCGGCGCGTCCAGCCGCAGGAAGTCGTCGTCGAGCAGGGCCGCCACCTCGAAGCGGAAGTAGCGCCGCAGCACCGCGTCCCGCTCGTCGCCCGGCGGGATCAGGCCGACGGCGAACTCCACGAGCCGCCGCGCGCAGTCGAGCCGCTCCTCCGCCCGGCTCAGGTAGGTGATGTTGCGGGCGTTCAGCCGCCGCACCGCGTAGTAGTAGTCGTAGTCGGCGAGGACCGTGACCCGGGCCGCCCGGTGGCACGCCTCCAGGGTGAACGGCTGGTCGCTGCCGATCGGCATGTCCTCCGGGTAACGCAGCCGGTGCCGCTCGACGAGTTCCCGCCGGAACAGCTTGGTGTTGGCCAGCGACAGCGGCAGGGCCGAGTCGGCCAGCCCGACGTCCACCGCCGTGCGGGCGAAGACCTCCTGGTGGACGTGGCGGCTGTTCACCCCCACCACCCGGCCGAGGACGACGTCGGAGCCGTACCGGTCGGCGGCGGCCACCAGCCGCTCCAGCGCCTCGGGGCCGAGGCGGTCGTCCGCGCCGACGAAGAAGATGTACCGGCCGGTGGCCAGGTCGAGGGCCCGGTTGCAGGGCGCCGCCGGGCCGCCGGAGTTGGGCTGGTGCACGACGGTCACGGTGCCCGGATACCGGCGGGCGTAGCGGTCGAGCTGCCGGCCGCTGCCGTCGGTCGAGCCGTCGTCCACCGCCACGATCCGCATCCGGTCCGGACCGATGCTCTGCCCGAGCAGCGAATCCAGGCACCCGGTGAGGTACGGCATCGTGTCGTACACGGGCAGGATCACCGTCACGTCGGGCGGCGGGGAGCCGTCCCGGTGCCCCGGGTCGACGGCCACCGGGTCAGCCGACACGGCCGTACGCGTCCGCCCCGCCGGCGACGGCCGCCGGCACCAGCCGGGCGTAGACCCGGTCGAGTTCCACGGCCTGCCGCTCCCACGTCCACCCGGCCAGCAGGGCCGGGTCGTCGTACGCCGCCCGGTACCGGTCGGGGTCGGCGAGGACGGCACGGACGGCGCGGGCGAGGTCCCCGGCGTCCCCGGCCCGGAACACCTCGCCCTGCCCGGTCGCCCGGACGGTGCCCGCCATGGTGCGCACGTCGCTGACCACGATGGGCAGTCGGGCGTGCGAGTACTCGAAGAACTTGGTGATCAGCGCGATCTCGTGGTTGGGCCAGTGCTGGATCGGGATCACCCCGAGGTCGGCCCCGGCGAGCAGCGGCACCACCTCGTCGTGCGGCACGTACCCCCGCACGTGCAGGCGCCCACCGACGCCGAGGTCGGCCGCCCGTGCCGTCAGCGACCGGACGTACTCGCCGTCGGGATGGTTGACCACCAGCGCGACGTGCACGCCGGGCAGCAGCGGCAGCGCCTCGACCAGGACGTCCAGGCCGCGTTGCGGCGCCGCGGCGCCGCTGTAGACCAGCAGCGGGTCGCCCGGCCCGAGGCCGAACCCCGCGCGGAGGGTCTGCGTGGCCCGTACCGGCTGGTCGGTCTCGCGGCGGTCGGGCGCGTTCAGCACCACGGTGGGCAGTTCGGGCAGGTCGTGCTCGCGTTGCAGCAGGCGGGCCAGCTCCGGCGAGACGGTCACCACCGCGTCGGCGTGACGGGCGTACTCCCGTTCGTGCGCCAACTGGGCGGGCAGCCACCGCACGTTGTCGCTCCAGGGCTTGATGCCCGGCAGGAACTCGTGGGCGTCCCACACCAGGACGGCCCGGCGGCCGGCGGCCCGGGCCCGCAGCAGCCCCCGCGCGCCCACGCCGAGCATCCGGAAGTCGTTGGCGTGGATCAGGTCGGGCGCCAGCTCGTCGAGCACCGGGCCGTAGGCGTGCTCGTAGCTCCACAGTGCCGGCTGCAACCGGCGCCAGGCGCGGTCGCCGTACATCCGCAGGCACAGCCGGGTGTACGCCCGCTCGACGGGCGTCCGCAGGCCGAGGCGCCCGAGCAGCGCCGCCGCGTTCCGGCGCGGTGTGCGGGGCACCGGCGCGCCGGGACGGCCCATCGGCAGCAACCGCACCAGGGCGTCGCCGATGTGCCACCGGTGCGGCTCGCCGTCGGGCGAGCGGCCCAGCAGGGTCACGTCCCAGCCGGCTTCGGCGGCCGACCGGGCCGACTTCTGCACCCGGGAGTCGCCCTGGACCGCGTTGTCGACCAGCATGACCACCCGGCCCCTGGCTCCGGCTCGAATCTCCATCGTCACCCTCCCGCGGCCGACGTGGCCGGCCGGCCGCGGAGATCCTATGGCCGGTCGAACGCCTTCCCCGGGCCGAACGGCAAGTCGACGACCGATGTTCACCCGGCGGCAAACAAGCCCCGGCCAGGCCGTCGACGGGTGTACCGATCAGAGCGGGCGGGTACCGCTGAGCGTGTTACCACGCGGCGGACCGCACCACTTCCGTCCGGCCGCGTCTGCCTCAGGAGGTGTGTTGCGGTGAAGATTCCTTCCCTGTCGCGTCGGACCGAGCCGACGCCGACGGACGACGACATCGGCGGCCGGGACCGGAGCGAGGAGGGCCCGCGGGTCGACGGGAGCGCGCGGGACCGGACGGAGGCCACCGGCCGGGACCGGACCGACGACCCCGGCCGGGTCGCCGACCCGGTGGTGGCGGAGCGGAACAGCGAGCAGACGACCTACCGCAGCGGCACGGCGCCGGGCGCCCACGGGCGCGACGGTGACGCCGAGCGGCGGGCGGCCGAGCGGGCGGCGGTCGCCCGGGCCGCCACGGCCCGACCCGCCGACGACGGTCCCCGGCACGCCCCCCGGACCACCGACCCCGACCCGACCCTCGAACGGACCCTCGACGGCCGGACGACCGACCTGGACCGCAGCGCGACGGCGCTGGCCGCCCGGACGGACCGGGACCGCACCGGGGAGCGCCCGCTCGACGCGGACCGCACCGGGGAGCGGCCCGTCGACCGCGACGGTGACGGCGTCGCCGACCGCGAGCCGGAGCGACCGGTGGTCCCCGGTCCGAAGCCCCGGGCCAGCCTGCTCGCCACGCTGGGGTTGATCGTCGGCGTGGCGGGGGCGCTCTTCGTGCTCACCGGCGCCCTCGCCGGATACGGCATCGCGCTCGGCGCCGTCGGCGCGGTCCTCGCGGTGTTCGGCCTGATGGCCACCCGCCGCCGGCACATCGCCGGCAAGACCGACGCGCTGCTCGGCATCGCGCTGGGCCTCGGCGCGGTGGTGCTCGGCATTGTGGCGATGACCGGCCAGTTCGACTGGCCGACCGCCGACGGCGACTGGGTGCAGCGGTTCCGCGAGTGGCTCGACTCACAGTTTGTGGATCGCTTCTAGCGGGCACTGTCCGGCTCGCCGGCGATGCGCCGGCAGCGCCGGTGATGCACCGGCGACGCCCGACCAGCCTGGTGGTTCACCAGCCGGGCAACCCTTTTCGGGGGCGGCGGTTCGCCGCCCCCGAAGTGTTTTCCCCCGCTCGGGGCGACGGCGGCCGTCGGTCAGACGACGGTGGCCGGTCGTCGCCTCGGCGGCCGGGGACGGTCAGCGTTCCGAGGTGCCGGAGGCAACGCCCTCCCGCGCGTCGAGCAGGTCGTCCCAGTGGTGGCGGGTCCACTCGCAGGCCACGTCCATCGGTCCGAGCAGACTGCGCCCGAGCGGGGTCAGCCCGTACTCGACCCGCCGCACCGGACCGGCGTGGACGGTCCGGCCGACCAGGCCGTCCTCCTCCAAGGTCCGCAGCGACCGGGTGAGCACTTTCGCGGTGATGCCGCGCAGCGGGACACGGAGCTCCGAGAAGCGGCGGGGCCCGGCCTCCAGGCAACGAATGATCATGCCCGCCCACTTGTCGCGGAACCGGATCGGGGACAGGTCCGACGGGCAGACCGGGTCGAACATCTCCGGATCGAGCGGCGTGACCATGCCCGCCACAGTAGTTGGTATCCGATTGGTAACCACCGTGCCGACTAGCGTCCCGACGTGGTTCCGGCGACCGGCCGCAGCCACGAGCGTGAGGGGTACGACGATGGGCAGGATCATTGTCTTCGGAGCCGGTGGGCGAGCCGGTCGGGCAGCGGTGCGGGAGGCGCAGGCCCGGGGTCACCAGGTCACCGCGGTCGTACGGGACCCGGACCGGCACCGCGATCTGGCCGCGACCGAAACCGTGCGGGTCGCGGCCGGCGACGTCACCGACGCCGGCCGCGTCGGGGCACTGGCCGTCGGGCACGACGCCGCCATCCATGCCGCCGCCGACCTGACCGCGCCGCCGGACGTCTTCTTCCCCACCGCCGCCCGGGCGCTGACCGCCGGGATGGCGGCGAGCGGGACCCGCCGGCTGCTGGTCGTCGGGCTGGCCTCGGTGCTGCCGACGGCGGGTGGCGAACTGCTCATGGACACGGCGGGTTACCCCCAGGAGTACCGCTCCTTCTACCTGGGGCACGCGGCCGGGGTGGAGACGCTGCGCCACGCCGGGCCGGCACTCGACTGGCTGGTGCTCAGCCCGGCCGGTGACTTCGACCACGGCGGCACCGGCATCGGCCGCTACCGGCGGGCGACGGCCGACGCGGCGAGCCGCATCACGTACGCCGACTTCGCCATCGCGCTGCTGGACGAGACCGAGACGCCCCGGCACCGGCAGGTCCACCTCGGGGTGGAGCAGGGTTGATGCAGCGCATCGCCGCCGTACGGGCGTCGATACGCAACGGATCACCTGTACCCGGCTCCAATACGCAACGATCAACCGTTCGACGCAAGTATCTCCGGTGGATTCCGCCACCCCCGGCCGCATAGCGTTGAGCAACGGCGCCAGCCCGTGGGCCGAAGGTGGCCGGGCGCGCCCGACACTGGGAGCAGGACAATGACGATGGACGCCACCAGCCAGCGCTTCCTGATGTGCCGGCCGACGTACTTCGCCGTCGACTACGCCATCAACCCGTGGATGGACCCGACCGCGCCGGTCGACGCCGACCTCGCCGTGCGGCAGTGGGAGCAGCTGCGGCAGACGTACCGGGACCTGGGCCACACCGTCGAGGAGATCGCTCCGGTGCCCGGCCTGCCCGACATGGTCTTCGCCGCCAACGGCGGCACCGTGATCGACGGCAAGGCGATGGCCGTGCAGTTCCGCGACCCGCAGCGCGCCGACGAAGCCCCCGCCTACCGCGCCTGGTTCGAGGCCGCCGGCTTCGAGATGTACGACCCGAAGCACGTCAACGAGGGCGAGGGCGACATCCTGCTGGCCGGCGACGTCCTGCTGGCCGGCACCGGCTTCCGCACCGCGCACGCCTCGCACGCGCAGCTCCAGGAGGTCTTCGGCTACCCGGTGGTGACCATGCAGCTGGTCGACCCCCGCTTCTACCACCTGGACACCGCGCTCACCGTGCTCGACGAGCGGACGGTGGCGTACCTGCCGGAGGCGTTCTCGCCCGGCAGCCAGGCGGTGCTGCGCCGGCTCTTCCCCGACGCGGTGCACGCCACCCTGGCCGACGCCGAGGTCTTCGGGTTGAACGCGGTCAGCGACGGTCGGCACGTGGTGCTGCCGGCGCAGGCCACCGGCCTGGCCGCGAAGCTGCGCGACCGGGGCTACGAGACGATCGGTGTCGACCTCTCCGAGCTGCGCAAGGCCGGCGGCGGACCGAAGTGCTGCACGTTGCGACTCCGTCAGGGAAAGGCGAGCCAGTGATCGACGACATGCTGCGGACGCCGGAGGCGATCCGCGACGCGGAGCGGTGGACCGCGCACAACTACCACCCGCTGCCGGTGGTCATCTCCTCCGCCGAGGGCTCCTGGCTGACCGACGTGGACGGCCGCCGCTACCTCGACTGCCTGGCCGGCTACTCGGCGCTGAACTTCGGTCACCGGCACCCGACGCTGATCGCCGCCGCGCACGCCCAGCTCGACCGGCTGACCCTCACCAGCCGGGCGTTCGTCCACGACCAGTTCGCCGACTTCTGTCGGGAGCTGGCCGAGCTGTGCGGCAAGGACCTGGTGCTGCCGATGAACACCGGCGCCGAGGCCGTGGAGACCGGCATCAAGGTCGCCCGCAAGTGGGGCTACCAGGTCAAGGGCGTCGCCCCGGGAATGGCCAACATCGTGGTGGCCGAGGGGAACTTCCACGGCCGGACGACCACCATCGTCAGCTTCTCCACGGACGAGGACGCCCGGGCCGACTTCGGGCCGTACACCCCGGGCTTCACGGTCGTCCCCTACGGCGACCTGGCCGCGCTGAGCGCCGCCATCGACGAGAACACCGTCGCCGTGCTGCTCGAGCCCATCCAGGGCGAGCAGGGCGTCGTGGTGCCGCCGGAGGGCTACCTGCCGGGCGTACGCCGGGTCTGCACCGAGCGGAACGTGCTCTTCATCGCCGACGAGATCCAGTCCGGCCTCGGCCGGACCGGGGACACCTTCGCCTGCGACCACGAGGGCGTCACGCCCGACATGTACCTGCTGGGCAAGGCGCTCGGCGGCGGCATCGTGCCGGTCTCCGCGGTGGCCGCGAACACCGACGTGCTCGGCGTACTCCGGCCGGGCCAGCACGGCTCCACGTTCGGCGGCAACCCGCTGGCCTGCGCCGTCGCGACCGAGGTCGTCCGGCTGCTGGCGACCGGCGAGTTCCAGCGCCGCTCGACCGAGCTGGGCGCCCGGCTGCACGCCGGTCTGCGGTCGCTGGTCGGCCGGGGCCTGCTCGCGGTGCGGGGCCGGGGCCTGTGGGCCGGCCTCGACATCGACCCGGCGCTGATGAGCGGCCGGGAGGCGTGCGAGCGGCTCGCCGAGCGCGGGGTGCTCGCCAAGGACACCCACGGCTCCACCATCCGGCTCGCCCCGCCGCTGGTGATCACCGAGGAGGAGATCGACCACGCGGTCGCCCAGCTCGCCGCCGTGCTGGCCGGCTGAGCCCCGTACGACAAGGGCGGGCGTCGGGACCACGGTCCCGGCGCCCGCCGTCGTCTCCCCCGCGGATCAGCGGGGCAGGCGCATCGCCATCGTGGGTGCCTCGGCCATGACCGACGTCGGCGTGTAGGGGGCGCCGGTGGGAAGCTCGTCGGGCCGGCCGATCTGCACCCCGGGGTAGAGCTCCACCATGTCGCCCTCGGCCAGCACCCGGGACTGCTGCGGCGCCAACGGGACGCGGTCGGCCTCCGCCATCGACCCGCCCGGACGGATGCCCGAACCGTTTGTGCTGACGTCGGTCACGATCACCTCGCCGACCCGCAGTTCGAACCGGACGTGGCTGCGGCTGATCCAGCGCCGCGCCTCGTCGTTGAGCCACTGCCCGAGAACGATCCCGCCGGCCTGGTCGGGCGCCCGGCCCACGACGGCCGGCTGGTCCTCGGTGAGCACGAAGCGGCGGCGGATCAGCCCACCCACCCGCACGGCGAGTACGGCGCTGCGCGGTCGCGGACCGGCGTCGCCGAGCCGGGTGCCGTGCCGGGGGCAGGTGGGCACGCCACCGCGCAGCGTGGGCGGCGGCTGCCCGGCGGGGCTGCGCTCCACCACCCGCGCCAGGTCGGCGAAGGCCCCGCCGCCCCCGCCACCGCCGAAGAGCGCGCAGCCGGGCTCGGCGCAGCGCCACTGCCGGGAGAGCAGCTTCGCGCCGGCCGGCGACCGGTCACCGGCGACCGGCGTGTGCCCGCCGCCGACGTGGGCGACGAAGGCCGGCCCGCCGGCGCCGGGCACCGGGGCGAGCACCCGGCCGGCCTGCTCGACGAGCCACGGGTAGCGCCCGCGCAGGCCGTCGGCCCGTGCCCGGGTCAGCACCGGCAGCCCGAGCAGGTCCGCCACCTCCAGCATCCGGTCGCCCGGGTTGTCGAGCACCTCGACCAGCCCGTCGTCGGCCCACCGGCGGACCACCATGCGCTCGTTGGAGGTGAGGTCGGCGTCCGAGAGCAGGGCCCGGTGGACCACCGCGTAGACCGGGACGTTGTCCTCCTCCATCTCACGGGCGAGGGCGTCGATCACCATGCCGAGGCGGAGCAGGCTGGCCGGCCGGCCGCCGTCGAGGTCCTGGTAGCGGATCACCTCCGCCAGGTCGACGACCGCCCGCGCCAGCGACGGGTCGGTGCTGACCCGGCCCTCGATGGCGTCCAGCACCTTGCTGATCTCGAATCTCATCCGGCGCTCCCCACGATGTCGTCGATCCGCCGAGCCAGTTCCAGGTCACGCCGGGTGACCCCGCCCACCGAGTGCGTGACGCAGCGGAAGGTCAGGGTGCGCCAGCGGATGTCGATGTCGGGGTGGTGGTCCATCTCCTCCGCCGCCACGGCGACCCGGTCGACCACCGCGATGGCCTCCGGGAAGTCGGCCAGCTCCACGGTGCGGGTGATCCCCCCGGGGTCTCCCGACCAGCCCGCCAGGCCACCCAGCTCGTCTCGCACCGCCTCGGCGGTGAGCACGTCTGCCATGGGGAGACCCTACCGGGGCCGGCCGCGACGACGCCGACCAGCGGCGCGAGGTGTGGCCGACCCGGCAGCGCGGCGCTCCGGTGGCCGCCGTGGCATAGATGGGCGGCTGTGCGACCGCGGGGTTAGGCTGACCGGCGGCCCGGTCGGGGTCGCGACGGCGTGGCCCCGGCCCACCCTGCGTGAGGAGATTCCACGATGAACACTCGACGGCTGGCGACCACGGGGGTCGCGCTCGTCGCCGCGCTCGCCCTCGGTCTGACCGGGTGCGGCACGGGGACGGACGCGGACGCTCCGGCCGGCGACGGCGGCGCCACCACCGGCGCGGCGCCGGCCAGCAGCGCCCCCGCCGACGCCCGCGCCGAACTGGGCGCCGCCGCGCAGAAGCTCAACCAGCAGAGCGTCAAGATGAAGCTCACCTCGCCGGTCATCAACGGCAGCGGCGTGATGGACCCGGCCACCAAGACCGGCGACATGACGCTGAAGATGGGCGCGGAGGGCACCTTCCGGATCCTGATGCTCGGCAACGACGTCTACCTGAAGGTCACCGGCATGCAGGGGATGCCGAAGAAGTGGATGCACATGGACGCCACCAAACTCGGCAAGAGCGGCCAGCTCAACCTGATGCCCGACGGCGACCCGGGCGGCGCGAAGCAGATGGTCCAGAGCGTGGTGGACGTCGAGAAGACCGCCCCGGGCAGCTACTCCGGCATCCTCGACTACACCCGCACCAAGCCCGACGACAAGGCCATCCAGGCCCTCGGTGACAAGGCCAAGGCCGTACCGTTCACCGCCAGGGTCGACGACCAGGGCCGGCTCGTCGAGTTCGCCATCGACACCCAGGTGCTGCACGAGTCGCTGGGCACCATGATCACCACGTACTCGGACTTCGGCGCCCCGGTCTCGGTGAAGAAGCCCGCCGCGAGCGACACGCAGGAGGCGCCGCAGGAGCTGATCGAGTCCATGGGCTCCTGAGCCGACCGCAACCGAACGGGGGCGGCGCCGGTCGGCGCCGCCCCCGTTCGCGCGTCGTCAACCGCGCGTCGTCAACCGCACCTCGTCAGCCGCGCAGCGGCCGGCCCACCTCGTTCAGGTGCGCGAGCGCCTGACGGTACGACTCGACGAGCCCCGTCTCGGCGTACGGGATGCCCCGCTCGGCGCAGTAGGCGCGGACGATCGGCCGGGCCCGGCGCAGGTTGGCCCGGGGCATGTTGGGGAACAGGTGGTGCTCGATCTGGTAGTTGAGCCCGCCCAGTGCGACGTCCACGAGCCGGCCGCCCCGCACGTTGCGGGCGGTGAGCACCTGCTTGCGCAGGAAGTCGAGGTCGTCGTCGGCGGTGGGCATCGGCATGCCCTTGTGGTTCGGGGCGAACGAGCAGCCCATGTAGAGCCCCCACAGCCCCTGGTGGACGGCGACGAAGAGCAGCGCCTTCAGCGGCGACATCACCAGCAGCAGCGCACCGAGGTAGCCCACGGCGTGCAGGACCAGCAGCAGCGCCTCCACCCGGCGGTGCCGCATCGGGGTGCGGAACCGGCCGTCGGAGTCGCGCCCCACGATCGCCTGCACGCTCGCCACGTGCAGGGCGAGCCCCTCCAGCAGCAGCAACGGGAAGAACAGCCACGCCTGCCGGCGGGCCAGCCGGCGGCCGAAGCCGCGGGTCGCGGCGGCCTGCTCGTACGTCCAGACCAGCGCGCCGGCCCCGACGTCGGGATCCTCGTCCTCGTGGTTGGGGTTGGCGTGGTGCCGATTGTGCTTGTCGACCCACCAGCCGTAGCTGAGCCCGACCGCCAGGTTGCCGGTGAGCAGGCCGATGGCCTCGCTCGGCCCCCGCCGCCGGAACATCTGCCGGTGGCCGGCGTCGTGGCCGAGGAACGCGACCTGGGTGGTGGCGACGGCCAGGAAGACGGCCACCAGCAGCTGCGCCCACGAGTCGCCGACCAGACCGACCGCCGCCCAGCCCGCCGCGAAGACGCCCAGCGTGAGGGCGATGCGGGTCACGTACCGCCCCGGACGCCGCTCCAGCAGCCCTGCCCCGCTGATCCGCCGGGACAACTGCGCGTAGTCACTGCCCCGCCGTACCGGCGGTTCCGCCACCGCTCCGAGCACCATCGCGGCTCCCGTCCTCGATCCCGGCTCGCGCCGGTCGGCGCGCCCTACCCCCAGTCTCCGGCGAACGGTTGCGCTGAGTAACCCTGCCCACCCCCGGGTTGGAGGTAGGGCTCGCCCTACCCCCGACCCCTGAGCGTGCCGGTCAGCCCATCCGGCCGAGGGCGGCCCGGAGCCGGGCCAGGTCGCGGCGGCGCCGCTCGTAGGTGGTGGCGAGCCCGATCAGCGTGAGCCCGCCGACGGCCAGGAAGATCCACCGGGGCAGCAGGTCCCAGCCACGGACCAGCTCGTGCAGCGCGAGCAGCGCCAGGGTCACGCCGCCCAGCAGCACCGGCGCCTGCCAGCGGCGGGTCGCCCCGGCCAGCACCGCGCCGAGCGCGGCGACGCCCAGCAGCAGCCGCCGCCACGGCTGGGGGTCCGGGGCCACCAGCACCGACACCAGGCTCGGCAGCAGCGCGGCCGCCAGCCCCGGGCCCAGCGCCAGCCAACTCGTCAGCCCGGGCCGGGTACGCAGCGCCACCACGCCCGCCGCGAGGGCCAGCGCCGCCGCCGGCACCGTGTAGGCCTCCAGCAGCGCCACGTCCCCGGCGGCCAGCAGCAGCCAGCCGCCGAGCAGCTCGCTGCCGCCGGCGATGCCCGCGAAGACCCACCGTCGGCCCGACGACTCGCCCCGGCGCAGCACCCGCAGCGCGACGGCGGCGCCCCACAGCACGCACACCGCCGCGGCGTGGCGCAGCGAGCCCACCGCGAGCAGCAGCGCGACCAGCGCCACCGCCTGGGCCGCCGCGTCCAGCGCCACCGCCTGGGCCGCCGCGTCCAGCGCCACCGCCACGGAACGCCCCCGGTGGGCCGGTACGGCAGCTGCGGCGGCCAGCGTGAGCACCGCGACGGCGAGCACGCTGAAGGCGGCCGTCCGTACGGGCAGCCCGCCGGCCAGCGGCGCGACGACCGCCAGGCCCGTCGCGGCGGCCACCGCGACCAGGGCCCCGGACAGCCGGGCGTCGTCGCGGCGGGCGGCGACGCCGACCACCGTCGCCGCGACCACGAGCACGCCGAGGCCGGCGATCGTGCCCGCCCGGGTGGCCAGCAGCCCGAGCAGCCCGGACGCCGCCAGCACCAGCCCCACCGGCACCCCGACCGGGGCGAGCAGCGGGCGCGGCGCGGCCAGCGCGGCGGCCAGGACCAGGGCTACCCCGCCGAGCAGCGTGACGACCGGCAGCACCGGCCAGGGCACGCCGGCGGCCATCTGCAGCACGGGCAGCGCCGCCGCGGCGAACGGCACCGCGACCAGCCCGGCCCGCCACCAGGCGGCGCCCGCCGACGGGACCGCCTCCTGGGCGGCACCGGGCCGGACGAGCGGGGCGGCGGCACCGGGTCGGACGAACCGGCCGGCGAGCACCCCGGCCACCGCCAGGGCGGTCAGCGCCAGACCCACCGGGAGCGCGTCCGTATCGGCCCGGACCGTGGGCGCACCGGACCAGGGCGGCACGTCGCCGTACGGGGCGACGAGCGCCGTCAACGTCACGGGGACCGCGGTGACGACCGAGACCACGAGCAGCCCGACGCCGGCCACCCGCAGGGCGACGTCGGCGCGCGCCGCACCGCCCAGCGTCGCCAGCAGCACCGCCACGGCGGCGTAGAGCGTCACCGGTTCGTCGGCCGGTACGACCACCGCCGCCAACCCGACCGCCGGGAGGGCCACGGCGACCCCGACGCAGGCGTACGCCCCCAGGTCGGGCCAGTGCCGGCGGACCGCGAACAGCCCGGCGGGCAGCAGCGCGACGGCGGCCAGCGCCGCCCGCGCCTGCCACCAGGCCGGCGCACCGGCGGCGAGCAGGGCGACGACCGCGCCGGCCGGCACCGCGAGCGGCACGACGGCCAGCGCCGTGCCGGCCATCCGGCGCTGCGCGGGCGTGCCGCGCCGGCCGGCCGCCGCCACGGCTGTCCCCGCGACCAGCACCACCGCGAGCGCCGCCCCCGCCCCCACGGGCGCGGCGAACCCCACGACCAGTGCGTGCCCGAGCAGGACGGTCCCGGCGCCCCCCGCCGCCAGGACCGTCCAGGACCGGACGCCCGGACGGCCCACCGCGACGGCGAGCAGGCCCACCGCCGCCACCAGGTCCAGGGCCACCACGGCGGGCCAGGGCGACGGCCAGCCGGCGGGCACCGCCAGCACGACGGCCGCCCCGCCGATCGCGGCCAGCGCCGGCCGGGCGGGCCTCGGCAGCAGCAGCGCCAGGGCGGCCACGGCCAGCGCGATCACCACCGGAAGCTGCCATCCCCGGCCGAGGTCGGGCCCGGCGTCGGCCCCCTGCCACGGCGGCAGCGACCGGCCCGCGGTGGCGCTGGCGAGCGCGACGGCCAGCAGCACGGCGAGCTGGGCCGTCACGCCGGCCACCAGCAGCGCGCCGGCGCGGGGGCCGGTCCGCCACCCGGCGGGCAGCAGCCGCACCGCGCCGGCCAGGGCCACCACGACCAGCGCCGTGAGCAGCGGCGACAGGCCAAGCTCCGCGAGCGGGCGGACCACCGCGCCGGCCAGCACCGGCACCAGCAGCGCGGCGGCCACGGAGCGGAACACCGCCCCGCCGGTGAGTAGCGCGGTGCCGAGCAGCGTCAGCGCCACCAGCAGCAGGGGCGCCCCGGCCAGCAGCGGGACGCCGGCGGCCCTGCCGACGGTCAACGGCACGAGCGCGCAGCAGGCGGCCACGAGCAGCGCGCCGGCGTGCCCCACCCAGGCGAGGACGCGCCCGGCGAGGACCGCCGGCCGCTCGCCCGCCGGACGGGCCGGCACGCCGGCGGCAGCCGGAGTGCCGCCCACCGCACCGGCCGCCGTCGCGGCGCCGGTCGCCGGGCCACCCGCGCTCGTGGCACCGCCCGCCGGGCCGATCGGCACGGCGGCGGTCGCCGGGCCGCCCCGGCGGCGCAGCGCAACCAGCACCGCCAGGTCGAGCAGCGCCACCCCCAGGAAGACCATCGACCAGCCGGCGGCGTCCGGCCGGGCGTCGGCGGCGAGCAGGGGCAGCACCGGCTGCGCGGTCAGCAGGGCCGCGAACCACGGCACGGTCAGCCCGCTCAGCCGGGCGTACCCGGCCGCGACCGCCGCGCTGGCCCCCCCGACCAGCGCGGCGTACCGGGTGCCGGGCCAGTCCGCCACGCCGACCAGGTCCACCGACCAGGCGGCGTACCCGTCGAGGAGCACCAGCAGCAGGCCGACGGCCGCGAAGGTCTCCGCGGTGCCGCGCAGCCCGCGCCGTACCGCCACCAGGGGCACGGCCAGGGCGAGCGCGGTGAACGCGAACAGGATCAGGGCCCGGCCGGCGACCCCGACCGCCGCCCAGGCGACCGCCGTGAAGACCACCGCGGCGGTGCCCAGCAGCAGCCCACCGAGGACGAAGAGCAGGCTCTGCACCGTACGGGTGGAGGTCTCCGCCCCGCCGACGCCGACGGGCACCGGGGCGACCGGCCCCCGGCCGGGCCAGGCCGGCACCGGGGTGGTGCCCGGCGGGGTCACCCCCGGCGCGGGGCGTACCGGCGCGGGAGCTGCGGCGGGCGCGGGGCGTACCGGCGCGGGAGCCGCCGGGCGCGGCACGGGGAACTCCGCGCGGATCGCGGCGGCCAGTGCCGCCCGGCGCTGCCGGGTCGCGCCCAGCCGGTCGACGAGCCCCTGGTACGCCGCGCGGGCCCGCTCGACCTCGCCGCCGAGCGCGACGATCTCCCGGTCGAGCCGGACCACCTCGGCGGCGGCCGGGTACGGCGGCCGGCCGCAACCGGAGCAGCCCGAGCCGAGATCGGCCGACGCGCCGCAGGCGGGGCAGGGATAGCCGGTGTTCTGCACCCGGTCATCATGGTGGCCGGGAGATCACCTGAGAAGAGTGCGGATACTCAGGGCCGGGTGTGCTCGTGCACCCAGGTGGCGTAGCCGGGGTCGCCGCTGTCCACCCGGGTGACCAGGATCTCCGGCACCTCGTACGGGTGGCTGGCCCGGATCTGCTCCACCAACGCGGCGGCCCGGTCGGGCGCGGTCTTGAACTGCACCGACCACTCGGTGCTGGTCTCCACCCCCTCACGCCACCAGTAGGTGCTGTCCACCTGGCCGCCCACCTGTGCGCAGGCCGCCAGCCGACCCGCGACCGCCGCCGCCGCCATCACGTCGGCGACCGAGCGGGCGTCCACCACCGTCGTCACCACGCAGATCTGGTCCACCAGCGCACCCTACGCGGCACCGTCCCGATTGGCCGCGATCCACTCGTCGATCCGGGCCCACCAGTCGAAGAGCCAGTCGATCCGCTCCTGCCGACCGACCGGCACCTCCTCCGGCGGCACCGACCAGAAGCGCATGGTGATCCGCTTGTCCATGGGCAGTTCACGCCACACGTCGCCGACGGTGAGCATCCGGTCCAGGCCGGTGTGCGCCACGAAGATCACCCCGGCGTCGGGGGCCGCCTCCAGGGCCGCGAGCAGCCCGCCCGGCTGTGGGGCGAGCACGTGGCGCAGCCGTTCCGCGCGCCGCGCCATCCGCTCCAGGCCGAGGCCGCGCAGGCGGTCGATGGCCCGCAGCCGGCGGCCGGGGGTGAAGTTGCCGCCCTCCGGGAAGATCACGAAGGCGTCGTCGTCGTCCAGGCCCTGCGCCAGGTGCCCGATCTGCTCGGTCACCGATCCCCGGCCCTCCGGACCCGGCGCGAGGAAGCGGTTGGGCAGCCGGTTGAGCAGCACGTCGACCGCCGGATCCCACTGGAGGCTGTCCTTCAGCACGATCCGCGGCTCGCGGTTGAACCAGTTGACCAGGGCGTGGATCAGGATGAACGAGTCGCCGGGGCCGGCGTGCCGGCAGAGCACCAGCTCGGGCCGGCCGGGCAGCGCCGTGTCGGGGTCGGTGCCCACCACGTCGATGTTCAGGTGCAGTGCCCAGCGGGCCTGCCAGAAGAGCACCCGCAGGAACCAGCCGGCGAGCACGTAGTGGGCCCGCTGGAAGCCCGGCGACCGGACCTGCCAGCCGAAGCCGGAGGCCACCCAGAGCAGGAAGAGCGCGAGCAGCGCCGCCGCGTCCCAGACCAGGTAGACGCAGCCGAGCCAGAGCAGGCGCAGCGGGCGGAGCCGGCCCGGGACCAGCGGCGAGACGGCCGCCGCGAGCAGCGCCCAGACCGGCAGGGTCGTCACCACCAGGAAGGCGAGCAGCACCACGCCGGGGGCCAGGAACAGTCGGCGTGCCCACCGCGGCGGCAGGGGCATCAGTGCTCCAACTGCGTCGCCAGGTAGCGCCGGGAGGCCGTGTAGGCGCGGCTGATCCGCCGCCCCACGGCCGCCATGTCCCGGTAGGCCCACGGCGTGTCGTCGCGCGGCTCCAACCCCCCGGTGGGCAGCACGTGCACCTCCACCCCGTCGGGCAGGGCCGCCATCTCCCGGGCGAACCGGTGCCGCCGGGCGATCTCGAACGCGACCTGGGCGATCTCCCAGGGCCGCCGGGGCGGGCTCAGCTCCCGTTCGATCCGGCCCACCTGGAGTACGAAGATCCGCGTGGCGCCCACCGCGACCGCCTCGCCGATCGGGATGGAGTTCACGATGCCGCCGTCGATGTAGTGCTGGTCGTCGATGCGGGCGGGCGGCAGCAGCCCCGGCACCGAGGCGGAGGCGAGCACGGCCGGCACCAGCGGCCCGCTGTCGAACCAGTGCTCGGCGGCCCGCTCGATGTTGGCCGCGCAGCAGCGGAAGGGCACCTGGAGGTCGGCGAAGGTGGTCTCCGCGCCCAGCTCGGCCTCCAGCAGCTTGCGCAGCGGGCGGGGCGAGTGCAGGTGGGTACGGGCGGCGAACCGGCGCAGTTGGCGGGCCACCGAGTCGCCGTACACCTCGCTCGCCTCCGGCGAGGCCCAGAGCCGGACCAGCCGGTCGGTGACCACCTCGGACGGTTCGGCGGCGACCAGCGCGCCGTTGACCGCCCCGATCGAGGTGCCGAGCACCACGTCGGGCCGGATGCCGGCCCGGAACAGCGCCCGCAGCATGCCCACCTCGACCGCGCCGAGGACTCCCCCGCCCCCGAGCACGAACGCCACCGGTCCCCGCGACATGGCTTCATCCTGGCACGGGCGGAAAAGGGGCCGTCCGGTGCCGCCCGGCGGGATGGCCCGGGCGGCGCCGGCGGTCGGGTCCGGGGGGCCGCCCGGGAAGGGCCGCCCCCACGAGTAGCCGACCGTTGACAGGCCCGACACATTCGCGCAACCTGATAGCGCTCCCACAGCGAGGCAGGTGCTATCCGTGAAGCCAGCACTGCACCCCGGCCGGTTGCTGGCCCGCCGGTACCGGCTCCTCGACCAGATCGGTGCCGGCGGCATGTCGGTGATCTGGCGGGCGCACGACGAGGTGCTCGACCGGGTCGTGGCGCTGAAGGTGCTCGCCCCGTCGCTCGCCGCCGACGCCCGCTTCCGCGACATGGTGCGCGAGGAGGCCCGCGCCGCCGCCCAGCTCGTCCACCCGCACGTCACCTCGGTGCACGACTACGGCGAGACGGTCGCGCCCGACGGGTCGATCACCTCGTTCGTGGTGATGGAGCTGCTCGCCGGCGAGGAGCTGGAGGTCCGGCTCACCGAGGGGCCGCTGCCGTGGGCCGAGGCGGTAGAGGTCGGCGCCCAGGTGGCGGACGCCCTCGCCGCCGCCCACCGGCTCGGCATCGTGCACCGGGACATCACCCCGGCCAACGTGATGATGACCCGGGCGGGGGTCAAGGTGCTCGACTTCGGCATCGCCACCCGCATCGGCGCGCCGGACGACGACGAGGACGGGGGCACCTTCGGCACGCCCGCGTACGTGGCGCCGGAACGACTCGACGGGGCACCCGCGCAGCCGGCCACCGACGTGTACTCCCTCGGCGTGCTGCTCTACGAGGCGCTGACGGGTCGGGTGCCGTACCCGGCGGACACCTGGGAGCAGCTCAGCGAGGCGCTCGCCGGTGACGGCCCGCCCCCGCTCGCGGACATGCCGGGCCTGCCGCCGGAGGTGGCCCGTACCTGCCTGCGCTGCCTGGAGCGCGACCCGCTGGATCGCCCCACCGCCCGCCAGGTCGCCACCGTCCTGCGCGACCAGCTGCTCCCCGCCGACCCGCAGGCCGCCACGATGCTCGCGCCGACGGTCACCCTCCCGACGCTGCCGCCACCGGCGGGACCGGCCGGGACGGCGGAAGAGCGCGGGGCGGCGGATCCGGGCGGGACGGAGCCGGACGGCGGGGCCGAGTCGCGCAGCGCCCGCCTCGCCCGGGAGCGCCGGCGACGCCGCCTGCCGCGGCCGGTGCTGATCGTGCCGGTCGTACTGCTCGTGGGGGTGGCCCTGGCCGTGCCCGCGATCCGCCAGGAGGAGACGACCCCGCCCCGGTCGCTGCCCACCACGGGCCCGTCCGATCCGCCGGCCTCCCCCACGCCGACGGCCGACGCCGCACCGCCCCCGGCGGCCTCCCCGCAGCCGACGTCCGCCGCGCCGGTCGCACCCCGGCCGACCCCGACGCCCCCCGGGCGCGACGACCTCATCGAGGCGGCCAACCGGGTCGACGGGCTGATCGGCGCGGGGCTCGACGACGGCGGGATCCGGCCCGACGTCGGCCTCGACTTCCGCAACGAGCTGCGCAACCTGACCGACGCGGTCCGCGCCCGCTCGGGCGACCTCGGCGAGCGGATCGCCCGGCTGCGCGAGAAGGTCGCGGTCCGCCACGGCGAGGGTGCCGTCACCGACGCGTACGCCCGACGCCTCGACAGCGCCATCACCGCGCTCGGGGCCGCCCGCGTCTGACGGCGGCCGTCAGCGGGCCGGGGCCCGGACCGGCTCCCGGGCCGCCCGGTCGGGGGCCGTACGCGCGATGAAGCGGTGGTACACCTCCTCGTAGCCGGTGGCCATCCGCTCCGTGGAGAAGCTCTCTGCCACGTGCGCGACGCAGGCCGCCGGGTCGAGCTCCGTCGCCGCGCGCAACGCGCCGGGCAGCTCGTCCACGCGCTCGCAGATCAGGCCCGTCCGGCCGGGCCGGACGAGTTCCGGCACCGCCCCCCGGTCCAGCGCCACCACCGGCGTGCCGGTCGCCATCGCCTCCACCATCACCATGCCGAACGGTTCGTCCCACTGGATCGGCATGATCAGGCAGCGGGCCTCGACCAGCAGGCGCAGGGCCTCGGCCCGGTCGGCGTCGAGCACCACCCGGACGTCCTCGCCGAGCAGGGGCCGGACCACCTGGTCGTAGTAGCGACGCTCGGCCGGCTCGTTGCACTTGCCCGCCAGCACCAGCGGCAGGCCGGCCTCCCGGCACGCCCGGATGGCGAGGTCCGGGCCCTTGTCGGGGCTGAACCGGGCCAGCCAGAGCACCGGCCCCCGCCCGGGGGCGCTCTTGTGCGGCACGCCCCGGACGTCCATCGCGTTGTGCACCGTACCGACCCAGCCCAGCGCCGGGTTCAGGCGGCGCTGGGCGTGCGAGATGGCCACCAGCCCGACCCCCCGGTCGGTCTCGCTGAGCACGTCGCCGTACTCGCCCACCGGGTTGCCGTGCACCGTGGCCACCGTCGGCACGGCCCGGTGGCCGGCGATCAGCGGGCCGATCGTCGTGTGGTCGTGTACGACGTCGAAGTCC
Source organism: Micromonospora sp. SD12 (assembly GCF_052068495.1). Lineage (NCBI taxonomy): Bacteria > Bacillati > Actinomycetota > Actinomycetes > Micromonosporales > Micromonosporaceae > Micromonospora > Micromonospora sp. SD12. The sequence goes on along the minus strand of NZ_JBQHDF010000005.1, from coordinate 355,345 downwards.
CCCGCGTGCACGCGGTGGTTGACCCGGGCCAGGTGGGCCAGCTCGGGCAGCGCCTCGCCGAGCCGGTCGAACTGGAGTTCGGGCACCGTGGAGACGAACGCGGCCGCCGTCCCGTGTTCCTGGCCGGCCCCGAAGACGGTGACGGCGTGACCCCGGCCGACCAGCGTCTCCACCAGGCCGGTCACCACCTGTTCCAGGCCGCCGTAGCCGGGCGGCGGCACCGACAGCCACGGCGGCACCACCATCGCGATCCGCAACGGCCGCGCTGCCGATCGGTCGGGCGACGGACGGTCGACGGCCACGGACACCTCCCAGTCGGTCACTGCTGTGGAGCACCGGCCGCCCCACCGCGACCGTCTCCCGGCTGCGCGGGCGGAATCGGCGACGCTGCGCGGACGGAATCGGCGACGGTTTCCCGAGGGCGGCACCACTAAACGGGACGCCGTGGGCGGGTCACCCGCCCACGAGAAGACGGTCCCGCACCGCCCGCACCCCCTCGGCCGACCACGCCACCCGCTCCGCCTCGTCCCGCTCCCACCAGGAGCGGACGACCCCGGTGAGCACGACCGTGTCCCCGTCCAGTTCGACGGTCACCCGCTCCGTGCCGATGCCCCGCCCCAGCGCCCGCTGGAGGTCGCGCCGGGTCCGACCGGTGTCGGGACGGGTGACGGGCCGCACCTCGACCAGGTTGGTCACCCCGCGTACGCCCCGCAGCCGGCGCAGCTCCCGCTCGGCGGTACGCCGCTGCCAGCCGAACTCGACCTCGCCGCGGAGCATCACCCAGCCGTTGGCGACGGTGACGTCCAGCCGCTCCGCCGGGACGAAGCTGTCCCACTCCAGCGCCCGGCCCGCCGCGATCGCGATCTCGGCGTCCGTACGCCCCGGCTCGCCGGGCAGGCGCACCTCGACGTCGTCGGCGACCGCCCGCACCCCCCGTACGCGCTGCGCGCAGCGTTGCGCCGCCCACTTGCGCGCGTACGCGTCGACCTGCCCGGTCAGGGTGACCACGCCGTCGTCGACGCTCACCCCGATCTCGTTGGGCTGCACCTGGGCGTCCCAGGCCAGCTCGTCGAGCACGTCCCGCTGGATCCGCTCGTCCGTCCGGTCGGCCGCTGCCGTGGTCATCGCACCCCTCCGTACGCCTCGCCGGGTCCTGCCTCTGCGACGGTGCCGGCGCGACGGGTGACGGCGGTTCACCCGCACCGGGTGAACCGCCGTCGAGAGTGAGCGGCGGGTGACGGAGCCAACCCCCTTGGCCCCGCCACCCGCCGCCGGAGGGAGGAGGAATGTCTTCGGTTACCGGTTACGACGTCTCGGCGAGCGTCACGGTTGCCCTGGCCTCGGTGCCGTTGCGCTTGTAGGTCACCTCGACCCGGTCACCGACCTTGCCGGCCTGCACGGCGCCGACCAGGTCGTCCGAGTCGTTGACCGCCTTGTCGCCGAACCGGGTGATCACGTCGCCGCGCTGCAACCCGGCCTTCTCGGCGGCGCTGCCCGGGGTGACCGCCGCGACCAGGGCGCCCCCGCCCTCGGCGGCGGTCACGCTGACCCCGAGCGACGGGTGGCTGACCTTCTCGCCGCGCTGGAGCTTGCCGGCCACGTCCTTGGCCTTGTTGCTGGGGATCGCGAAGCCGACGCCGATGTTGCCGCTGCTGCCCTGCCCGGCGGTGGCGATCGCGGTGTTGATGCCGATCACCTCGCCCCGCGTGTTGACCAGGGCGCCACCGGAGTTGCCCGGGTTGATCGGCGCGTCGGTCTGGAGCAGGCCGGCGATCGAGGAGGCGCCCTGGTTGGGCTCCTGCCGCTGCTCGCCGCTGCCCGCCTGGATGGTGCGGTCCCGGGCGCTGAGGATGCCGGCGGTGACCGAGCCCTGCAGGCCCAGCGGGCTGCCGAGGGCGAGCACCTGGTCGCCGACCTGCATCGCGTCGCTGTCGCCGAACGTGGCGGCCTTCAGGCCGCTGACGCCGTCGGCCTTCACCACCGCCAGGTCGGTCTTCGGGTCGGTGCCCCGGATCTGGGCCTGGGCGGTCTTGCCGTCGGCGAAGGTCACCACGACCTTGCCGTCCGTGGCGGAGGCGATCACGTGGTTGTTGGTGAGCACGAAGCCGTCGGCGGTGAGGATCACGCCGGAGCCCTCGCCGTTGCCGGTCGCGATCGACACGACGCTGGGCTGCACGGCGGCGGCGATGCGGGGCAGGTCGGCGCTGTTGATGACCGGCGCGGCGGAGTACGTGCGGGTGATGCCCGAGTCGCCGTCGACGGCCAGCGCGAGCGCCCCACCGGCGACGCCCGAGCCGAGCATCAGCGCGAAGACCGCCACCCCGGCGCCGGCGAACTTGGCGATCCGGCCGGGCCGGGGGCCCGTCTGCGGGGCCGCCCAGGGCGGCACCGGCTGGCCGGAGGGGTGCGGCTGGTGGCCGTACGGCTGTCCCGGCTGGCCCCCGCCGCTCCAGCCGGACTGCTGGCCGTACCAGGGCGCGCCGGGCTGGCCGGCGGCCTGCGGATGGCCGGGCTGACCCGCGAGGTGCGGGTGACCGGGCTGGCCGGCGGCGTACGGGTGGGCGGGCTGGCCCGGCTGGTGCTGGCCGGGCAGCGGGTACTGCGGGGCCGGCGCGTAGGGGCCCGGCGGGGCGGGCCGGACGGGCGGGCCGGCGGCGTCGGGGGCACGGGCCGGCTCGGCGGCGGGCGGGGCGCCGTCGCCGGCGGTCGCGCCCGGCTCCGCGGTACGCGGTGCGTCGGCACCGGCCGGGACGGATCCACCGGCGGCAGGGGCGGTCGGGCCGGCGGGATGCGTGGTGAGGCCGACTGTGGGGGCGTCACCGGACGTGGTGGCGAAGCCGACGGTCGGGGCGGAGTCGGACTGCGCGCGCTCGGCGCGCGGCAGCTCGGCGGTGGGGTGCGACGGCTCGGCGTCGGGGTGGGCCGGCCGGCGCTGCGGGTCGGACTCGTGCTCGGTCATGCGTCCACCTTGACGCGCACCACTGCGATCCGCCTGGAACCGACCTGAATGTTGGCTGAAAGTCACTCGCCATCGCCCTCGGCGTCCGGCACCAGCGGGAGTCGGACCCGGAAGGTCGATCCCCCACCGGGGGTCTCGGCCACCTCGACCGTGCCGTGGTGGGCGCGCACCAGCGCTGCGACGATGGCCAGGCCCAGCCCGGTGCCGGTGTTGCCGCCGGCCCGCCGGGTACGCGCCGCGTCCACCCGGTAGAAACGCTCGAAGACCCGCTCCGCCTGCTCAGGGGTGAGCCCGGGACCGGTGTCGACCACCTCCACCACGGCCAGGTTGCCCGGCTCGGCCCGCAGCCGCAGGGTCACCGCGGCCTCCGGCGGGGTGTGCGTCAGGGCGTTGGTCATCAGGTTGCCGATGACCTGGCGCAGCCTGGCGTCGTCGCCGTAGACCACCAGCGGGCCCGAGCCCGGCGCGACCTTCAGTTCGATCCGGCGCTCCGGCGCCATCACCCGGGCGGCCTCGACCGCCTCGCTGGCCAGCACCGGCAGCTCCACCGGGGCGAGGGCGAGCGGTCGCTCCCGGTCCAGCCGGGCCAACAGCAGCAGGTCCTCCACCAGCAGCCCCATCCGGGCCGCCTCCTGCTCGATGCGCCGCAACAGGTCGGCGGTCTGCTCCGGCGCGCTGGCCGCGCCCTGGCGGTAGAGCTCGGCGAAGCCCCGGATGGTGGTCAGCGGGGTCCGCAGCTCGTGCGAGGCGTCCGCCACGAACTGCCGCATCCGTTCCTCGGAGCGCCTTGCCCGCGCCTCGGAGGCCAGCGCCGCGCCGGCCGCGTCCCGGGCCACCGCCTCGGCGGACCGGGCGGCGGTCTCCGAGGCGGCCCGCGCGGTGAAGGCGACCTCGATCTGCGTGAGCATCGCGTTGAGGGCCCGCGACAGCCGGCCCAGCTCGGAGGTGGGGAAGGGTTGCCCCTCCTCGGGGTCGGGCACCCGCCGGGTGAGATCGCCGCCGGCGATGGCGGCGGCCGTACGCTCTATCTCCACCAGCGGCTTCAGACTGGTCCGGACGATCGCCGCGCCGATGGAGGCGAGTAGGATCAGCACCGCCCCGCCGACCAGCAGGTCTATCCAGACCAGCTGCTTCACGGCGCGGTCCACCTGGGTGAGTGGCTGACCCACGGCCAGCACCGAGCCGTCCTGCTGTCCCGTGTAGACCACCCGCCACCGGGTGCGGCCGTCGTGGGACATGACGGTGCGGGGTTCGCCCTCCAGCGCGGCGAATCCGCTCCGGTCGCTGGGGAAGTCGGGCAGTTGCTCGGGGTCGAGGCTGATGTCGTCGTAGGCCGTCCGGTACACCCGGTTCTCGTCGGCGAGCGACACGACGTAGCTGCTGGGCAGCATCGCCTCGAGCCGACCGCTGCGCAGCCCGGGGAGCAGCTGCCCGAGCCCCTGGCTGGCCGACTTGATCTGGCCGTCCACCTGGCCGACGAGGTAGTCGCGGAGGAAGAAGGCGGTCAGCGAGCTGATCACCAGCAACGCGGCGGCGACCAGGGCCAGCACCGCGGCGACCAGCTTGACCCGCAGGGGGACGCTGCGCAGCCGCGCCTTGCCCTGGTCGAGCGGTTTCACGCCGCCGGCTTGCGCAGGACGTAGCCGACGCCCCGCAGGGTGTGGATCAGCCGGGGCTGGGTGTTGTCCACCTTGCGGCGCAGGTACGAGATGTAGGACTCGACGATGTTGTCGTCGCCCCGGAAGTCGTAGTTCCACACGTGGTCGAGGATCTGCGCCTTCGACAGCACCCGGTTGGCGTTCAGCATCAGGTAGCGCAGCAGCTTGAACTCGGTCGGCGAGAGCTGCACCCGCTGCCCGGCCCGGTGCACCTCGTGGGTCTCCTCGTCCAACTCCAGGTCGGCGAAGGTGAGCCGGGAGGGTGCCTGCTCCCCGCTGCTGGTGCGCCGCAGCACCGCCCGGATCCGGGCGGTCAGCTCCTCCAGGCTGAACGGCTTGGTCACGTAGTCGTCGCCGCCCAGGGTGAGGCCGCGGATCTTGTCGTCGGTGGCGTCGCGGGCGGTGAGGAAGACCACCGGCGTACGGGTGCCGCCCTCGCGCAGCATGCGGATGACCTCGAAGCCGTCCAGGTCGGGCAGCATCACGTCGAGCACCACCAGGTCGGGCCGGTGGTCCTTGGCGGCGTTGAGCGCGGCGCTGCCGCTCGTCGCGGTGGCCACGTCGAAGCCCGCGAAGCGCAGGCTCGCGGAGAGCAGTTCGAGGATGTTGGGGTCGTCCTCGACGACGAGCAGTCGCGCCTCGGTCTGGGTAGCGGCCATGCCGCCCATCATCCGCGCTCTCGCTGCGTCCGCGCTGGGCACTCGCTGGAAAGAACCTGTGAGGCGGTAGTCGCTCAGCGCAGCAGCCGGCGCAGCCCGTCCAGCGCGCCGTCGAGCAACCGGACGGCCGTACGCAGCTGCACGTCGCTCGGCCGGCGGGCCCGCACCAGGGCGGCCGCCTCGGCGGCGAAGGCGGCCAGCCGCTGGTCGAACTCGTCCAGCGGCGTCGGGGCGGGCTCGGACGCCGAGGACGGGCCGGCGGGGGGCACCGGTGCGGGGCCGGGCGAGGGGGCGGGCGTCGGTCCCGGGCCGGGGGACCCCCAGCGCGTACGGCCGGGCCGCCGGGCCTCACGCAGCTCCCGCTTCAGGTCGCGCACGGAGCCGCGTACCTCGCCGCGGAGCTCCCCGGCCAGCGCGGACAGCTCCTCCACCGAGGCGGCGATGTCCGACTCCAGGGCGGTCAGCTCGCCGGCCCGCTGCCGCAGCTCGGCCCGGCCCGCCTCGGTGATCTCGTAGACCTTGCGGCCTCCGACGGCGGTGTGGGTGACCAGCCCGCCGGACTCCAGCCGCTGCAACCGGGGGTAGATCGTGCCGGCGCTGGGCGCGTAGAGGCCGAGGAAGCGGTCCTCCAGCAGGCGGATCAGCTCGTAGCCGTGCCTGGGGCCGTCGTCGAGGAGCTTGAGCAGGTAGAGCCGGAGCCGCCCGTGACCGAACACGGTGGTCACGGCAGCTCCTCCTCGTCCATGGCAGGACATTAACGCGATACATCGCGACACCACAACCGGCGCTCCGGTCGGGACGCGGCGCCCCGGCTCAGCGGGCGGCGCGCAGGTCCCGGGCGAGATGCGCACGCCGGAATCCCACCGTGGCCAGACGCCGCAGGTCGGCGCGGTTGTCGTGCATGAGCTGGACGTGGAAGTAGTTGACGTACTCGAGGGCCGCGAAGATGCCGAAGGCCAGCCCCGGGTACGACTGCGCGCCGGGCGTCCGCACGGCGGCCACGGCGCAGGCGGCGAGCACGGCCGCCAGGAGGACCGGTAGGGCGGCCCGCGCGGTGGCGAAGTGGCGCAGGCCGGGCAGGCGCGACCGCCCGAGGCGCAGTTGCCGGAGCTTGAGTGCCCAGTACGCCGCGCCCACCACGAGCAGGGCCGCGACGGACCCGAAGCCGGCGAGGTTCGCCGCCGTCAGCGGCACGTCCACCACCCGGAACCACAGCCACGCCTGAAGGGGGACGTTCAGCAGTTCCCACCCGGCCAGTGAGCGGAGCCGACGCCGGGCCGCCTCGCGCGTCGGGCCGGCCGACGGATGGGTCCTGGGCACGTCCCTCACGATGACACAGCGCCGGCCGCACACCCGACGGGCACCGCCGCCGGGGAGGACGTACCCGACGGGCACCGGCACCCGGGCGCAGGTCAGGCGGCCAGGCCGAGCCCCCGCCTGCGGGTGGCGGGCGGGGTGACCGCCGCGAGGTGCACGACCGACTCGGCCGCCCGGGCGAGCAGCCGCCGGTCCGCGCCCGGGTCGGGGTGCAGGGCGGCGGAGACCGTCACCCGCACCTCCAGGTCCCGGGCGGCGAGCACCCGGCGTACCGAGCGGAGCAGGTCGTCGTCGCCGACGAAGGCGGCGGCCGTGGTCGGCGCGCCGGTCGCGGCGCACCGGTAGCCGATCCGCAGCGGCACCACCGGCGCCCCGGCGTCGATGGCCGCCTGGAACAGCGCCGGACGGAACCCCCGCCCGGGCCGGCAGCCGGCCGCGTCGGCGGTGCCGCACCACGTCGTACCCTCCGGGAAGACCGCGACCGCGCGACCAGCGCGCAGGTCGGCGGTGACCCGGGCCACCGTCGCGGGCAGGTCGCGAGGGCGGGAACGGTCCACCAGGACGGTGCCGGCCGCCGCGGCGAGCAGCCCCACCAGCGGCCAGGACCGGACCTCCCGCTTGGCCACCATCCGGGCCGGCGCGACGGCCAGCAACGCCAGCACGTCCAGCCAGGAGGCGTGGTTGGCGACCAGCAGCGCCCGCCGCCGGGGCGGCCGGCCGCGCGCCACCAGGCGTACGCCGAACGCCCGCAGCGTCCACCGGGCCCAGCCGCGCACGCCCGCCGCCCGGGCGGCGGCCGGCAGCACCGGCAGCAGCACCGCCAGGCCCGTTCCCGCCGCCAGCATGCCGAGCACCGCGAGCAGTCTGGCGAGCCGTCGGGCCGGCGACACGGCCGGTACCTCGCCGGCGGCCGGCAGGCACGCCGGCCCGCAACCCGACACGGGCAGCCAGAGGCGTCCGATCGCGCTCAACGCTCCGCCCCACCGAGGAAGTGCCGCAGGTAGCGGGGGTTCATCCGGTCCAGGGAGAACAGCACGTAGAAGTCGGCCACCCCGAAGTCCGGGTCGTACGCCGGCTCGCCGCCGACCCAGGCACCGAGGCGCAGGTAGCCGCGCAGCAGTGGCGGCACGGCCCGCGCCGCCGGGCCGCCGTCCGCCGCCGGGCCGCTCGCCACGCCCGGCTCGGCGAACCAGGGGCGCCTCGGGCGTACGCGCAGTCGCGGCGGGGCCAGGTGCCGCGCGGAGACCTCGTCCCACACCCGCGCGACGGTCCCTCCCCCGTCGGCCACCGGCACCGACGCGCAGCCGCCGAGCCAGCGGGACCCGCGCAGGTGCAGGTAGCGGACGATGCCGGCCCACATCAGGTTGATCACCGCGCCGGAGCGGTGGTCGGGGTGCACGCAGGAGCGGCCCGCCTCGACCAGGTCGTCGCGGAGCGGGTCGAGCGCCCTCAGGTCGAACTCGGTCTCCGCGTACCGCCGGTCGGTGCGCCCCGGCGGGAGCAGCCGGTACGTGCCGACCACCTCGCCGGTACTCTCCCGCCGGACGATCAGGTGGTCGCAGTACGCGTCGAAGTCGTCGACGTCGAGCCCGGCGGCGCCCGGGCGCAGGATCGCGCCGAGTTCGGTGGCGAACACCTCGTGACGCAGGCGTTGCGCGGCCGCGACCTCGCTCGGGTCGTCGGCGATCAGCAGGGTGTATCCGCTGGTCGTCAGGGGTGCGCCAGCGGCGTGCAGAACGGCCATGGGACCTGTGTAGGCGGCCCGGGTTGCCGGCCGGCGGGGTGAGCGGTGTCGATGAGGTGAACGGCCCGTGCCGGAGTCGGACGGACGGCGTGCGAGGCTGCCGGGGGCGTACCGGCGACGGGGCCGGGCGTCGCCGCCGGAGGTGTCTGATGATCATCGAGTCGCGTTTCAACGGGCCGCCCGGCTCGGGCAACGGCGGCTGGAGCGCCGGGGTCTTCGCCGCCGGGGCCGCCGGCCCGGGGCCGGTCGAGGTCACGCTGCGTCGCCCGCCCCCGCTGGAGATCCCGCTCACTCTCGCCGACGGCGAGGTCCGCGACCCGCAGGGCCTCCTCGTCGCCCAGGTCCGCCCCACGGAGGACCCCCGGGCGGTGGTGCCGCCGGTGGAGCTGGCGGCCGCGCGGGCCGCCTCGGCGGCGTACCCCGGGCTGGTGGACCACCCCTTCCCGGGCTGCTACGTCTGCGGCCCGGACCGCCCCGACGGGCTGCGGATCTTTCCGGGGCGGCTGCCGGACGGCCGCACCGCCGCGCCGTTCCGGGTGCCCGCCGCGGTCACCACGCCCACCGTCTGGGCCGCGCTGGACTGCCCCGGCGGCTGGGCGGTGATCGCCCCCGGCCGGCCGTACGTCCTCGGCCGGATCGCGGCGGTGGTCGCGGCGCTGCCGGAGCCGGGCGACGAGTGCGTGGTGACCGGCGTCATGGTGGGCGGGGAGGGCCGCAAGGCGCTCGTGCACACCAGCCTGTACGCCCCCGACGGCACCCTCCTGGCCTGGGCCCGGGCAACCTGGATCGCCGTGGCGGACGACGCCGGATAATCGTCCCTGGGGATGAGGGCCTCCTGCCTGAGGCGGAGGTCGATCTAGGAAGCACGCCTGATTGACCTGGTTGCGCCCGCCCGCCACGCTGTGTCACGGCGTACCCCGACGCCACCGCACGAAGGAGAGCAATGACTGACGGGCAGAGAAGCCCCACCGGTGACGGTCAGATCGTGGTGTCCGGCCTGACGAAGCAGTACAAGAACGTACGGGCCGTCAACGACCTGTCGTTCACCGTCGAACCGGGGCGGGTGACCGGCTTCCTCGGCCCCAACGGCGCCGGCAAGACCACCACGCTGCGGATGCTGCTGAACCTGGTCACGCCGACCAGCGGGACGGCCACCATCGGCGGGCGTCGGTACGCCGACCTGACCGACCCGCTGCGGCACGTCGGTGCCGTGCTGGAGGCGTCCAGCGCGCACAAGGGCCGCACCGGCATCAACCACCTGCGGGTGATCGCGGCGGCGGCCGGGCTGCCGAAGCAGCGGGCCGACGAGGTGCTGGCGCAGGTCGGGCTCACCCCGGCGGCGAAGCGCAAGTTCAAGGGCTACTCGCTCGGCATGAAGCAGCGGCTCGGCATCGCCGCCGCCATGCTGGGCGACCCCCGCGTGCTGGTCCTCGACGAGCCCGCCAACGGGCTCGACCCGGAGGGCATCCGGTGGATGCGCGGGTTCCTCAAGAACCTCGCGCACGAGGGCCGTACGGTGCTGGTCTCCAGCCACCTGCTGTCGGAGATGCAGCTGCTCGCCGACGACGTGGTGATCATCGCGGCCGGGCAGCTCGTCCGGCAGGGCACGGTCGAGCAGGTGATCGGCTCGATGGCGCAGGGCATCCGGGTGCGGGTACGCACCCCGCAGGCCGACGCGCTGATCGCCGCCCTCAAGGAGGGGCCGGCCACCGTCGACCGCGACGAGCACGGCGTCCTGCTGGTGGGCGGGGTGGACGCCCCGACCGTGGGCCGGGTCGCCCTGACGGCGGGCGTCGAACTGCACGAACTGACCACGGAACGGCCCGACCTGGAACGGGTCTTCCTGGAGCTGACGGCCGGAAAGGCGGGCATCCGATGAACCTCGTCCGGTCCGAGCTTCTCAAGATCCGTACCACCAGCACGTGGTGGTGGCTGGCCATCGCCGCGTTCCTGTCGATCGCGCTGGCCTTCGCCTTCAACGCCTGGGTCGCCAACGAGACGTTGAACGGCAACGCCGAGGAGCTGGGCGTCACCGGCGACCAGGCCTCCGCGGCGGCGCAGGCCGCGAACCTCTACACCTCCGGGCAGTACCTGGGCCTGATGTTCGTGATGCTGATCGGCATCCTGATGGTCACCAACGAGTTCTTCCACCAGACGGCGACCACCACGTTCCTGGCCACGCCGCGGCGCACGTCGGTGATCCTCAGCAAGCTGGTCGCGGCCAGCCTGCTGGGCATCGGCTTCTGGCTGGTGACCACGCTGATCGACCTGGCCGCCGGGGCGGTGTTCCTGTCGGCCAACGGCCACGGCACCCTGCTCGGCGAGTGGGCCGTGCAGCGGGCGCTGCTGCTCAACCTGCTGGCGTACGCGATCTGGACGGTCCTGGGCATCGGCATCGGCACGCTGATCACCAACCAGCTCGGCGCGGTGATCACCGCCGCGGTGCTCTACCTCGTCGGCACGCAGGTGGTGGGGCTGCTGTTCATGCTGCTGTCGAACCTGCTGAACAGCGAGGCCGTGGTCAAGTGGCAGGTGATCTGGCCCGCCATCGCCTCGACCGTGATGGTCAGCGAGGGCCAGACGGACTTCACCCCCGCGTGGTGGGTCGGCGCGCTCGTGCTGATCGGCTACGCGGTGGTGAGCGGGGTCGCCGGTGTCCTGATCACCCGGCGGCGCGACATCTCCTGACGGATCCGCCGCGACGACGGGGCGGGGGTGGTGCCCGGCACCACCCCCGCCCCGGTCGCACCGGGCTCCGCCCACATTCCGGGCCTTATCAGGAGCCGACGGAACACGCAGCGTTTGGTGAACTTCTGGCATCTTCTGTGAAACCGGCCACGCGTCGGAGGCGGAAATGCCTGTGGCATCCGTACGGCGTAGCCTGGGAGCCGTCTCGTGCGCGCTCGAAGGCAGGGCGACACCGGACACCGCGTGCCACACAAACCCGCGTGAAAGAGGCGATTACCGGCCGTGTCGACCCAGCAGACTTCGCAGGAGAACCCACTGGCGGGTTTCGGTCCGAACGAGTGGATCGTCGAGGAGATGTACCAGCGCTACCTCGCCGACCCCACCAGCGTCGATTCGGCCTGGCACGACTTCTTCGCGGACTACCGCCCGGCGCCCGGCGCCGGGAAGCCGCGCGGAGCTGAGCAGGCCCCGAAGCCGGCCGCCGCGCCGGAGCCCGCCGGCCAGCAGGAGGCGGCCACCACGGTCGCCCAGCCGGCCGAGAAGAAGCCGGCGGAGAAGAAGCCGGAACCGAAGCCGGAACCCAAGGCCGAGCCCAAGGCGGAGAAGCCCGCCGCCAAGGCCGCCCCGGCCAAGCCGGCGGCCACGAAGGCGGCCCCCGCCAAGCCGGCGGCGGCCAAGCCGACCGCCACCGGCACGCAGACCACCCCGCTGCGCGGCGTGGCGGCGAAGATCGTCCAGAACATGGACGCCTCGCTGGCCGTGCCGACCGCCACCAGCGTGCGCGCCGTCCCGGCGAAGCTGCTGGTCGACAACCGCATCGTGATCAACAACCACCTCACCCGTGGGCGCGGTGGCAAGGTCAGCTTCACCCACCTCATCGGCTACGCGATGGTCCGCGCCCTGGTCGCCCACCCGGAGATGAACAACTCCTTCGCCGAGGTCGACGGCAAGCCGGTCATGGTCCGGCCGGAGCACGTCAACCTGGGCATCGCGATCGACCTGGTGAAGCCGGACGGCAGCCGCAACCTGGTGGTCCCCTCCATCAAGGCCTGCGAGCAGATGGACTTCCGGCAGTTCTGGCAGGCGTACGAGGACGTGGTCCGGCGCGCCCGCCGCAACGAGCTGACCATGGAGGACCACTCCGGCACCACGATCTCGCTGACCAACCCCGGCGGCATCGGCACCGTGCACTCGATGCCGCGGCTCATGCCGGCGCAGAGCGCCATCATCGGCGTCGGCGCGATGGAGTACCCGGCCCCCTACCAGGGCATGTCCGAGGCCACCCTGGCCGAGCTGGCCGTCAGCAAGGTCATCACCCTGACCAGCACGTACGACCACCGGATCATCCAGGGCGCGCAGTCCGGCGAGTTCCTGAAGGTGATGCACGAGCTGCTGCTCGGCGAGCACAACTTCTACGACCAGATCTTCACCTCGCTGCGCATCCCGTACGAGCCGGTGCGCTGGATGCGCGACGTCGCGGTCAACAACGAGGGCCAGATCAACAAGACCGCCCGGGTGCACGAGCTGATCCACGCGTACCGCGTGCGCGGTCACCTGATGGCCGACACCGACCCGCTCGAGTTCAAGATCCGCAAGCACCCCGACCTGGACGTGCTCCAGCACGGGCTGACGCTCTGGGACCTCGACCGCGAGTTCCCCGTCAACGGCTTCGCCGGCAAGCAGCGGATGAAGCTGCGCGACATCCTCGGCGTGCTGCGCGACTCGTACTGCCGCCGGGTCGGCATCGAGTACATGCACATCCAGGACCCGGAGGAGCGGCGCTGGATCCAGGAGCGGATCGAGCGCAAGTACGAGAAGCCGTCGGCCGACGAGCAGAAGCACGTGCTCAACCGGCTCAACGCCGCCGAGGCGTTCGAGACCTTCCTCCAGACCAAGTACGTCGGACAGAAGCGCTTCTCGCTGGAGGGCGGCGAGTCGCTGATCCCGCTGCTCGGCGAGGTGCTGGAGGCCTCCGCCGAAGGCGGGCTGGACGAGGTCGTCATCGGCATGGCCCACCGGGGTCGGCTCAACGTGCTGGCCAACATCGTCGGCAAGCCGTACGAGAAGATCTTCTCGGAGTTCGAGGGGCACCTGGACCCGCGCTCCACGCAGGGCTCCGGCGACGTGAAGTACCACCTGGGCCAGAACGGCAAGTTCACCACGCCCGACGGCGACCACGCGGTCAAGGTCTCGGTGGTGGCGAACCCGTCGCACCTGGAGGCCGTCGACCCGGTGCTGGAGGGCATCGTCCGGGCCAAGCAGGACCGGATAGACCTCAAGCTGGAGGGCTATACCGTGCTGCCGCTGGCGGTGCACGGTGACGCCGCCTTCGCCGGTCAGGGCGTGGTCGCCGAGACCCTCAACCTGTCGCAGCTGCGCGGCTACCGCACCGGCGGCACGGTCCACGTGGTGGTAAACAACCAGGTCGGCTTCACCACCGCCCCGGAGTACAGCCGCTCCAGCCTCTACAGCACCGACGTCGCCCGGATGATCCAGGCGCCGATCTTCCACGTCAACGGCGACGACCCCGAGGCCGTGGTCCGGGTCGCCCGGCTGGCCTTCGAGTACCGGCAGGAGTTCAACAAGGACGTCGTCATCGACATGGTCTGCTACCGCCGGCGCGGGCACAACGAGGGCGACGACCCGTCGATGTCCAACCCGCAGATGTACAAGATCATCGACTCGAAGCGGTCCGTCCGCAAGCTCTACACCGAGGAGCTGATCGGGCGCGGCGACATCACCGTGGAGGACGCGGAGGAGCTGCTGCGCGACTACCAGTCGCAGCTGGAGCGGGTCTTCAAGGCCACCCGGGACGCCGCCACCACGCCGCGGCAGCTCAGCCGCCCCAAGCGGGAGGACGAGCCGGAGCCGCAGGTGGAGACCGCCACCGACGCCGCCGTCGTCAAGGCCGTCGGCGAGGCGCACGTCAACCTGCCGGAGGGCTTCACCCCGCACAAGCGGATCCAGCAGCTGCTCGACCGGCGGGCCAAGATGTCCGTCGAGGGCAACATCGACTGGGGCTTCGGCGAGATCATCGCCTTCGGCGCGCTGCTGCACGACGGGGTCACCGTCCGGCTCGCCGGGCAGGACTCCCGCCGGGGCACCTTCGTGCAGCGGCACGCCTCGGTGGTCGACGCGCAGACCGGCAACGACTACCTGCCGTTGCAGTCGCTGACCGGCGACGGCGAGCGGTCCCGGTTCTTCGTGCACGACTCCCTGCTCAGCGAGTACGCGGCGATGGGCTTCGAGTACGGCTACTCGGTGGAGAACATCAACGCGCTGGTGTGCTGGGAGGCGCAGTTCGGCGACTTCGTCAACGGCGCCCAGTCGGTCATCGACGAGTTCATCTCCTCCGGCGAGGTGAAGTGGGGCCAGCGCTCCGCCGTCACCCTGCTGCTGCCGCACGGCCACGAGGGCCAGGGCCCGGACCACACCTCCGGCCGCCCCGAACGGTTCCTCCAGATGTGCGCCGAGGACAACATGCGGGTGTCGATCCCGACCACCCCGGCGAACTACTTCCACCTGCTGCGCCGCCAGGCGCTGTCGCCGAAGCGCAAGCCGCTGGTGGTGTTCACGCCGAAGTCGCTGCTGCGGCACAAGCTCTGCGTCTCCCCGGTGGAGGACTTCACCACCGGCACCTTCCAGCCGGTGCTGCCCGACTCGGGCGCCCCGGCACCGGAGCAGGTGAAGCGGGTGCTGCTCTGCTCGGGCAAGGTCTACTACGACCTGTTCCAGGCCCGTAACGAGCGGGGCGTCACCGACACCGCGATCATCCGGATCGAGCAGCTCTACCCGATGCCGGTCGAGGAGATCCGGGCCGCCCTGGCGGCGTACCCGAACGCCGAGGACTTCGCCTGGGTGCAGGAGGAGCCGGCCAACCAGGGCGCCTGGTCGTTCGTCGCGCTCAACCTGCTGGAGCACCTGGCGGACGTACGGCTGCGCCGGATCTCCCGCCCGGCGGCGGCCGCCCCGGCCGTGGGCTCCGCGAAGATGCACGAGGTCGAGCAGACCGCGCTGATCGAGGCGGCCCTGCCCCGCCCGTGACCTGACGCACCGCCGAGCGCACCGGGGCAGAGCCGTCGACACGACGGCTCTGCCCCGGTCGCCGTCCCGCCTCCCGCCGCCGGCAGGCCCCGGCGGCACCACGGCCCGCACAGCAAGCGACGAAGAGGAACCGACAGCATGTACTTCACCGACCGCGGTATCGAGGAACTGGTCGAGCGCCGGGGCGAAGAGCAGGTCAGCATGGAGTGGCTCGGCGAGCGCCTGCGCGACTTCGTCGACCTGAACCCGGAGTTCGAGACCCCGATCGAGCGCTTCGCCACCTGGCTGGCCCGCCTCGACGACCCCGACGACGAGTAGCCCCTGCCTGGACTGCGCCGGGCGCCGCGACAACTTCATGATCGACGAAAGGGGGCGAAGGACCCGAGCCGGGAATCCGAAGATCTTCTAGGGTGGGTGGGTGGCGCGGAGTGTGTACCTGACCAGCGTGGGATCCGGCGGCGGGAAGTCGACCCTCGCTCTCGGGCTCGCGGAACTGTTGTCCCGGCAGGTCGAGCGGATCGGCGCGTTCCGGCCGCTCGTACGCGGGCAGGGCCCCGATCCGATCCTCGCCCTGCTCAGTGACCGCTACCGGATCGAGCTGCCGCTGACCGAGCTGAGCGGCACCAGCTACGCCGAGGCGACGGCCCTCGTCGCCGACGGGCGCCGCGAGGAGCTCATCAGCGGCATCGTCGAGCGCTACCGGGAGGTCGAACGGCGCTGCCCCGCCGTGGTCGTGGTGGGCAGCGACTTCGCCGACGGCGGCGACGGCGCCGGCCCCCGCGAGCTGGCCTTCAACGCCCGGCTGGCCACCGAGTTCGGCAGCGTGGTGGTGCCCGTCATCGACGGCTTCGAGCAGGAGCCGGCGGCGATCGCGGCCGCCGCGCGCGGGGCGTACCACGATCTGGAGGACCTCGGGGCGACGGTGCTGGCGGTGATCGCCAACCGGGTCCCCGGCCCGATGACGCTGCCCGAGCTGCCCGTCCCCACGTACGCCATCCCGGAGGTGCCGACCGTGTCGGCGCCGACGGTGGCCGAGGTGGCGGCGGCGCTCGGCGCCACCCTGCTCGCCGGCGACGACGACGCGCTCAGCCGCGACGTGCTCGACTACGTGGTCGGGGCGGCGCACGTGCCGACCCTGCTGGATCACCTGACCGAGGGCGCCCTGGTCATCACCCCCGGCGACCGGGCCGACCTGCTCGTGGCGGCGAGCGCCGCGCACGTGGCCGGGCAGGTCTCCGTCTCGGGGCTGGTGCTGACCCTCGGCGAGCGGCCGGACCCGCGCGCGATGCGGCTGGTCGAGGGGCTCAACACGGGGCTCGCGGTGCTCTCCGTGCCCAGCGACAGCTACGACACGGTCGCCGCGTCCAGCCGGATCGAGGGGCGGCCCAGCGCCGCCAACCCGCGCAAGGTCGAGGCCGCGCTCGGCGCGTTCGAGCGCTGCGTGGACACCGACGACCTCGCCCGCCGGCTGCGGGTCAGCCGCTCCGAGCGGGTCACCCCGCTGATGTTCGAGTACGACCTGATCGACCGCGCCCGGACCCGGCGCCGGCACCTCGTGCTGCCCGAGGGGGCGGAGGAGCGGATCCTGCGGGCGACGGAGATCCTGCTGCGCCGGGGCGTCGCCGACATCACCCTGCTCGGCCGCCCCGACGACATCGCCCGGCGCACCCGCGAGCTGGGCATCGACATCACCGGCGCGCAGGTGGTCGACCCCGTCGCCAGCGAGTGGCGCGACGAGTTCGCCGCCACGTACGCCAAGCTGCGCGCGCACCGGGGCATGACCCTCGACCTGGCCCACGACGTCGTCGCCCAGCCCAACTACTTCGGCACGCTGATGGTGCAGACGGGGCACGCCGACGGGATGGTCTCCGGCGCGACCCACACCACCGCCGCCACCATCCGCCCCGCGTTCGAGATCATCCGTAACGTGCCGGGCGTCTCGGTGGCCTCCAGCGTCTTCTTCATGCTGCTCGCCGACCGGGTGCTGGTCTACGGCGACTGCGCGGTCAACCCCGACCCGGACGCCGCCCAGCTCGCCGACATCGCCATCTCCTCGGCGGACACCGCCGCCCGGTTCGGCATCGAACCACGGGTCGCGATGCTGTCCTACTCCACCGGCAGCTCCGGGGCGGGCGCCGACGTCGAGAAGGTCGCGGCGGCCACCAAGCTCGTCCGGGAACGCCGGCCCGACCTGCTCGTCGAGGGGCCCATCCAGTACGACGCCGCCATCGACCCGGCGGTCGCGGCGACGAAGCTGCCCGGCAGCGAGGTCGCCGGCCGGGCCACGGTCTTCATCTTCCCGGACCTGAACACGGGCAACAACACGTACAAGGCGGTGCAACGCTCCGCCGGGGCGGTGGCCGTCGGACCGGTCATGCAGGGCCTGCGACGGCCGGTGAACGACCTGTCCAGAGGCGCCACCGTGCCGGACATCGTGAACACCGTGGCGATCACCGCCATCCAGGCCGCAGCCACCGAGGAGTCGTCATGACCGTTTCCGTCGACGGTGCCCCCGCTCCACAGGAGACCGGCCGGGTCCTCGTGCTCAACTGCGGATCGTCGTCGGTGAAGTACCGGCTCTTCGACGGCGACCGGGTGGTCGACAAGGGCACCGTGGAGCGGGTCGGCGAGGCCGGTGGCGGCCCGGCCGACCACGAGACGGCCGTCCGGGCCATCCTCGACGGGCTGGACCTGAGCGGGCTCGCCGCCGTCGGGCACCGGGTGGTGCACGGCGGGAAGCGGTTCGGCGAGCCGGTGCTCGTCGACGACGCGGTGCTGACCGCGATCCGCGACCTGATCCCGCTCGCGCCGCTGCACAACCCCGCCAACCTGACCGGCATCGAGGTCACCCGGGCGGCGCTGCCGCAGGTGCCGCAGGTCGCCGTCTTCGACACCGCGTTCCACCACACCCTGCCCGAGGCCGCCGCGACCTACGCGATCGAGCGGGACACCGCCGAGCGGTACGGCATCCGGCGCTACGGCTTCCACGGCACCTCGCACGCGTACGTGTCGCGACGCACCGCCGAACTGCTCGGCCGCCCGTACGCCGAGGTGAACACGATCACCCTGCACCTCGGCAACGGCGCGAGCGCCTGCGCGGTGGCCGGCGGCCGAAGCGTGGCCACCTCGATGGGCATGTCCCCCCTGGAGGGCCTGGTCATGGGCACCCGCAGCGGCGACCTCGACCCGACCGTGATCTTCCACCTGCGCCGGGAGGGCGGGCTCTCCGTCGACGAGATCGACGACCTGCTCAACCACCGCAGCGGCCTGCTCGGGCTGACCGGCGCCAACGACATGCGCGAGGTGCTCACGCGCCGGGCGGACGGCGACCCGGCGGCGACGCTCGCCTTCGACGTCTACTGCCGGCGGATCACCGGCTACGTCGGCGCGTACTACGCCCTGCTCGGCCGGGTGGACGCGGTCACCTTCACCGCCGGCGTCGGCGAGCACGCCGCGCCGGTACGCGCCGCCGCCCTGGCCGGCCTGGAGCGGCTCGGCATCGCGGTGGACCCGGAACGCAACGCCGGCAGCGGCGACCGGGTCGTCTCGCCGGAGGGCGCCGAGGTGACCGTCTGCGTCGTCGGCACGGACGAGGAGCGCGAGATCGCCCTCCAGACCCGCGCGGTGGTCGCCGCGGCCGGCTGACCACCGGTCGTGGTGACGACGGCGCCAGTTGGGGCCCGGAGCGCCGCTGGGCCTCAGACCGACCCTGGCAGGGCGCCGGGCGGCTCAGCGGCGGCCCCTGGCGCGACGCCGGGCGGATCGGGTGCGCCGGACCCGGTCGCGTCCCGGCCCTCGGGGCGGTGGTGCGGGTGTGGGCCGGTCGAACATCCCCGTCGGGACGAGGGCCGCGAAGACGAACGCCCCGCCCGCCGTGGCGACCAGCAGCCCGAACGGAATGCCGCCCCAGGAGTTCAGGAAGAAGACCGAGTCGTCGGTGTTGCCGTTGGCGGCGACGAACTCACCGGGGCGCTCCGGGTCGACCCAGAGCGTCATCACCTCGGGCGGATCGCGCAGGCAGCCACCGGCCGAGCCGCAGAGGATGCGCTCGCTGTGCCGGACGCCCTCGTAGTCGTACCAGACCTGGACGGTGTCGGTGCCGCCGCCGCGTCCGACGGTGTCGCGCCGGTCGGTCACGGTCGCCCGTACCGGGACGCCGTCCGCCCGTAGCCGCTCCGCCTTGGTGTGCAGGTGCCACTTGTACGCACCGGTGGCCACCGCGTACGCCAGCCCCGCGAGTAGCAACACCAGGCCGAGGGCGGCGCTGCCCCGACGGATGCCGCGAAGACCGGAGCGGAGCCGCCGCCACCGCCCCGGGGCGCGCGCCGGACGCCGCGTGCCGGACGGCGTCGCGGAGGTGCCCGGCCCCGGGCCACCTGGTGGCTCCAACGCCGGTCAGCTCAGCGCGAGCCAGGCGAGCAGGGCGACCAGCACGACCGCGACCGCCGCCGCGCCGACGAGCAGCGGCGTCCGGGACGAGCCGGCCGGCGCCTCGGGCTCGGCGGTGTGGGCGTAGGCGCGGAACGCCTCGGTGTTGCCGCTCGGGTCGGTGCGGTTCTCAGACATGGCGGTGACCCTAGCCAAGCCGGTTCCGGGCCGCCGTCCCCGGCACGCGTACCGGGGTCAGGTCGAGCCGGCCGGTGGAGACGATCCGCCCGGGTGGCGGGGGCGTCCGGTCCGGACGGCGGGACCGCTGCGGGCCGCCGGGCACCTACCGTGAAGCCGTGGGGATCAAGCGGCTGGTCGCCGTACTGATGACGACGCTGCTGGCCGGTTGCGCCCCGGCGGCCACCGCCGCGCCGGGCGCACCGCCGCAGCCGCGCCCGGCGCCCGTGGCGGCCTACGCCGTCGGCGTACGCACCTTCACCGTCGATCCGGCCTCGGCGCGTCCCCTGCCGGTGACCGTCTGGTACCCGGCAGATCGCGGCGCGGTGGCCGCCGGCCGCTTCCCCGTGGTGGTCTACAGCCACGGGCTGCACAGCCTGCCCGAGCTGCACGCCGGGCTGACCACGCGCTGGGCCGCCGCCGGGTTCGTGGTGGCCGCCCCGGCCTACCCGCACACCCGGCGCGGCGCGGTCCGGTTCAGCCGCGCCGACGTACGCCATCAGCCGGCCGACGGTTGGCGGCTGATCCGGCACCTGGTGCGGCTCGACGCCCGGGCCGGGGACCCGCTCGCCGGACACCTCGACGTCGCCCGGATCGCCGCCGCCGGCCACTCGGCGGGAGGCTTCACCACCGCCGGCATGTTCACCTCCGGGCGCTCGGGGCGGCTACGCGCCGGCATCGTGATCGCCGGCGGCGGGATGGCCGGCAGCTTCGCCGGGCCGGCGGCCCCGCTGCTCTTCGTGCACGGTACGGCGGACCGGATCGTGCCGGTGACCGTCGGCCGCGCCGCGTACCACCGCACCACCGGCCCGTCCACCTTCCTGAGCCTGCTCGGGCAGGGCCACGGCGAATACCTGAGCCCGGGCCTGCCGGGCTTCGACCAGGTTGTCGCCACCACCACCGACTTCCTCCGCTGGACGCTCTACGGTGACGAGGCAGCCGGCCGCCGCCTTCCCGCCGACGCCCGCTCCCCCGGCGTGACGGCGTACGAGACCCGCCTCGCCCGCTGATCCCGCCCGTGCCGGCGCGGGAGCCGGACATGCCGGCTGCCGGCAGCGCCCCGCTCCCGCCCGCGCCACCGGCCACCGGCAGGATGAGCAGACAAAGGCGCGTGCGCGGGAGGAACCGTCCCGGCTACGGTGCCGCCGTGGACGATCTCGCGAGGCGGCAACTGGACGGCATCGCGGAACTGGCCGGGCTCGCGGCGGCGGCCGGCATCGAGGTGTGGCTACGCGGCGGCTGGGCCATGGACTTCCACCTGGGCGAGGTCACCAGGGCGCACGTCGACGTCGACTGGTACTGCTGGCGCGCGGACGCCGACCGGCTGGCCGGCCTGCTGCGCGGGCGCGGCTGGCGGCCCGACCCCCGGATGCCCGTCGACGTGCAGCTCGACCTCGTCCGCGCAGATGTCGAGATGAGCGTCGCCTACCTGGCCCAGGACGCCACGGGGCGGGTGGTGGTGGGTGCCGGCCCGTGGGCGGGCACCGCCCTGCCGGACGGGATGCTGACCGGTCCGCCCGGCCGCATCGGCCCGCTGGCCGTCCCGATGATCTCGGTGGCCGCGCAGATCGAGTTCAAGGAGATGTTCCCCGTCCGGATGCCGGACCGGCCCCGGCGAGGCAAGGACGCCGCCGACCTGACCCGCCTCCGCGCCACCGACCGCCACCCATGACCGGCTAGCGCTACCGGTGATCAGGACGTCATGTACCGAAAACGGGCCGGGATACGTCCGTGCCGTCCTGATCACCGGGGCGTCACGGGGTGGAGGCGGGTACTCCGGGTGCTTCGGGCTGCAAGCGGGCGCTACGGAGTGCAGGGCCGGGGTGGCGGGCGTTGTGGTGTGGCGAGGGTCGGGTGGCGATCGTCGGGGGGCGGGGGTGGAGGCCGAGGCACAATCGTTTCCATGCCGCGTCGTGTCACCCCCGCCCTGCTCGCCTCC
Organism: Micromonospora sp. SD12; assembly: GCF_052068495.1. NCBI lineage: Bacteria > Bacillati > Actinomycetota > Actinomycetes > Micromonosporales > Micromonosporaceae > Micromonospora > Micromonospora sp. SD12. The sequence goes on along the minus strand of NZ_JBQHDF010000005.1, from coordinate 333,732 downwards.
GCACTGTTCACCGCCGGTCTGGTCGGCTGCTCCGACGACGCCGGGCCGGCTCCGCGGGAGGCGGCTCCGCAGGTGACGGCCCCGGCGCCGCCCTCGCAGGCGGTCGCCGCCACCCCGCAGGTGCCCGTCGGCACCGCGCCCGGGAAGGCCTTCGCCGTCGGCGTACGCCAGTTGAAGCTGAACCGCGACGGAAAGCGGCCGCTGCCGGTGACCGTCTGGTATCCGGCGGCCGGGAAGCCCGGCGGGCAGCCGGAGGGGTCGGCGGACGCCGCCACGGGAAAGTTCCCCGTGGTGATGTTCAGCCACGGGTTGAGCGCCCGGCCGGCCGACTACAAGACGCTGCTGACCCGGTGGGCGGCGGCCGGGTTCGTGGTGGCCGCGCCGACGTTCCCGCACACCGCCCGGGGCGGCGACGGCAACGTGCTCGACGTGCTCAACCAGCCGGCCGACGTGTCGTACGTGCTGACCCAGGTGCTCGCCCTCGACGGCAGGTCCGGCGACCCGCTGCGTGGCCGGCTCGCCACGGACCGGGTGGCGGCGGCCGGGCACTCGGCCGGCGGGGTGACCACGATCGGCCTCTTCACGACCGGCCGGGACGAGCGGCTGGACGCCGGGGTGGTCTTCGCCGGCACGGCGCTCGGCGTGGGCACCGCCTTCGCGGGCGCCGCCGCCCCGCAGCTCTTCGTGCACGGTGAGGCCGACGAGGTGGTCGAGTACGCCGCCGGCAAGGCCGTCTACGACAAGGTGCCCTGGCCGAAGGCGATGCTGAGCCTGCCGAAGGGCGACCACGGCCGGGCGCTGCTCAGCGACGGGGCCGCGCTGCGGGTGGTCGCCGACACCACGGTCGAGTTCCTGCGCTGGTCGCTCTACGGCGACCAGGCCGCCAAGGGCCGCATCCCGACCGACGCCGCCCGCGACGACGTCGCCACCCTGGACAACCACCTCTGAGCCACCGGTGGCCTGCCCCGCTCGGGCCGGCCACCGGTGCGTGCGTCAGGCGGTGTGGTCGACGACGACCTTGCCGAAGACGTCGCCGGAGTGCAGGCGCGCGAAGGCGTCGGCGACCTCGCTGAACGGGACGACGGTGTCCACCACCGGACGTACGCCGCGCTCGGCGCAGAATGCGAGCAGGGCGGCCAGCTCGTCCGGGGTGCCCATCGAGGTGCCCAGGATCTCCAGCTGCATCGCGAAGACACGGCGCAGGTTGACCTTGGGCTCGTGCCCGCTGGTGGCGCCGGAGACCACGATCCGGGCCATCGGCGCGGCGGACTTCAGGGAGTGGTCGAAGGTCGCCGCCCCGACCGTCTCGATGACGACGTCGACCCGCTCCGGCAGCCGGGCGCCGGGCTCGACGGCGGTGGCGCCCAGCTCGGCGATCCGTGCCCGCTTGGCGGCGTCGCGGCTGGTCGCGTACACCCGCTTGCCCATCGCGACGGCCAGCGCGACGGCCGCGGTGGCCACGCCCCCGCCGGCGCCCTGCACGAGCACGGCGTCGGCCTCGTCGACCCGGCCCCTGGTGGTCAGCATCCGCCACGCGGTCAGCCAGGCCGTCGGCAGGCAGGCCGCGTCCGCCGCCGCCAGGCCCGCCGGCAGGGCCAGCAGGTTCGACCGGGGTACGGCGACCCGCTCGGCCAGCGTGCCGGGGAAGTGCTCGGAGAGGATGGAGACGCCGCGCGGGTCCCCCGGGGTCGGGATCACCGGATAGACGACGACCTCGTTGCCGTCCGGGTCCACCCCGACGGCGTCGCAGCCGAGGATCATCGGCAGCTGCTCCGCGCGCAGCCCGACCCCCCGCAGGGACCAGAGGTCGTGGTGGTTGAGGGAGCTGGCCCGCACCTGCACGGTCACCCAGTCGTCGGCCGGGTGGGTCGGCTCGGGCTGCTCGCCGATGGTGAGCGCGGCGAGCGGGTTGGCGTCGTCGAAGCGGGAGGCGAAGGCGGCACGCATGATCGGCACGGTAACAAGCCGAGCCGCCGACAAGAAGGGCACCGACGCGCGGAGGGGCCCTTTCCCGTCGTCGGGCGACGGGAAAGGGCCCCTCCCACGGTCAGCGGGTGACGCCGTCGCGGCGGGCGGCCTCGGCCACCGCCTCGGCCACCGCGGGGGCGACCCGGGGGTCGAGCGGGGACGGCACGATCGCCTCGGCGGTGAGCGACTCGGCCACCACGCCGGCGATGGCGTCGGCGGCGGCGACCTTCATGCCCTCGGTGATCCGGGTGGCGCGGGCGTCCAGCGCGCCCCGGAACACGCCCGGGAAGGCCAGCACGTTGTTGATCTGGTTGGGGTAGTCGCTGCGGCCGGTGGCGACGACCGCGACGTGCCGGGCGGCCACCTCGGGGTGCACCTCGGGCGTCGGGTTGGCCAGCGCGAAGACGATGCCCCCGGGGGCCATGCCGGCGATCGCCGCCTCCGGGATCTGCCCGCCCGAGACGCCGATGAGCACGTCGGCGCCGCGCAGCGCCTCGGTGACGTCACCCTCGCGACCGCCAGCGTTCGTGCTCGCGGCCAGCTCGGCCTTGCTGCCGGTCAACTCGGACCGGTGCCGACCGATGATGCCCTTGGAGTCGCAGACCACCACCTGGTCGGGGTTCACGCCGCCGGCGACGAGCATCTTGGTCACCGCGACCCCGGCCGCGCCGGCGCCGCTGACCGTCACCCGCAGGTCGCCGAGCTTGCGGTCGAGCAGCGCCGCGGCGTTGCGCAGGGCGGCGAGCACGACGATCGCGGTGCCGTGCTGGTCGTCGTGGAAGACCGGGATGTCCAGCGCCTCGTCGAGGCGGCGCTCCACCTCGAAGCAGCGCGGGGCGCTGATGTCCTCCAGGTTGATCCCGCCGAACGACGGGGCCAGCGCGCGCACCACGGCCACGATCTCGTCCACGTCCTGGGTGTCCAGGCAGACCGGTACCGCGTCGACCCCGGCGAACTGCTTGAACAGCACCGCCTTGCCCTCCATCACCGGCAGCGACGCGCGCGGGCCGATGTTGCCCAGCCCGAGTACGGCCGAGCCGTCGGTGACGACCGCGACGGTGTGCGACGCCCACGTGTAGTCGTCGGCGAGCGTCGGGTCGGCGGCGATCGCCTCGCAGACCCGGGCCACACCCGGGGTGTACGCGAGGGAGAGGTCCTCCCGGCTGGTCAGCGGGACGGTCGAGGCGACGGCCATCTTGCCACCCCGGTGCAGCCGGAAGACGGGATCAGCGGGGTCCACGGGGGACGATGACATGGTGACTCCATGATCTGTCGAGCAGACGGAGCGGCCGGCGCGGACGCGAGGTGAGGCGCCGAGCGGCGGCACGCGGTGCGGGGGTCACCCGGGCACGCCCCGAGCATAGTGTCGCCACCGTCACACCGATGTGAGCGGGGTCATATCCGACGGGGGCGCACCCGGGCGGGGCGGGGCCAGTAGCGGGCCACCACGCGACCCCGCACGTCGGCCACCCCGTACGCCCGGGAATCGTCGGCGATCAGGTCGTTGTCGCCGCGCAACCACCAGCCGCCGTCCTGGGCGCGTACCGCGCGCTTGACCACGAGCAGGTCGGGGCGGCTGCGGAAGACGGCGACCACGACGTCGCCGGGGCGCACCGCCCGGCCACCGGGGCGGACCAGCACCGCGTCGCCGTGCCGCAGCGTGGGCGACATGGACGGACCGGTCACCAGGACGGCGGTCAGCGGCCACCGCAACCGGGGACCCACCGTCGGGTAATCGGTCCCCATCGGTTTCCCCTCCACCCGGCCTCCCCGGAGCGCGTCCAGGAGTAATGTCGTCTTGGATCATCGCAAACTTCCCATGGAGGATCCTGATGCGACTTCCGCGCATCCTTACGCCCCGCGTGACCGCCAGCGCCCACTGCGACCTGCCCTGCGGCGTCTACGACCCGGCCCAGGCCCGGATCGAGGCCGAGTCGGTGAAGGCGATCTGCGAGAAGTACCAGGCCAACACCGACCCCGAGTTCCGCACCCGCGCCATCCTGATCAAGGAGCAGCGCGCCGACCTGGTGAAGCACCACCTGTGGGTGCTCTGGACCGACTACTTCAAGCCGGCCCACTTCGAGAAGTACCCGCACCTGCACCAGCTGTTCAACGAGGCCACCAAGCTCGCCGGCGCCGCCGGCGCGAAGGGCGGCACCGACCCGTCCAAGGCCGACGAGCTGCTCCAGAAGATCGACGAGATCTCCAAGATCTTCTGGGAGACCAAGCAGGCGTGACCCTCACCGGTCCGCCGACGATCCGGCCGGCACGTCCCCAGGGCGTGCCGGCCGTCGTCGTCATGGCGCACGGATCGACCAGGCACGAACCGACCCCGACCGGCTCGGCGGGGGCGCGCTGACGGGTCCCCCCGGGCGGGAACGTGGCGGTCCCCACACGTCCGGGCGACCGAGCGGGTAGAGTCCCCGACCGGGGGGATGAGTGGTGACTCAACTGACCGGGCAGCCGACGACCGACGACGACGTCGTGCACCTCACCGTGCCCGCGGACGGGGGCTACCTCGGGGTGCTACGTACCGCCACCGCGGGGCTCGCGGCGCGGCTCCAGTTCGCCCTCGACGAGATCGAGGACCTGCGGATCGCCGTCGACGAGGCGTGCGCGATGCTGCTCGCCATCGCCACCCGCGACGCGGAGCTCGACTGCCGCTTCGCGGTCACCGACGACGCGCTCACCGTGGAGGTGACCGTGCCGACCGTGCGTGGCGCCACGCTCCCCGCCGAGTCGTCGTTCGCCTGGAAGGTGCTCACCGCGCTGACCACGTCCGCGGCCGCGACGGCCGCCGACGGCCGGGCCACCATCTCGCTGCTCACCCGGCGCGCCTCCGGCTACTGACACCTCGACCCGGCGCCAGCCGGGCGTCACCCGAAGCCGAGGGCCCGGGTGGTGGGGGTGCTGACCAGCAGTGCGGTCACGCCGAGGCCGAGCGCGATCAGCGGTACGCCGAGCCACCCCATGCCGCCCTGGATCATGAACCACCCGATCGGCAGCAGCATCAACTGGAGCACGATCGCCGGGGCCCGGGCTCCCGCCCGCCGGCGGGTCAGCGCGCCGCCCAGCGCCCAGAGGGCCGCCGCCGCGCCGATGGCGAACGCGGTCACCAGCAACGCCGACGTGAGGTCGGTGGTGGTGGCGGTGAGGTCGGCCCAGAGCAGCCATGCGGCGACCAGTCCCACGGCGACCGCCTCGGCCCGCAGCAACCGGACCGCCCAGCGGAGGGTGACGGGGATCGGGTCGGAGTCGATGGTCACGCGCGCCACGATACCCGTGGTGGCGCGCGGTACAGTGCCGCCCATGCGGGCCGTCCTGGTGGTCAATCCGAAGGCCACCACCACCAGCGAGCGCAGCCGGGACGTCCTGGTCCGGGCACTGCGCAGCGAAGTCGACCTCTCCGTGCGCTACACCCGACGGCGGGGCCACGCGACCGACCTGGCGCGCGAGGCGGCCGAGGAGGGCGTCGACGTCGTCGTCACGCTCGGTGGCGACGGGACGGTCAACGAGGTCGTCAACGGGTTGATGACGGCGCAGCCGCCGACCCTGCCGAACGGGGCCACGCCGGCCGAGCGGCTGCCCGCCCTGGCGACCGTGCCGGGGGGCTCCACGAACGTCTTCGCGCGGGCGCTGGGCCTGCCCCGGGACTGGCCGGACGGGACCAGCATGATCCTGGAGGGCCTGCGGCTGGGCCGGTACCGGACGATCGGGCTCGGCCGGGCCGACGACCGCTACTTCACCTTCTGCGCGGGCTTCGGCGTCGACGCGGCCGTCATCCACCGCGTGGAGCAGGCCCGCCGGCGGGGCCGGGTCTCGACGCCCGCCCTCTACTTCCGGTCCACCGTGGCCCAGTACTTCCTCAACTCCGACCGCCGTCATCCGGCGATCAGTCTGGAGCGCCCGGGCGAGCCGGCGGAGGGCGAGCTGGCGACGGTCATCATCCAGAACACCGCGCCGTGGACCTATCTGGGCGACCGCGAGGTGAATCCGAACCCGGAGGCGTCGTTCGATCTGGGCCTGGACGTGCTGGCGTTGCGTCAGCTGCGGGTGGCCAGTACGACACGGACGGTGACGCAGTTCTTCTCCCGGACGCCGGATCCGCACGGTCGCCAGGTGCTGCGGTTGCACGATGTCGCCGAGTTCACCCTGGTCTCGGCCCGTCCGCAGGCGTTCCAGCTCGACGGCGACTACCTTGGCGAGCGGGAGAAAGTCAGATTCACATCCATTCCCGCCGCACTGAGAGTAATCTGCTAGGTCTCGGGTACTGCCCTGGGTCGACGCGGTCGCGCCACCGGTCGATGCGACGGCCGCCACACCGAGGGGCAGGTGCCGGAAATGTCAGCAATGTCACGCGGACTGTACTATATTGATCCTCGACAGTGGTACGCCGGGTAACCAGGAAGGCGCTGGAATCCGGACAAAGGGGTTGTGGGCTTGCTCACCGCCCGGAGTTTTTCCGAGCGTCACCCTTGACATCCCCGATGTTCGTGAAAGTATTCACAAGCGAACTTGAGTTACCGGGACATTGCCTGGATACGCTCGTCAGGTTGAGCTGTTCCAGCAGGTCCGCGGGGCCGACACAGCCTGCTCACGCATTGCCGAATAGGCAGACGCGAACCGTCACCATCGGCGCTGCGGATGCAAATAGGAAAAGCAACAGAAGCAATATCTGCCACCCACCCAGAATGAGGAGTGTTGCCGCCATGGACTGGCGTCACCATGCTGTCTGCCGCGACGAGGACCCGGAGCTGTTCTTCCCGATCGGGACGTCCGGACCGGCTCTCCTGCAGGTCGAGCAGGCCAAGGCCGTCTGCCGGCGCTGCTCCGTGACCGACCAGTGCCTGCAGTGGGCGCTGGAGTCCGGTCAGGACGCCGGCGTCTGGGGCGGGATGAGCGAGGAGGAACGGCGGGCTGTCAAGCGCCGCGGTGGCCTCCGGGTGCTGCGCGCTCACTCCGCCTGATCCCCACGCACCAGCGATACGCCCCGGTCGGGTACGCCCGCCGGGGCGTATCGCTGTCCGCATGTCCTGCCGGTACCCGCCGGGGACAGTCGACGATCATGAGCGGGGCGTGAGTCCCGCCACCCTGCCGAGGGCGTCCACCCGCCGCAGGACCAGGTCGGCCAACTCCGGCGCGTCGGTCAGCGGGGCGGACACGGCCACGGCCCCCGCGCCCCGCGCCGACGCGGCGACGGCGTCGTGGAACAGGCCCGGAGCCAGGAAGTACGCCGACACGGCCACCCGCCGGGCACCCCGGTCCCGCAGCCGGGCCACCGCCGCGGCGACCTCCGGCGGGGCCGCCGAGGCGTACGACACACGGGTCGGCACCCCGAGTCCGGCGGCGAGGGCGGCGGCCACCCGACCCACCGACCCGCGCGCCCGGGCGTCCCTGGTGCCGGCCGCCGCCAGCACCAGCGCGTCGAACCGCCCGGGTTCCGCCTCGGCCAGCCGTCGGCGCAGCCCCGCCAGCAGACCGGCGTCCACCTCCCCGTCGGCGGGACCGAGCACGTCGGTCACCCGTACCGCGATCGGCGGTCCCGCCTCCCGGGCGGCCGCGACGGCCGCCGGGACGTCCACCCGCCGGTGGTACGCCGCGGTGAGCAGCAGCGGCACCAGCACGGCCCGGGGGTGCCCGGCGGCGGCCAGGTCCCGCAGCACCGTCGCCGGCCCCGGCTCGGTGTGGTCCAGCCAGCTCGCCAGCACCGGCGTGCCCGGACGGACGGCCGACACGGCCCGGGCCAGCGCCCGGGTCGCCTCGGCGGCCCTCGGGTCCCGGCTGCCGTGGGCGACCAGCACCACCGGGTCGGCCGCCCCCGCCCGCAAGGCCGGCCCGGGCGCCCCCGGCAGCAGGCGCGGACCCGACGGCACGCACAACCCGGGCGTGCCCGGCGGCACGGCAGGGACCGGGGTGGGCCCGGTCAGACGTGCAGTCCGCACTCGGTCTTCTCGAACATGGCCCAACGGCCGGCCCGGGGGTCCTCCCCCGCCTTCGTGCGGCGGGTGCAGGGCCAGCAGCCGATCGAGCCGTAGCCCTGCCGGAACAGCTCGTTGACGGGCACGTTCCAGCGGGCGACGTAGGCGTCCACGTCGGCCTGCCGCCACGCCGCGATCGGGTTGACCTTGACCTTGCCCCGGCGGGCGTCGAAAGTCACCACCGGCGTGTTCGCCCTGGTCGGCGACTCGTCCCGGCGGAGCCCGGCGGCCCAGGCGTCGTAGCCGGCGAGCGCCCGCTCCAGCGGCTCCACCTTGCGCAGCTGGCAGCAGTCGTCCGGCGCCTTGTTGAACAGGCGCGGGCCGTACTGGCCGTCCTGCTGGCCCACGGTCAGCCTCGGCCGAATCGAGCGCACGTTCACCGGCAGCGTCCGGGCCACCTCGTCGCGGACCCGGAGCGTCTCCGGGAAGTGCAGGCCGGTGTCGAGGAAGACCACGTCCACGCCCGGGGCGACCCGGGAGACCAGGTGCGCCAGCACCGCGTCGGCCATGGAGCTGGTGACGCAGAACCGGTCGCCGAACGTCTCGGCCGCCCAGCGGGCGATCTCCAGCGCGGGGGCACCCTCCAGCTCCCGGCCGGCCTCCTCGGCCAGCGCCCGCAGCTCGTCCGGGCCACGCCGGGCCGGGTCGGTCGGGCCGGGTCGGGCCTTGTCGGGCGGCGCGGGAGCACCGGGGCCCACCAGGTTCAGGCCCGTCGCGGAGACGAGGCCGGGCCGCTCGCCCGGACGCGCGCTCACCGGGCCACCGCCCTGCCGAGCAGGCCGGTGAACTTCACCGTGAACACCCGGGCACACGCGTGGCACTCCCAGGCGCCGTGGCCGGCCTCGCTCGGCCGCAGGTCCTCCTCGCCGCAGTACGGGCAGTACAGCGGCGCGGAACGGGTCTCGCTCATCGCGTCACCTCGCTTCGCTCGGCGCCGCGACGAGGCTCCACGGCACCGCTGATTCGCTCGCCACGCTCGCTCATCGGAGTTCCTCCTCGTCGACCCTGATCACCCAGTTGGCGAACGTCTCGCCCGCCTCCCGGCCCGCCAGGTAACGCCGGGCCAGCCGCTCAACGTACGCCGGAAGCTCCTCGGCGGTGGTCTTCAGACCGCGCAGCTTGCGGCCGAACCCGGCCGTCTGCCCCTCGGCCATGCCGAGCCCGCCGCCGAGGTGGACCTGGAAGCCCTCCACCTGCCGGCCGTCCGGCCCGACCACGAGCTGGCCCTTGAGGCCGATGTCGGCGACCTGCGTGCGGGCGCAGGCGTTGGGGCAGCCGTTGAGGTGGATGGAGATGTCGGCGTCGAAGTCGCGCAGCCGCTCCTCCAGCCGGGCCACCAGCTCCTCGCCGCGCGCCTTGGTCTCGACGATGGCCAGCTTGCAGTACTCGATGCCCGTGCAGGCCATGGTGCCGCGCCGCCAGGCCGACGGCCGCGCCTCCAGACCGATGCCGCGCAGCTCGCGCACCAGCGAGTCGGTCCGCTCCGGCGCCACGTCCAGCACCAGCAGCTTCTGGTACGGGGTGAGCCGCACCCGCCCGCTGCCGTGCGCCTCGACGACGTCGGCCAGGCGGGCGAGCTGCCCGCCGGAGACCCGGCCCACCACCGGGGCGGCGCCCACCCAGTGGCGGCCGTCGCGCTGCGGGTGCACCCCGATGTGGTCCACCGGCCGGTCGGGCAGCTGCGGGGCCGGGCCGTCGAGCAGGGCGCGGCCCAGGTACTCCTTCTCCAGCACCTCGCGGAACTTCTCCACGCCCCAGTCGGCGACCAGGAACTTCAGCCGGGCGCGGTTGCGCAGCCGGCGGTAGCCGTAGTCGCGGAAGATGCCGACCACGCCCGCCCAGACGTCCGGCACCTCGTCCAGCGGCACCCAGACGCCGAGCCGCTGCGCCAGCATGGGGTTCGTGGACAGGCCGCCGCCGACCCAGACGTCGAAGCCCGGCCCGTGGTCCGGGTGGTCCACCCCCAGGAAGGAGATGTCGTTCGCCTCGTACGGGGTGTCGACCAGCCAGGAGATGGATGTCTTGAACTTGCGCGGCAGGTTGGAGTACGCCTTGTCGCCCACGTACCGGCGGACGATCTCGTCGACGGCCGGCGTCGGGTCGACCAGCTCGTCGCGGGCCACCCCGGCGACCGGGCTGCCCAGCACCACCCGGGGGCAGTCGCCGCACGCCTCGGTGGTCTGGAGGCCGACGGACTCCAGCCGGCGCCAGATCTCCGGCATGTCCTCGACCCGGATCCAGTGGTACTGGATGTTCTGCCGGTCGGTGATGTCGGCCGTGTCCCGGGCGAACTCGCGGGAGATGTCCGCGACCACCCGCAGCTGCGCCAGGTTGAGCTCGCCCCCGTCGACCCGCACGCGGAGCATGAAGAACTCGTCCTCCAGCTCGTGCGGTTCCAGCACGGCGGTACGGCCACCGTCGATGCCCGCCTTGCGCTGGGTGTAGAGGCCCCACCAGCGGAACCGGCCGCGCAGGTCCTGCGGGTCGATCGAGGCGAACCCGTGGTGGGCGTAGATGTTCTCGATCCGCGCCCGTACGTTCAGCGGGTCGTCGTCCTTCTTGATCCGCTCGTTGGGGTTGAGCGGCTCGCGGTGACCGAGCGCCCACTGCCCCTCCCCCCGGGGCCGGCGGGGGGTCCGGGCCGGTCGGGGAGACGTCGGGTCCCCGGCCCGGGCCGGAATGCTGCTGACCGCCATGGCGGCGTCCTCCGTTGTCTGCGGTGCCTCTGGGACACGCAAGGCGCGCGGCCGACCCGTCGGAACGGGCTGGCGACAACGGTGTCGGGACAGCCGGCGCGAGGCGCGCCCGAGACAGATTGGTCGGGCGTCGTCAGTGGGCCGGACAGATCGCGCTGCGCACGCGGCCGTAGTCGACGTGGCGGCGGGCCACGAGACGGCGGACGACAGCGGCGGTCATGAAAGTCATGCTGCCACACCCGGTGGGGGCCAGCCAACGAACGCGTGCGGGATCCCACATCACGGGCCAGCGCGGAAACGCCGCCCGCCGCAGGCGGGCGCCGCGCGGGACGCTGCCACCGGGCACGAGCGCCCGATCGCCGGATCGGCGCACGGGAGGTCCGGATTGTGTGACGCTGCGGTACGTGACCGGTTCCGCTGACCCGCCCGGCGAGCTCGTCCCGCCGGTGCGCGAGGTGGTGGGCGGGCCGGATCGTGCGCTCCGGCTGGTCTGGATCGCGCCGAGCCTGGTCACGCTGGCCGTCGTACTGACCGGGATCGACCACGCGCAGCCGTGGCGCGACGAGTTGGCCACCTGGAGCGCGGCGACCCGGTCGCCCGCCGACCTCGTCCGGCTCGCCGGCACCATCGACGCCGCCACCAGCCCCTACTACCTGTTCATGCACGCCTGGGTCGCCGTCTTCGGCGACTCGGTGACCGCGCTGCGGCTGCCCGCCGCACTGGCCATGGCCGCCACGGCCGGGCTGACGGCGGTCCTCGGGCAGCGGCTGGTCGGCACCCGGGCCGGGCTGCTCGCCGGGCTGCTCCTCGCGGTGCTCCCGGGCACCTCGCGGTACGGCCAGGAGGCCCGCCCGTACGCGCTGGCCACCCTCCTGGCCGTGCTGGCCACCCTGCTGCTGGTCGAAGCGACGGCCCGGCCGGGGTGGCCGCGCTGGGCCGGGTACGCCGCCGCCGTGGCCGCGCTCGGGCTCACCCACCTGGTGGCGCTCACGCTGCTCGCCGCGCACGCGGTGGCCGTGTTCGCCACCCGCCGTACGGGGCCGCCGAGCCGCCCGCTGCGCTGGGTCCTCGCCCTGCTGCCGACCGTACTGCTGGTGGCGCCGCTGGTGCTGCTCGCCAGGGCACAGCGGGCCCGGCAACTCGGCTGGGTGGACACCGCCCGGCCCGACGACCTCGCCGCGCTCGCGGGCGGGGTGACGCAGAGCGGCGTGGTGGGCGGGGTGCTGGTGGGCCTCGCGGCGCTCGGCGCGGCCACGCTCGGCCGGCGCGCGCTGCTGCCCGGGCTCTCCGTGCTGCTGCCCGTGCTGCTGCTCTTCGCCGCCGGGCTGGCCGTACCGCTCTGGGTGCCCCGCTACCTCGTCTTCGTGGTGCCCTTCGGCTGCCTGCTCGCCGGGGCGGCGCTGGCTGCGGTGCCGCTGCCGCCCGCGCTGGCCGTCGTCGCCCTGACCGGGCTGCTCGGGCTGCCCGACCAGGCGGCGCTGCGGCGTACGCACGAGTGGCCGCGCAGCGCGACGGTGGACTACCGGGGCGCGGCCCGGATCGTCGCCGACGGCCAACGGCCGGGCGACGCGGTCGTCTTCTCCCCCCGCCGGAGCTGGTTCTTCCTCGACCTGGGTCTGGCGTACCACCTCGGCGACCGGCGGCCCCGCGACGTGCTGGTCACCGAGGACCAGGCCCGCCGGGGCGACCTGTGGGCCGCCGAGTGCGCCCGCCCGGCCGAGTGCCTGGCCGGCACGCGACGGGTCTGGCTGGTGGTGACCGGCCGCCGCGACGACCCGCTGGCCGCCGTCGCGGGCGCCAAGGGCGACGCGCTGCGCGCCGGGTTCACCGTCGAACGGGTCTGGCCCCGCCCGGGCGTGACCGTCGCCCTCCTGACCCGCTGACCCCGCCGAGCACGAGGGCGGCGACCCTGCCCCGTCGCCGGCCGCCGGGCGCTCCGGCCGGCCCGGGCGGCGGCCGCCCGACGCCCGGGCCGGCCCGGCTCCGCGGGCTCGATCGTCCGACGGTGGGCCGGTGGTCAGCCGGCGGAGCGGCTCTCGTTGCGGGCCAGCGGGACGACGAGCGTCGCCTCGGTGCCGCCCTTCGCGCCGTCGCGCAGCTCGATGGTGCCGCGCAGCTCGCCGGTGACCAGCGCCCGGACGATCTGCAACCCGAGGTTGCCGCCCCGCTCGGCGTCGAAGTCGGGCGGCAGCCCGCGCCCGTTGTCGGTGACCGAGACGTGCAGCATCTTGCGGAACCGGTGCGCCGACACCACGACCTCCGGCGCGACCGGACCGGCCCCCTCCGATCCCGCCGGACCGGCCCCCGAGCCCGCCAGGCCGACCGCCTCCGGTCCCGTCAGCCCAGCCCCGTCCGGTCCCGCCGGGGCGGAAGCCGCCGATCCCGCCAGGCCGGAGCTTGCGGGGCCCGTCGGGTCGGTGGGCTCGGCGGGCGGTGGAAAGCCGTGCTCGACGGCGTTGAGCAGCAGTTCGTTGAGCACCATCACCAGCGACGTGGCGACCTCGGCGGGCAGCACGCCGAAGCTGCCCTCGCGCCGCATGCCGACCGTCGCCTCGGTCGCGGCCACCTCCGTCGCGGCGCTGGCCACCCGGTCCACGATGCCGTCGAACTCGACCGCCTCGTCGCTGGACATGGAGAGGGTCTCGTGCACCAGCGCGATGGAGGCGACCCGGCGTACCGACTCCTCCAGGGCGATCCGGGCCTCCGGCATGGAGACCCGGCGGGCCTGGAGCCGCAGCAGGGCGGCGACGGTCTGGAGGTTGTTCTTCACCCGGTGGTGGATCTCCCGGATGGTGGCGTCCTTGGTGATCAGGGCGCGGTCGCGGCGACGTACCTCGGTGATGTCGCGGACCAGCACCAGCGCGCCGATCGGCACCCCGGCGGGCATCAGCGGCAGTGCCCGGGTGAGCATGGTCGCGCCGCGTGCGTCGATCTCCCGGCGGGGCGGCGCCTCGCCGCGCAGCGCGGCGAGGATCCCGTTCGCCGCGTCCGTGCCCTCCAGCGGGTCGCTCGCCAGCCGACGGTGCAGCGCCGCCAGGTCCTCGCCCACCAGGTGGGAGGCGTAGCCCAGCCGCCGGTACGCCGACTGCGCGTTCGGGCTGGCGTAGGTGACCTTGCCCCCGGCGTCGAGCCGGACCAGCCCGTCGCCGACGCGCGGGGCCGAGGTGGTCTCCCCCGGATGCCGCGGCGGCGGGAAGGTGCCGTCGGCGATCATCTGGGCCAGGTCGTCGGCCGTCGTGAGGTAGTTCAGCTCCAGCTGGCTGGGCGTACGCGCGGTGGAGAGGTTCGTGTCCCGCCCCACCACGGCGATCACCTCGCCGGCCTCGCCGTCGGTGGTGCGCAGCCGCACCGGGATCGCCTCGTGCCGGGCCGGCACGTCGCCGTACCAGACGGGGTCGCCCTCCCGCCAGATCCGGCCCTGCCGGTGGGCCACCTCCAGGTGCGCCACCTCGGGTCCGCCGACGATCCGCCCCACCTGGTCGTCCAGGTACGCGGTGGGTGCGGTCGTCGGGCGGACCTGGGCGACGCAGAGGAAGGCCCCGTCACCGTCCACGGGCACCCAGAGCAGTAGGTCGGCGAAGGACAGATCGGACAGCAACTGCCAGTCGCCGGCGATCCGGTGCAGGTGGTCGATGTCGGCCGGACGGAGGCGGGTGTGCTCCTCGGCGAGGTCGCGCAGCGTGGACACGTCGACCAGCGTGCCACGGCGGGCGTCACATCGTCGCGGTGACCTTCTTCAGCCCACGCGGCGCGTCCGGGTCCTCGCCCCGGGCGAGCGCCAGCGCCAGCGCCAGGCGCTGCAACGGCAGGATGTCCAGCAGCGGCGCGTACCGCTCGTCGACCTCGGGGACGGCCATCCGGGTGGCGCCCTCGACGTCGGCGGAGCCGACCACCACCACGTCGGCGCGGCGCTCGCCGAGCCGGGGCAGCACCTCGCCCATCGACCGGCCACCCGGCCCGGAGCCGACCACCGCGAGCACCGGCACGTCCGGGTCGGTCATGGCGAGGGGACCGTGCAGCAGGTCGGCGCCGGAGAACGCGAGCGCCGGCAGGTAGGAGGTCTCCATGAGCTTCAGCGCGGCCTCGCGGGCGGTCGGGTACGCGTACCCGCGACCGGTGGTGACGAGCTGGCCGGCGAACCGGTAGCGGGGCGCGAGCTGGGCCGGGGTGGGGTCCTCCAGGGTGCGGGCGGCCAGCTCGGGCAGGGCGGCGAGCGCCTCGCGCTCGTCGGCGGGCAGCGCGCCGTCGCCGGCCCGGACGCCCTCGACGAGCATCAGCAGGGCGAGCAGCTCGGCGGTGTAGGTCTTGGTGGCGGCAACCGCGCGCTCGTGCCCGGCGGCGATGTCGACGCTGAGCTCGGCGACGTCGGCCAGCCGGGAGTCGGGCGCGTTGGTGACCGCGAGGGTCAGCGCGCCGGAGGCGCGGGCGGTACGCAGCACCTCGGCGAGGTCGGGCGAGCCGCCGCTCTGGCTGACGCCGACGACCAGCGCGTCGGAGAGGTCCGGCGTGGCGCCGTAGAGGGTGACGACGCTGGGCGAGGCGAGGCCGGCGGGCAGGCCGAGCCGGATCTCGGTCAGGTACGCCCCGTAGAGGGCGGCGTGGTCGGAGGTGCCCCGGGCGGTGAAGACCACGTGCCGGGGGCGGCGTTGCGCGATGACCGCCGCCACCCGGGCGATCGCCCCGGCGTGCCCGGCGGAGAGCAGCCGCTCGTAGCCCGCCGGCTGCTCGTCGATGTCGGCGGCCATGCCAGCCCCTGCACGCGTCACGGAAACTCCTCCCACTGCGCGATTGCCGCGCGTTTCCTGCTCAGTCTTGCACGTTTGAGCTGGACCGAGCAATCGAACGAGCAGTAGTGCGCAGATGATCACCATCTCGTCGCAACATCACCTAGGCTTGCCCGGCCCACCGGAGCCCGACGAGCGAGAGGACCACGTGCCCGAGGACGACCGGTCGCTGCCCGCGGCGGAGGAACTTGCCCTGGCCCGCCTCGCCATGGACGACGGCGATCTGAGACACGCCGCCGGTCACGTCGCCGCCGCGCTGGCCCAGGCCCCGACCCTGCCCGAGGTGCACGAGACCCTCGCCCGGCTCGCCGCCGCCGACGGCACGGGCGGCGTCGACCTCTTCCCGCTCCAGGGCCACGCCTTCGTCGGTGCCGTGGTGGCCCGCGCCCACCTGCTCGCCGCCGCCGGCCGGCCCGCGGAAGGGCTCGACCTGCTGGTCGCGGCGACCGGCCACGCACCGGGCACGGACTGGGCCGCGGTGCCGTGGGTGACCACCCCGCAACTCGCCGAGCGCCTCGAACCGGACCGGACCGCCCGGATCCTGATGCAGGTCTGCGCCGCCGTGTCCGACCCCGTGCCCCGGGCCGACCGGGCCGCCCTGGCCCCCTACCTGGCGCTGGCCCGCAACGCGGTCACCGTCCACCCCGAGCACGGCCTGCTGCTGGGCGCGGCGTCCGCGCTGGCCAGGCGGGTCGGCGAGGTCGACCTGGCGATCCGCTGGGCCGCCCGGGGCGTACGCGCGGAGCCGTCGAAGATCGGCGAGGTGTGGCTCGGGTACGCGTACCGCAGCGCCGGGCGCACCCGCGAGGCGCTGGCCGCGCTCGGTCGGGCCGTCGCGCACGACCCCGACGACCTGACCGTCTACGCCGACATCGCCGGCACCCTCGCCGACAACGGGCGGCTCGACGAGGCGCTGGAGTGGATCGAGCGGGCGCTGGCCCGCGACCCCTCCTTCGAGTGCGCCGTGCACACGGCGCACCGGCTGCGGCACCAGCGCGACGGCGACGTGGCACACCTGGTCGCGCTCGCCGACTTCGTCCGGGAGCATCCCGACGACACCCACGAGCACGGCGACCTGGCCGAGAGCTGCCGGGGTCGGCCCTGGCTCGGGCAGGTCACCCCGGCGACCGGGCCGTTGGTGGAGGCGCTGCGCCTGGCCGTAACCGACGAGCGGGCCGGCCTCGGCGCCGTACGGCTGGACTCGCCCGCGCCGCCCAGCGCGCTGCGTACGGCCGCGACGGCCGCGCCCGGGCTGCGGATCGAGGTCACCGGCGTGCCGGAGCCCGACCCGCGCGAGCCCCGGCGGGCGACCGTCCGACAGCTCTGGCGCCACGACGGGACGACGGTCGTGCCCGCCGTGCCGGCGCCCTCGGCGGAGGCGGCCGCGCGGCTGCGGCAGCTCGCGCACCCGGCGTGGCCGCACCCGCCGGCCGCGTACGACGCGGCGGTGGGCCTGGCCACCCTGGAACTGCCCGACCTGCTCGGCCTGCTGGCGCACCCGCCGGAGGCGCCGCCGACCGCGCTGGGCCGGGTGCTCGGGCAGGACCCCTCGCTCTGGGTGCGCTGCGTGCAGGTGTGGGCGTGCCTCGGCCTGCTGCACCACCGCACCGACGAGCCGTGGGCCGGGTCGACCCGGCGTCAGGTGCTGCTGGACCTGGTCTGGGGCGTCGAGGACTGGGTCACCGAGGCGGCCCTGTTCGCCCTGGTCACCGCCGCCTGGGTCGACCCGGCGGTACGCCCCGAGGTGGCCCGGGTGGTGACCGAGAGGCTGGCCGACGTGGCGGCGGTCGCCCGGACCCGCCCGGTGCCCATCGCGCCGTCCCTGGCCCACCTGTCCCTGGCCAGCCCGGCCCTCGACCCGCAGACGGCGGCCCTGGCCGCCACGCTGACGACCACCCGCCCGGTCCCCCGACCACGTTCCCGCCTGGGCCGCCTCTGGCGGCGCATCAGGAGCCGCTGAACCGCTGAGCGGCGACTCCCGGCAGCGTGCGCACCTCGGGGCCGGTGGATCGCCGTTCCGGCGGCGCCTCAGGGGCCGGTGAGTTCCAGCCGGAGGCCGAGCAGTCGCACCCCGTCCAGGGGCTCCCAGTCCAACTCCGGCGTCCGCACGAAACCGCGACGCTGGTAGAGCCGCTGGGCGGAGGCGGCGAAGCCGCTGCGTACGCAGATCACCACGGCGGAACAGCCCAGCTCGGCCGCCCGCGACACGCAGGCCTCGACCAGCGCCGCGCCGACGCCCCGCCCCTGCGCGGCCGGGTCCACCGCCAGCATCCGGAACTCCGCCTCGCCCGCCCGGGACAGCTCGGCGTAGCGGGTGCCGGGCAGGACGAAGGTCACCGAACCGAGCGGCGCGCCGGTGGCGTCGTCGACGGCGACGAGCACCTCGCCGTCGACGGCCCGGGCCGCCACGTCGGCGAGCACGGCGGCGTAGCCGTGTTCGCCCTTGAGCTGGCCGTCCGCCTCGTACGCGGCGACCGTCAGCCGAGCCACCGCCGGGAAGTCGTCCGGCCCGGCCCGGCGCACCGAGAGGCCGGTCAATCGATCACCGCGATCAGGTCACCGTCCTGCACGACGTCGCCCTCGTTGACCGCGAGCTGCTTGACGACACCGTCGGACTCGGCGACGACCGGGATCTCCATCTTCATCGACTCCAGGATCACCAGCGTGTCCCCCTCGGACACGGTGTCCCCGGCCGACGCGACGACCTTCCAGACGTTCGCCACCATCTCGGCGCGGATCTCCTCGGCCATGTCCAGGGCCCTCCCTCTCGCGGTTGCCTGCCGACGTATCCAATCATGCGGGCGGCCTCCGGCGGGCGTGGAGCGGCCCGGGCGGATGGTTGATCGACTCCGGGGTCGACCCGCCCGGGCGTCCCGGCCGGTGGGCGGCGCGGCCTCCGGCGTGTCGTGCGGCGCGGCGTACGGTCGGCGGCCCCGGCGGACGACGGCGGGTGCCGGCCGCACTAGCATCAGCGGGTCGGACCCCGGCGCCGGGAGGACCGGTGCGTGCACCGGCGCCGAGCTCGTGCGCAGGGGGATCCGACCATCACGAGGAGGTCACCATGGCGAAGAAGGCCCGTAAGAAGAAGGCCCGTAAGAAGAGCGGCGCGAACCACGGCAAGCGCCCCAACTCCTGACCGGCGGCCGGGCCCCACGGCCCGGCGCGACCAGTCAGCGCGAACGCTGGTGGCCCGGGTCGTCCCGACCCGGGCCACCGCTGTCGCCGTCCACGTCGCGACCGACCCCGGTCGGCCGCCGTTCACCGGCCCGGTCTCAGTCGGCCAGTTCCTTCGACTCGGTGCTCTCGAAGACCACCAGCTCGGTCAGGCGCAGCCGCAGCCGCTCCCGCAGCTTGTCGGGCGCGGTCTCGTTGCCGCAGCAGCGGGCGACGAGCGCCCGCACCTCCTGCTCGATGCCGTACTCGCGCAGGCACGGCCCGCACTCGTCGAGGTGGTGGCGGATCAGCGCGCGCCGCTCCTCGGCGCACTCCAGATCCAGGTAGAGGTAGACCTCCGCGAGGACCTCTCGGCAGTCCGTCTCGTGCGGATCCCCACAGCTCATGTCAGACCTCCCGGCCGGCGGAAGCGGTCGAGCCCTTCTTCGACGCCGCGGCGGAGAAGCCCCGCTCGGCGGCGTACTGCTCGAGCAGCTTGCGCAGATTACGACGGCCGCGGTGCAGCCGCGACATGACCGTGCCGATCGGCGTGCCCATGATGTCGGCGACCTCCTTGTAGGAGAAGCCCTCGACGTCGGTGAGGTAGACGGCCAGGCGGAACTCCTCCGGCAACTGCTGGAGGGCCTCCTTGACGTCGCTGTCCGGCAGCCGGTCCAGCGCCTCGGTCTCGGCCGAGCGCAGGCCGCTGGAGGTGTGCGACTCGGCCTCGGCGAGCTGCCAGTCGGTGATCTCCTCGGTCGGCGCCTGGATGGGCTGGCGCTGCCGCTTGCGGTAGGAGTTGATGTAGGTGTTGGTCAGGATCCGGTAGAGCCAGGCCTTCAGGTTCGTGCCCTGCTCGAACTGGTGGAAGGCCGCGTACGCCTTCAGGTAGGTCTCCTGGACCAGGTCCTCCGCATCCGCCGGATTGCGGGTCATCCGCAGCCCGGCAGCGTAGAGCTGATCGACGAAGGGCATCGCGTCCCGCTCGAAGCGGGCCCTGCGCTCGTCCGTCTTCTCGGTGGTCAACCGCACATCCCCTCGCGTCGGATGCTGTCCCGCCGAGGATACGCGCCCGGACGTGCCCGCAGATTCACTTCCGGCGGGTGTGCTCGTCCTCACCGTGCTCGCGCGCACCGCCGCCGGGCCGACCGGCGGCACCACCGCGGGCCAGTCCGGGCCGCCCAGCAGCCGTCGAAGCTGCCGCGCTCCCCGCTCGTCCCGTTCCCGGGCCCGTGTCTCGGTCGGCACCGGTCTCCCCCCTCGCCAGAAATGTCGTCCGGGGGGTGCAACGCCCCCGACGGGGCGGAGCATTCCGCTGGCCTCCCCCGTTCCTGGTCCCGGCGCCGGCAGCGGGCCGACGCTGGGACCAGGAAGGGCCTGGGAGGACCGGCGCCGCCCGCCCGAACCGGGCGTCCGGCGCCATCCGATGCAACGACCCGCCGCCGCCACCGGACACGGCCCGCCACGGCGTCCGCGCCCGGCTCAGCGTCGCGCCCAGCCCTGCCCGCGCAGCCAGTCGCACACCACCGCGGCCGTACCGGCCGGGTCGCCCCGCAGGTCGTGCCGCTCCCCCGGACGGGTCACCACGCGCACCCCCGGCCCCGGCTCCGGCACCCCGAACGGGTCGCGGTCGCCGTTGACCACGAGAGTGGGCAGGCCGGTTGCCAACTCCGCCGCCCTCGACCGCTCCGGGCGGCCGGGCGGATGCAGCGGGAACGCCAGCGCCACGATTCCGGCGGCGCCCACCGCCGGCGCGGTGCGACACGCCACCCGCGCGCCGCTGGAGCGTCCGCACACCAGCAGCGGTACGCCGGGGTGCCGCTGCCGCAGCACGGCGAGCACGGCGGTCCACGCCTCGTCGAGGTGCCCCGCCGGAGCTGGCGCGCGTCGACCGGCGACGCGGTAGGGCTGGGTCACCCGGGCCACCACCAGCCCGGCGCCGACCGCTGCGTCCCGGAGCGCACGCAGGTCCGGGGCGTCGACGTCACCGCCCGCGCCGTGGCCGAGCACCAGCAGGGCGCTCGGTGCACCCGCCGGCGGGTCGGTGTCGACCCGGGCGGGCCCGCGCGGGGTGAAGAGCTCGTCGTCCTGCGGCACCGGCCCATTCTGCGGTGTCGCAGGCACGACGGGCGGCCGGCCCGCCGAGATGGGGGGCCGGCCGCGACCGGTTCAGTCGCCGGTCAGCTCAGCGGCACCAGGGTGAGCAGCCGGTCCCGGACCGGCGGACCCGCGTCGCCGGCGGCCTCCGGATCCGGTAGCACCTCGTCGCGCCAGGCGACCAGCATCGCCCGCCGCTCGCGTGGAGTGGTGCCGCCCCAGACGCCGTGCAGGTCGCCCACGTCCAGCGCCCACGCCAGGCAGGAGCCCTGCACGTCACAGCTGCGGCACAACGCGACTGCCGCGTCGGCCGGTTCGTTCGGCGCCGGAAAGAACGTTTCCGGGTCGACGTTCTGGCAGGTTCCCCTGGTTCGCCACGCCTCGTCCTGTCGCCGCTCCCGCAACGCCCGCAGCAGTCGCGGATCTCGTCGTGCGGCGGCCACCTCGTGCGGCCGGGGCATACGTGCCCGTGTCATCCACCCACCTCCCCCGTGGGACCGGCAAGATCGGTGCGCGTCGTCCGCCCCGTGCGGATCGACACCCACTACCGGCGCTGTGTTGTATCGCACTTCCGGACACCGGGACAAGACTTCACGGCGAATACGGGTGAACGCGGGGGCGACGTTTCGTCCGCAACTCTGGTAAATCACTCCCGACAATGTGTCGGACTGTCAGAAAAGCGTCATCTCCTGCGGGCCGACGGCCCGGGCGAGCGGCACCCGCTCGGTCAACTGCGGCCCGTCGTTGCGCACGTCCCCCACCGCCGTGCCCACCGGGCGGATCTCCAGCGTGGCGAGCCAGTCCGGCGGCGGTGGCGCGAGCAGGCCCTCCGGCTCGTCGGTCGACGCCAGCCACGCCCCCCAGCGCTCCCGGGGCAGCAGCAGCGGCATCCGGTCGTGCACCTCGGCCAGCTCGCCCAGAGCGGCCGTGGTGAGGACGCTGAAGGTCAGCAGCGGGTCGGCGGAGCCCTCCCAGACCGACCAGATGCCGGCGAAGGCCAGCACCGAGCCGTCCGACGGGGTCATGTAGAAGGGCTGCTTGCGCCCGTCCGCCGAGCGGACCCACTCGTACCAGCCGTCGGCCGGGACGAGGCAGCGGCGGCGGGCGAAGGCCCCCGCGTACGCCCGGCTGGTGGCGACCGTCTCGGCGCGGGCGTTGATCATGCGGGCGGCGCCGGACGGCGACCGGGACCAGGACGGGACCAGACCCCAACGGCCGACGGACAGCGCGCGGTGGCCCTCGGGGCTGACCCGCACCAACGGCACCCGGTCGGTGGGCGCGACGTTGTGGTCGGGGCCGACGCCGCCGCCGGTCTCGTCCTGGGACTCGAACAGCGCGCTCAGGTCGCCCGCGCTCCGGGTCGTCGCGTACCTCCCGCACATGTCGCACACGCTAACCCGCCACGCGTCGTCCGGCTGTCCCGCTGACCGGGAGTAGCCGCGCCGGCCGGCCGCGCCCGCCCCCGGACACGGCAGAATGGAGGCGTGGGGAACCTGATCGCGACCCGGCCGCCGCAGCCGTGGACAGCTCCGACCGCCTCCGACCCGGTCGCGGCGACGCTGCGCCTGCCCGGGTCCAAGTCGATGACCGCGCGCGCCCTGGTGCTGAGCGCCCTGGCCGGCGGTCCCTCGACCCTGGCCGGGCCGCTGCGCGCCCGGGACACCGAGCTGATGGCCGCCGGGCTGCGCGCCATGGGCGCGCACATGTCGATCAGCGACGACGAGCGCTGGCTGGTCCGCCCCCACCCGCTGGTCGGCCCCGCGCACGTCGACGTCGGCCTGGCCGGCACCGTGATGCGCTTCGTCCCACCCGTGGCGGGCCTCGCCGACGGGCGGATCACCCTCGACGGCGACCCGCAGGCCCGCACCCGGCCCCTCGGCCCGCTGATCGGGGCGCTGCGCTCCCTCGGCGTACGCGTGGACGCCCCCGCCACCGGCAGCCTGCCGCTGACCGTGCTGGGCGCCGGGCGGGTGGTCGGCGGCGAGGTGGTGATCGACGCCTCCGCGTCGAGCCAGCTGGTCTCCGGGCTGCTGCTGGCCGCGCCGCGCTTCGACCGGGGCGTGGTGGTCCGGCACGTGGGCCCGCCGGTGCCCTCCGCGCCGCACCTGCGGATGACCGTGCAGATGCTGCGGGCCGCCGGCGCGGCCGTCGACGACGGCACCCCCGACGTGTGGGTGGTCGAGCCCGGCCCGCTGGCGGGGCGCGGCTGGCAGATCGAGCCCGACCTGTCGGGCGCCGTGCCGTTCTTCGCCGCCGCCCTGGTCACCGGCGGCGAGGTGACCCTCCAGGGCTGGCCGCGCAGCAGCGCCCAGCCCGTCGAGCAGCTCCGTTCGCTGCTCCAGCGGATGGGCGGCGAGGTGACCCTCTCCACCGGCGGGCTGACGGTCCGGGGCACCGGCGCCGTGCACGGCCTGACCGCCGACCTCTCCGACGTCAGCGAGCTGACCCCGGCGCTGACCGCGCTGGCCATGCTCGCCGACTCGCCGTCGGTGTTCACCGGCGTCGGCCACATCCGGGGCCACGAGACCGACCGGCTCACCGCGCTGGCGCGGGAGTTCACCGCCCTCGGCGCCGACATCACCGAGTCCCCCGACGGGCTGGAGATCCGGCCCCGACCGCTGCACGGCGGGGTGTTCGAGACCTACCACGACCACCGGATGGCGCACGCCGCCGCCGTGGCCGGCCTGGCCGTTCCGGGCGTCGAGCTGAGCGACGTGGCGTGCACCTCGAAGACCATGCCGGAGTTTCCGGCACTATGGTCGGCGATGGTGACCGGCAAGAGCTGACACGACGGGGGGCGGGTCCTGACGACCAGACGGCGGGAGTACGACGAGGACGACGTCCGGGTCCGTCCGGGCAGGTCGTCGCGCCCGCGTACCCGTACGCGCCCCCTGCACTCCGACGCGGTGGACGGCTTCGTGATCGCCGTCGACCGGGGCCGCTACACGTGCGTGCCGCCCGACGCCGGGCCCGACGCACCCCTGGTCACCGCGATGCGGGCCCGGGAACTGGGGCGCAAGTCGGTGGTGGTCGGCGACCGCGTCGGCCTGGTCGGCGACACCTCCGGCGCGGCCGGGGCGCTGGCCCGCATCGTCCGGATCGCCGAGCGCACGTCGGTGCTGCGGCGCACCGCCGACGACGACGAGACCACCGCGGAGGGCCGGCTGGAACGGGTGGTCGTCGCCAACGCCGACCAGTTGGTCATCGTCAGCGCGCTGGCCGACCCGCCGCCGCGCACCGGGTTCATCGACCGCTGCCTGGTGGCCGCGTACGACGCCGGCATCGAGCCGCTGCTCTGCCTCACCAAGGCCGACCTGGCCGGCCCCGAGACGGTGCTCGGCTACTACGCCGAGCTGGAGCTGCCGTACGTGCTGATCCGCCCGGACTCCGACCTCGACGCCCTGCGCGACCTGCTCGCCGGGCGGATCTCGGTCATGGTGGGGCACTCGGGGGTGGGCAAGTCGACGCTGGTCAACCGGCTCGTGCCGGACGCCGCCCGGGCGGTCGGCACGGTCAGCGCGATCGGCCGGGGCCGGCACACCTCCACGAGCGCGGTGGCGCTGCGCCTGCCCCGGCTGGCCGGCGACCCACCGCACGGCGGGGACGCCGCCGGCTGGATCGTCGACACCCCGGGGGTACGCAGCTTCGGGCTCGCGCACGTCTCCGCCGACAGCCTGCTGCACGGCTTCCCCGACCTGGTCGAGGGGACGGTCGACTGTCCCGCCAACTGCCCGCACACACCGGACGAGGCCGACTGCGGGCTGGACGCCTGGGTCGCCGCCGGCAAGGCCGATCCGCGCCGGCTGGCCTCGTACCGCCGGCTGCTGGCCTCCCGGTCGGGTGAGGGCGACGCGCGCGAACCCGACCAGCGGAATCCCGGCGACCCGCTCGCGGGGGCCTGAGCCGGTCGCCGCTACCGTTTCGGGCATGCCCGGGTACGCCGACGACATCGCCCTCGCCCACCTGCTCGCCGACGCCGCCGACGCCGTCTCCACGGCCCGGTTCCGCGCGCTCGACCTGCGGGTCGAGGCGAAGCCCGACCTGACCCCGGTCTCCGACGCGGACACCGCCGTCGAGCGGGAGATCCGGACGCTGCTGGCCGCGCACCGGCCGGCCGACGGCCTGCTCGGCGAGGAGTACGGCGAGCAGCCCGCCAGCGGCCCGGACGGCCGACGCTGGGTGGTCGACCCGATCGACGGCACGAAGAACTTCATCCGCGGCGTGCCGGTGTGGGCCACCCTGATCGCGCTGCTGGAGGGCGACCGCCCGGTCGCCGGGCTGGTCTCCGCGCCGGCGCTCGGTCGCCGCTGGTGGGGCGCGCTCGGCGAGGGAGCGTACGCGGGGCCCGACGCCGCGAGCGGCGCGCCGATCCGGGTCTCCGCAGTACGGGACCTCGCCGACGCGAGCTTCTGCTACTCGTCGCTGACCGGGTGGGAGTCCGCCGGGCGGCTGGACGCGATGCTCCAGCTCATGCGGGACACCTGGCGCAGCCGGGCGTACGGCGACTTCTACGGCTACATGCTGCTGGCCGAGGGCGCGCTGGACGTGATGGTGGAGCCGGAGCTGTCGCTGTGGGACGTCGCCGCGCTGGTGCCGATCGTCACCGAGGCGGGCGGCACGTTCACCGATCTGGCCGGCCGACCCGCCCCCTCCGGCGACGCCGGGACCGAGAGCAGCGCCGTGGCCAGCAACGGCGCGTTGCACGCCGACATCCTCGCCCGGCTGGGTCGGCCAACCGAGCACTGACCTCCGGCAGCCTCTATCCTCGCCAGGTGGTCTCCTCCGGTTGGTGCTTCCTCGCGGCCATGATCGTCGCGTACGGCGTCGCCAACCTCCTCCAGTCGGTGGCCGCCGCCCGCACCACCGTGCACCACACCTTCGACCCGGGGCTGCTGCTGCGGCTGGCGGGGCACCGCACGTACCTGGTCGGGCTCGGCTGCCAGGTCGCCGGGTTCGTGCTGGCCCTGCTCGCCCGCCGGGACCTGCCGCTGTTCCTGGTCCAGTCCAGCGTCGCCGCCGGGCTCGGGGTCACCGCCCTGCTCGGCGTGCTGGTGCTGAAGTGGCGGTTGCCGGCTGCCGAGGTGGCGCTGCTGGTGCTGCTGTTCGCCGGGATCACCGCGCTGGTGCTCTCCGCCGAGCCCGCACCGGCCAAGCCGCTCGGCACCGCCGGGCTGGTCGCCCTGGTGGTGGCGCTCGGCGTGATCGCGGTGATCGGCTTCTTCGCCGTACGCCTGCACGGGGCGCCCGGCTCGGTGGCGCTCGGCGCGCTGGCCGGGCTGGCGTTCTCCGCCGCCGCGGTGGCCGCCCGGCCCCTCGCCTCCTCCCCGACGCCGGAGGCGTTCGTCCGGGACCCGCTGCTCTACCTGCTGATCGTCCACTCGATCGTCGGTCAGCTGCTGCTCGGCCTCGCCATGCAGCGCGGCTCGACCACGGCCGCCGTGGCGGCGATGGACGCCGCCGGGGCGGTGCCCGCCGCGATCGTCGGCCTGCTGCTGCTCAACGACAAGATCTGGCCCGGGCGGGAGTGGCTCGCCGCCGTCGGGTTCCTGGTCACGCTCGCGGCCGTCATCGGCCTCACCCGGTACGCCGAACCCCAGCACCACCACGCCGTCGCCGGGGAACCCGACCGGGGCATGGTGGGCGTCGGAGCGCCCGGCCGACCGCTCTGAGGAGCCGGGTCAGGCCGCCTCGACCGGCTTGCGCCGGCTCACCACCCGCTCGTAGAGGCGCTCCAGCGCGCCGGCCGTCCGCTCCCAGGTGTAGCTGCACCGCACCCGGTCGACGGCGGCGTGCCCGTACGCGAACCGCCCGGCGTTGTCGGAGAGCAGCCGGCGCAGCGTCACGCCCAGCGTGCGGACGTCGCCCGGCGGCACCAGCCGGCCGGTGACCTCGTCGACCACCGCGTCGGCGATGCCGCCCATGGAGTAGCCCACCACCGGCACCCCGCAGGCCATCGCCTCCAGCGACACCCGGCCGGCGGAGGAGTAGTGCGGCGTGCAGGCGACCACGTCCGCCGAGCGGTACCAGGTGGCCATCTGCTCGTGCGGCACCGCGCCCACCAGCTTCACCTGCTCGGCCACCCCGCTGCGCTCGGCCAGCTCGCGCAGCCGGCGGGCCTCGGCGTGGCTGGCGAGCTGCCCGGCGGGCGGGCCGCCGGCGATCACGAGTTCGGCGTCGCCGACCAGCCGCATGGCCCGGATCAGGTCCTCCTGGCCGTGCCCGGCCGAGAGCCCGCCGACGGAGAGGATCCGGGCCCGCCTGTCGCGGGGGGCGGCCTCGCCGTCGGGGTGGAACTGCGCGGTGTCGACGCCGGCCGGCACCATCGCCACGGAGCTGCGTTGCAGTCCCATCCGGGTCAGCTCGTCGACCTCGTCGGTGCACTGGGCGACGGCGATGTCCACCGCCCGGGTCAGCGCGCGCTCCAGCGGGATCCGCTCCCCCGGGCCGTCGTACATCCGGCCGAGGTGGCGCAGCTGCTCGACGCCGAGGGAGTGGAAGGTCTGCACCACGGGGATGTCGGTCTCGCGGACCGCGTGCGCGGCGGCCAGCCCGCCGACCCAGTAGTGCCCGTGGACCACCTCGGGGTGCCAGTCACCCACCCACCGGTCGGCCAGCCAGGCGCCGAACGCGGACACGTACGGCACCAGCTCGGCGGTGGGCAGCGGGGCCGCCGGGCCGACCGGGACCCGCTCCACCCGGTAACCGTCGACCGTCGCCGTCTCCGGCAGGTCGGGGTCGTCGCGGCGTTCGTACACCCGGACGTCGTGGCCCCGCGCGGCGAGTTCGGCGGCGACCCGGGCGATGTGCTGGTGGGTGCCGACGGTCAGGCCGTCGGTGCCCCTGGGCGGGCCGGCGTGCGCGCAGACGAGGCCGACGCGCATGGGTCACCTCCATGCGATCTTCTCAAGCGGTGGTCCTCGGTCAGAGGGTCCCATTAACCGAACGCCCGGGAGCCGAAACCTGGCAGATCGGGAAGAGACCGGCGGGTGCTTGCGCGACGGCAACTGTCGCGGCGCGGCCTGCCGCACCCGGAGCCGGGACAAATCCGACCCGGCACCGGCCGCATGACCCCTGCCCGTGGGGGGTACGGGCGAAGAATGCCTCTGACCCGCAGCCTCGCCGACGCCACCGTCGTGCTCACCGGTGCCTCCAGCGGCATCGGTACGGCCACCGCGTACGCCCTCGCCCGGCGCGGCACCGCCGTCGTGCTGGCCGCCCGGAGCGAGGCGGCGCTGGAGGAGGTGGCCCAGCGGTGCCGGGAACTGGGCGGACGGGCGCTGGTGGTGCCGACCGACGTGACCGACCCGGCGGCCGTCGAGCGCCTCGCCGCCCGCGCCGTCGCCGAGTTCGGCCGGATCGACGGCTGGATCAACAACGCCGCCGTCGGCGCGGTCGGGCTCTTCGACGAGATCCCGGTGGAGGAGTTCCGGCGGGTGCTGGAGGTGAACCTGCTCGGTGCCGCGTACGGCACCCGCGCCGCCCTGCCCCACCTGCGCGCGGCGGGCGGCGGCGTACTGGTCAACAACGCGTCGGTGCTGGCCGAGGTGGCGATGCCCTACCAGTCGGCGTACAACGCCGCGAAGCACGGCATCCGCGGGCTGGCCGACACGGTCCGGCAGGAGATGCGGGTCACCGGGCGGGGCGACATCTCGATCTGCACGGTGCTGCCGGCCACCATCGACACCCCGTTCTTCCGGCACGCCGCCAACCACAGCGGCCGGGAACTTGTGCCGCCGCCCCCGGTCTACCCGCCGGAGGTGGTGGCCGAGACGATCGTCCGGCTGCTGCGTCGTCCCCGGCGCGAGGCGTACGCCGGCGGGGCCGCCCGGCTGATCGGCCTCCAGTGGCGGCTCGCCCCGGCGCTCGCCGAGCGGGTCCTCGGCTGGTACGCGCACCGCACCCAGTTCGGGCCCACCCCGCGACCGGAGAGCACCGGCAACGTCTTCCGCCCCGACGCGGCGGCGCGGCGCGAGGGCGGCTGGCACGGTCGGCGGCGGCACATGGTCCGGATGACCGCCGCCTTCGGGCTGGCGGCGGCGGGAACTGCCGTCGGGACGGTGGCCGCGATGACCCGCCGGGCGCGGACGGACCGCTGATGTCCGGCAGCGAGCGGTCGGGTGCGCGCTCCGCGCGGGGGGTGCAGAATAGGGCGATCATGGCGACCGACGCGCGCTGCCAGGTGGAGGCCGACGAGTCCTCCGGGGTGCTCCGGCTGACCGGCGTGCTCGACCACTCCGGCACGGACGCCGTGCGCGACGGTCTGCTCGCCCACCTCTGCGGCCGGCCCGGCGCGGTGGTGGCGGACCTCACCGACCTGCGGGTGACCGACCCGGCGGCCCGGGAGGTCTTCACCGAGGTACGCCGGGAGGTGCGCCACTGGCCCGCGGCCGACCTGCTGCTCTGCGATCCGACCGGTGCCGTCGAGGGAGTGCCGGCCTGGCCGACGCTGGACGGGGCGATGGCCGGGCTGGCCGCCGCGCCGCTGGCCGCGGTGGTCGAGGCCGACCTGCCGCCCGTCGTCGGGGCCGCCCGGCAGGCCCGGCAGCTCGTGGCGGAGGGCTGCGGAGCCTGGGGCCTGCCCGAACTGGTCGAACCGGCGTGCATCGCCGTCACCGAGATGGTGAACAACGTCGTCGCCCACGCGCGCACCCCGATGACGGTCCGCCTGGCGCCCCGGGACGACCACCTGCACCTGGCGGTACGCGACCACTCGTCGCGGCAGCCGGCGTTCACCGGGACGGCCCCGCCGGACGTCGCGGGCGGGCGCGGCCTGCTGCTGATCGACACCGTGGCCCGCAGCTGGGGCAGCAGCCGGGTGCCGGACGGCAAGGTCGTCTGGTGCGTGCTGCACGTGGCCGACGAGGCCGTCGAGCACGGCTGACGGCGCCCCGATCCTGCCCCGCCGTCCCCGGAGGTACCCCTTCCGCCCGGATGGCCACGGCCGGCACCGGTTATGCCGCCAGGGAGGTGGGTAGTGGTCAGCCATGCGCGACGACGAGTACCCGACCCCCGTGTCCGACCCCGAGGCGGAGGGCCTGCCCGACACCGCCGACGACGACTCGACCGCCAACGACGACGTCCTGACCGGACGCGAGGCGGACGGCCCGGAGCCGGCCCAGCTGCCGGGCGACCGGACGCCGGTCGCGGTGGACCGGTTCGGGACCACCGCCGAGGAGCAGCTCGACGGCGAGTCGCTCGACTACAAGCTCGACCGGGAGCGGTACGAACGCCCCGCCGACGATCCGCTGGCCGGCCCCGTCGACCCGGACATCGCCGCCGAGGCCGACAGTGAGGAGGCCGCGGCCCAGGCCCAGCTCGACGCGGACGTGCTCGACCCCGGCCCCACCTCCGACCCGAACTCGCCGGTCTCCCTCTACGACCACGGCCAGCTCGGCAGCGTCGCCGACGCCGAGGTCGGCCGGCTCGTCGAACCGGACGAGGGGGCGCACACCGACCAGGAGACCGACTCGGTGGCGTACGACGCCGGTTCGGCCGGCGGCGGCGCGAGCGCCGAGGAACTGGCCATCCACGAGACGCGCCCACCGCACTCGGTCTGAGCCGTCGCGGGGTCGTCGGGGAACCCTTCGGGGTGGTTCCCCGGCGGCCCTCAGTCGTCCAGGCCCCGTTCGATCGCGTACCGGGTCAGCTCGACCCGGTTGTGCAGCTGGAGCTTGCCGAGCGTGTTCTGCACGTGGTTCTGCACCGTGCGGTGGGACAACCCGAGCCGCTCGGCGATCTGCTTGTAGGACATCCCCTTGGCGACCAGGCGCAGCACCTCGGTCTCCCGGTCGGTGAGCCGGGGTGCCGGGCCGGCCCCCCGAAAGTCCCGCCCGCCGGGTTCGGCACCGCCCGGGTCGGCCGCGAGCCGGCGGTACTCGCCGAGCACCAGCCCGGCCAGGCCGGGCGTGAACACCGGCTCCCCCGCCGCCGTCCGGCGCACCGCCTCCAGGAACTCCGCCGGGGCGGCCGACTTCACCAGGTAGCCGGTGGCGCCCGCCTTCACCGCGTCCAGCACGCTCTGCTGCTCGCCGCTGGCCGAGAGCATCAGCACCCGCACCTGCGGCAGCACGGCGCGCAACCCGTGGATCACCTCCACCCCCGAGACGTCCGGCAGTTGCAGGTCGAGGACGACCACGTCGGGCCGGGCGGCGGCAGCCACCCGTACCGCCTGCCGGCCCTCTCCGGTGGTGGCGACGACGACGTGGCCGGCCTCGGTGAGGTCCCGGGCCACCCCCTCCCGCCACATCGGGTGGTCGTCCACCACCATCACGCGCACGCCCGTCACGGCCGTACCTCCTTGGTTCGCGATTGCGGGGCTCGCAGACCCGGCTCACTCCTCGCGCTCACCGGCCCTCCCTTTCCACAGTCAGTTCCAGCTCCGTGCCGACGCCCGGCGCGGAGGTGATCCGCACCGTGCCGCCGAGGTCGGCGAGGCGGCCCCGGATCGACCGGGCGACGCCGAGCCGGCCCTCGGCGGCGGCCTCCTCCAGCCGGCCGGCCGCGAAGCCCGGCCCCTCGTCGCGGATCGACACGGTCACCGTCGTCCCCTCGTCCTCGACCAGCACCCACGCCCGCCCGTTTGTGTGCCGGGCCACGTTGTCGAGGGCGGCGGCGGTCGCGGCGGCCAACTCGTGGGCGACGGGCCCGGGCAGCGGCACCGGGGTCGCCGGCGCGGAGAGCGAGACCGTGGCCGAGGCGTACCGGTTGAGCAGCCCGCGCAGGTCCACCGGCCCGCCGTCGACGACGGTCCCGGCCGACGCGGCGCCGCCGATCAGGGCGCGCAGCGCGGCCTCCTGCTCCCCGGCGAGCCGGGCCAGCTCCCCGGCCTCGCCGTCGAGGTGGGCGCCGCGCCGCTGCACCAGCGCGAGCACCTGGAGCACGGAGTCGTGGATGTCCCGGGCCAGGCGCTCCCGTTCCCGGGTGGCGGCCTCCAGCTCGACCGCCCGGTGCAGCCGCTCCTCGGCGGTCACGGCCAGCCGGGCGACGTGCCCGACCACCACCCCGGCGAGCAGCAGCAGGATCACCCCGGTGAGCGAGGACCCGCCGATCCGTTCGCGGGTGACCAGGTCCGCCGCGCCGAGCACGAGGGCGGCGACCGTGCCCCGCCGCCGGCCGCCGGAGACCGCCCAGGCCAGCACCGGGCCGGCCAGCCAGGCCACCGCGAGGGTGGGCACGCCGGCGGCGAGCGCCGCCCGCCCGATCACCCAGGGGGTGGCCAGCATGATGCCGAGGACGACTCCCAGGTCGGCCAGGAGCAGCGGCCAGCGCCGGCGGGCCGGGTCGGCGTAGCCGACGGCGGTCACGCCCGTCCAGACCGCCATCAGCAGGACCAGGGCGGCGGCCGCCAGCGGGTGGGCGTACCGGTCGGCGTCGCGCAGCGCCAGCGCGCAGACGTACGCCAGGGAGGCCACGCGGAACACGGCGATGGCCCGCCAGAGCGGGACCTCGAAACCACCGGGCGGCGTCGACACGCCCGTCACGATGCCACAGCGGGCCACGTCGGCCGACGGGCCGCCGGATGCGCCCGGCAGAACCCTGACGTACGGTGGAAAAGCCGCAAAAATTCCGCGATCCGCTGTCGGGACGGGGCCATGACGAATGCGGAACCCGGCGCACAGCGTACGGTTGTGCCCATCGAATCTTCCCTCCTCATCGCCGAGGCCTTCGAGCAGGCCCAGGTGACCGAGCTTCGCCACTCGGTCACCTCCTGCGCGCACGCCGCCGGGCTGAGCGGGCAACGCCTGGACGACTTCGTGCTGGCGGTCAACGAGCTGATCACCAACGCGGTCCGGCACGGCGGCGGCCGGGGCTGGCTGCGGCTGTGGCGGCAGCCGGGGCAGCTGTTCTGCGAGGTCTCCGACCACGGGCAGGGGATCAGCACGCAACGACTGGGCGACCGGAGCCGCCCCGCCGCCGACACCGCCGGCGGGTGGGGTCTCTGGCTGGCCCGCGAACTGAGCGACAGCATGGACGTCGAGACCGGCGCGCGCGGCACCACGGTCCGCATCAGCGCCGCCGTCGAGGCCCCCCAGCACACCGGCCGCCACCGCGCCGACTGACCGCCGCACAGGGGCCGGCGGCCGGGCGGATCAGGCGAAGAGGGCGCTCACCGATTCGCCGTTGTGGATCCGGCGCATCGCCTCGGCCAGGGCCGGCGCCACGGACAGGACCCGCAGCTTCGGCACCCGCTTGTCGGCGGGGATCGGCACCGTGTTCGTGCACACGATCTCCAGCACGCCCTCCTGCCCGCTCAGCCGCCGCAACGCGTCGCTGGAGAAGAGGCCGTGCGTGCAGGCCAGGCGGATCGAGCGGACCTTCAGCTCGCGCAGGTGCTCCATCAGCTCGATGACCGTACTGCCCTTGGCGATCTCGTCGTCGAGCACGATGACGTCCCGGTCGGCCACGTCGCCGATCACCGCACTGATCTTGACCCGGTCGTCGCTGAACCGCTGCTTCGCCCCGGCGGCCACCGGGGTGCCGAGCCGCCGGGCGAACGCCGCCGCCTCCTTGGCGTTGCCGAGGTCCGGCGAGACCACCACCGTGTTGCCCAGGTCGTAGCGGCTGAAGTGGTCGGCCAGCTCGCGCAACGCGTGCAGGTGGTCCACCGGCACGCTGAAGAAGCCGTGCACCTGCGGCGAGTGCAGGGTCATCGCCAGCACCCGGTCCGCGCCCGCCGAGGTGAGCAGGTCGGCGACGAGGCGCCCGCCGATCGAGATGCGCGGCGCGTCCTTCTTGTCCGACCGGGCGTACGCGTAGTGCGGCAGCACCACGGTGATCCGGCCGGCCGACGCGCCCCGGGCCGCGTCGATCATGAGCAGCAGCTCGACCAGGTTCTCCTGTACGGGCGGCACCAGCGGCTGGATCAGGAATACGTCCCGCTCCCGGCAGTTCGCCTGCAACTGCACTTCCAGGCAGTCGTTGGCGAACCGGGACACCCGTACCGGGTGCAGCGGCACGTCGAGGTGGGTGCAGATCTCGGCGGCGAGTTCGGGGTGGGCGGTTCCACTGAAGACGGCGATGTCACGCACGTCCGCACATCGTACGGACGCCACCCCGGCCCGCCCCCGTCCGGGGCCGGGACCGGCAGGCCGGGCGCGGCCGGTCGGCGGGGCGTCGCCACTGCGGGTACGGTGCTGCCGTGACCCCCCAGTACGTCGCCGCCATCGACCAGGGCACCACCTCCTCGCGGTGCATCGTCTTCGACCGCGCCGGGGAGATCGTCTCCGTGGCCCAGCGGGAGCACCGGCAGATCTTCCCCCGGCCCGGCTGGGTGGAACACGACGCCGAGGAGATCTGGGAGAACGTCCAGCGGGTAGTCCGCGAGGCGCTGCACGGCGCGGGCACCGACGCCGCCGGGCTCGCCGCCGTGGGCATCACCAACCAGCGGGAGACCACCGTCGTCTGGGACCGGACCACCGGCCGGCCGGTGACCAACGCCGTCGTCTGGCAGGACACCCGCACCGGGCCGCTGCTGCGCGAGCTCGACCAGGCGTACGGCGAGGAACGGTTCCGCTCCCGCACCGGGCTGCCGCTGGCCACCTACTTCGCCGGGCCGAAGCTGCGGTGGCTGCTGGAGCACGTCGACGGCCTGCGCGAGCGCGCGGAGGCCGGCGAGGTGCTCTTCGGCACGATGGACAGCTGGCTGATCTGGAAGCTGACCGGCCGGCACGTCACCGACGTGACCAACGCCAGCCGCACCCTGCTGATGGACCTGGGCACCCTCGACTGGGCCCCGGAACTGCTCGACGCGATGGGTGTACCGGCGGCGATGCTGCCGGAGATCCGCAGCTCGGCGGAGGTCTACGGGGAAGCCACGGGCGTCCTGGCCGGGGTGCCCGTCGCCAGCGCGCTCGGCGACCAGCAGGCCGCCCTGTTCGGGCAGACCTGCTTCCAGCCGGGCGAGGCGAAGTGCACCTACGGCACCGGCAGCTTCCTGCTGCTCAACACCGGCGCCAGCCCGGTGCCCTCCACCCACGGCCTGCTCACCACGGTCGCCTACCGCATCCACGGCCAGCCCGCCGCGTACGCGCTGGAGGGGGCGATCGCGGTCACCGGCTCGCTGGTGCAGTGGCTGCGGGACAACCTCGGGCTGATCTCCGCCGCGTCCGAGGTGGAGGAGCTGGCGCGCACCGTCGACGACAACGGCGGCTGCTACGTCGTACCGGCCTTCTCCGGGCTGTTCGCCCCGCACTGGCGCAGCGACGCGCGCGGGGTGGTCGCCGGCCTGACCGGTTACATCACCAAGGGGCACCTCGCCCGGGCGGCGCTGGAGGCGTCGGCCTGGCAGACCCGCGAGGTGGTCGACGCCATGAACGCCGACTCCGACGTGGCGCTGCGCCGGCTCCGGGTCGACGGCGGCATGACCGCCAACGGGCTGCTCATGCAGTTCCTCGCCGACGTGCTCGACGTGCCGGTGGTCCGGTCCCGGATCACCGAGACCACCTGCCTCGGCGCGGCCTACGCGGCCGGCCTGGCGGTCGGCTTCTGGCCCGACCTGGCGACGCTGCGCGCCCAGTGGCGCTCCGACGCGCAGTGGGAGTCGACGATGGCGCCGGCGCACCGGGAGCAGGAGCTGCGCAACTGGCGCAAGGCCGTCCAGCGCACCCTCGACTGGGTGGACTGACCGCCGCGCCGCCCGGCTGGCTGGCGGACTGGCGGACTGGCTGCGAACGTCGTCGCACCCCCGGTGCGGCGGCCCGGGGGTCAGTCCCAGCGGTTGCCGGTGAGCTTCTCGTAGACGTCGACGTAGCGGGCCCGGGTCGCCTCGACGACCTCGGCCGGCACCTCCGGCGCCGGGGCCTGCTTGTCCCAGCCGCTCTCCACCGCCCAGTCGCGCACGTACTGCTTGTCGTAGGAGAACTGCGCCCGGCCCGGCTGGTACGACTCCGCCGGCCAGAACCGGGACGAGTCGGAGGTGAGCAGCTCGTCGCCGAGCATCAGCGTGCCGTCGGGCGTCCAGCCCAGTTCGAGCTTGGTGTCGGCGACCAGGATGCCCCGGTCGGCGGCCAGCTCGGCGCCCCGGCGGTAGACGTCGATCGTGATCCGGCGCAGCCGCTCGGCGGTCTCGGCACCGACCTTGTCCACCACCTCGGCGAAGGTGATCGGCTCGTCGTGCTCCCCCACCGGCGCCTTGGTCGACGGGGTGAAGATCGGCTCGGGCAGGATCGACGCCTCGACCAGGCCGCGCGGCAGCTCGACGCCGGAGACCGCGCCGGTGCGCTGGTACTCCTTCAGGCCGCCACCGGTCAGGTAGCCCCGGGCGACGCACTCGACGGGCACCATCTCCAGCCGCCGGCAGCGCACGGCCCGACCGGCGAACTCGGCGGGCACGTCGGTGGCCGAGACGACGTGGTTCGGCACCAGGTCGGCCAGCTGCTCGAACCACCACAGCGACAGCGCGGTGAGCAGCTTGCCCTTGTCGGGGATCGGCGTCGGCAGCACCACGTCGTAGATCGAGATGCGGTCGGAGGCGACCAGGATCAGGTCGTCGCCGTCGGCGTAGACGTCCCTGACCTTGCCCGAGTGCAGAAGTTCCACGCGCCCTAGTACACCATGCGGGCCGGGTACGGCCTCGGCCGGAGGCTGCGGGCATCGATGCGTACGCCTGGGATGCGGTGGTGTGGCCGGACGTACGTTGACACCCCTCCCCGCGCCTGCGTGAATGATCCGGCCGCCCGCCCCACCGGTCCGCCAGGAGTTTCCGTGCCCGCTGCCCGATTCCCGCTGCCCCGCGCCGGAGCGGACCCGGGCCGGCGTCGGGTGCTCGCCGCGTTGCTGGGCGCGCCGGTGCTCGCCGCCGGCGGGCTCACCGGGTGCAGCGAGGACCAGGCGGCCCCGGAGGAGACCGGGCCGGTCGAGCTGTCGGTGTTCTGGTACGGCGGGGCGAAGCGGGCCGAACTCACCGAACGGGTGCTGCGGCTCTACACCGACCGCAATCCCCGCGTCGGTTTCCGCATCACCTGGCAGGGCGCCGACGGCTACTACGACCGGCTGGCCACCCAGGCGGCGGGCGGCAACGTGCCCGACCTGATCCAGATCGACGACGGCATGCTCACCGAGTACGCCCGCCGCGAGATCGTCCTCGACCTCAGCGCCTACGTCGCCGACCACCGCGTCGACCTGCGCACCCTGCCCCCGGGCCTGGTCCGCTACGGGCAGGTCGACGGGCGTACGGTCGGCGTCGCCGCGGGACAGAGCACCGCGGCCGTCGTCTACGACCGCACGCTGCTGCGCCGGCTGCGGCTGCCCGAGCCGAGCACGGGAATGTCCTGGACGGAGTACGTCGCCTGGGCGCGGCGGGTCACCCGGGTCGGCGAGGGCCGGGTGGCCGGCACGATGGACCCGTCCGGCGACCACCGGGCGTTCTGGCTCTGGCTGCGCGGCCAGGGAGGTGAGTTCTACCGCGACCGCCAGCTCGGCTTCGGCGCCGACGCGCTGACCGAGTGGTTCGAGCTATGGCGGCGCGCCCGCTCCGGCCGGGCGACCCCGAGCGCGGCCCTCGTGGAGCAGGCCGAGGGCGGCGAGCCGACGCGGCAGCTCGTGGTCACCGGCGCCACGGCCGCCTCGTTCGCCTGGTCGCACCAGCTGCCGGAACTCCAGCGCCTCACCGACTCCGAACTCGGCGTGGCCGCCATGCCGGGCCCTGTCGAGGCACAGTGGCACCGGGCGTCGATGTACTGGGCGGCCTTCCGCGGCACCCGACACCCCGCCCTGGTCGCAGACGTGATCAACTTCCTGACGAACAACGGCGAGGCGGGGACGGCGCTCGGCCACGATCGCGGTGTCAGCCCCAGCCTCGCCGTACGGAGCTTCGTCGAGGGCAGCATCACCGACCCGGCACAGCGGCGCGCGGCGGCCCTCGGCGCCGCGTTGGCCGCCCGGCTCGGGCCGGCGCCCAGCCCGCCTCCGCAGGGACACCTGCGGGTGCGGACACTGCTGTTGCAGGCCGCCGAGAGCGTTCGCGGCGGCGAAACCGGCCCCCGGGCGGCAGCAGCCCGCTTCCTGGCACGGGCGGACGCGGCGCTGGCCGGGTAGGCCCGGACACGCACGCCTGCCGCGCGAGCCATGCCGGGTCGGGTGCGCCGCCCCTGCGGGCGGCCATCCCCAGCTCGCCCCGACGGGCCACCGGCTCAGGTGTGGCGGGGCGCCGCGCGGCACCCCCGCCGCCGCTCCGGGCGGCCACCGCCAGCCTGCCCGGAAGGGGGCACCGGGTCGGCTGCTTCGACCGGGGCCGGGTCGAAGCAGCCAGCGCCTCGACCGAGGCGAAGCATCGGCGCGGTGGCGCCCCTACCTCAGCGCGGCGGGCCACCCCGGCGGTTGCGCATCATGCGCAGGAGGAGGAAGACGACTCCGGCGACCACGACCAGGCAGCAGAGCAGGCCGATGAAGCCGAAGCCGCCCCCGCGCCGCCGCCGGGCGGCCTCCACCACCAGCTCACCCGTGCCGGTGGACGCCCAAGCCGCGACGGGCACGAACACCGACAGCACGACCGCTCCGAGGACGGTCGTCAACCGGCCCCACCACTTACCGAATGCAGACATGCCAACATCCTCGCCGACAACCGCAACTCCGGCACGTCGGTCGGGGAGGAATCCGCCGCCCTGCCGCCCTGCCGCTCGGCCGGCAGCCTTCCCGTGCCCGTGCCGTGCACGCCAGCGTCAGACGCGGACAACAGCGGGAGCGGAGGCGAGCACGGCAGGCGGCACGGAGCCGGGGGCCGAATGCTCGTCGGGCAGCGGGTGGGCCCGGAAATGCGGAACGACCCCGGAGTAGAGTCCGGGGTCGTTCCGTCGTGGTAGCGGGGACAGGATTTGAACCTGCGACCTCTGGGTTATGAGCCCAGCGAGCTACCGAGCTGCTCCACCCCGCGTCGGCTCGTTAACTGTAGCGCACCCGACGCCACGATGATCAGCGGACCCCCGATCCCGCCTTAGTCCCCCCTCTGACCAGCACAAACCGGCACCAGAGAACCGCACGAGGCCCACCCCGGCTCCCACCCCGTCCGACGCGGCGGCCGCCACGGAACCTCTCGCCCGCTCCGAACTCCTCCCCCAAGCACGAACACACCGCCTCCTCTCCCGCGAACGGCCGGCGATCAGGACGTCATGGACGCCATCCAGGGGTCTTGGGGTCCGTGGCGTCCTGGTCACCGCTTGGCCGGGTGGGTGACGTGGAGGTTGGCACCGGCGCTGAGCCGGTGAGGGTGCTCAAGGCCGATGGCGGGTGCGTCAGTGGCCGAGGCGGAGTGACCGGCGTCATACGTCCGTCCGCGCCGGCACCGCCCGGGGCCGGCACCACGATGGCGGATTGCGGCCCGCCGCACCGGGACGTGAACGGCCACCGCGGGGACAGGGCACGGCCGAGTGACCGGGCGTGGCCGGCGGACGGGCAGCAGCCGGGCCCGCCAGCGGCTGAAGGCAGGCAACGGCGGGGCAGGCAGGCCCGCCAGCGGCGGGGCAGCCAGGCAGCGGCAGGCAGCGAGCGCCAGGCAGGCAAGCAAGGCGGCAGGCGGCGGGCCACAGGTGGCGGGCAAGGGGTGGGATCCGAGAATGCGGAACGGCCCCGGAGTGAACTCCGGGGCCGTTCCGTCGTGGTAGCGGGGACAGGATTTGAACCTGCGACCTCTGGGTTATGAGCCCAGCGAGCTACCGAGCTGCTCCACCCCGCGTCGGTTCGTACACCGTATCCCACTGGCCCCCGTCCCCGCAAAACGACCCCGGCGGTACGCCGCCCGGGTCTGCCCGACCCGGGCGGCGTACGCCTCAGCGCAGCCAGTCCTCGATCGCGGCCACGGCCCGCCGGCTGTCGGCGTCGACCTGCGAACGGGGCGAGGAGGTGCCCTCCCAGCCCTGCTCCCAGAGCACGGTCACCACGTCGTCCACCCGGATCGCCCGGATCAGCCGGACCTCCTCGCCGCCCGTGGGGTTGCCGTCGATGTCCCGGGCCGGCGTCCGGATCTCGAACAGCACCGACCCGTCACCGAAGCCGTCGTCGGCGAGCAGCCGCAGTCGGGAGGTCGACGCGTTGCCGCCGCCCACCCCCGGCTGCGTGGGACAGCCCCGCACCGCCGCCCGCAGCTCGCGGAGGAACTCGTCGGCCCGCCCGGGACGGTAGAGGGTGACAGTGTGGGCGTAGCTGCCGTCCGGGACGTACCCCTGCGGGGTCTGCGGCAGCTTGTAGGCCAGGATGCGGGTGCGGCGCTGCACGATGCCGGCGTCGCTGCGGTAGCGGGCGTCGCAGAGCGCGGGCAGCGCGTCGGTGTCCCGGAAGAACGGCTCGATGCCCGTACGGTTCGACGCGGCCTGGACGAAGAAGGCCCGGTCGGGGACGCTGCCGGGCGCCCGGGGCGGGGCGGCGCGGGTGCTGCCGGTCGCCGCCGGCGTGCCCGTCGCCCTCGGTGTGCCTGCGGTCGGGGCGACCGGTCCGGCCGTGGCGGCCGGCGGGGTGGCCGCGGTCGGCGCCGCCGGCACGCTCGACGGCGGCGCGACGGCGGCGGACGGCACGACGGGCCCGCGCTCCTCGGCGAGCACCAGCCCGGTGCCGGTCGCCAGCCCACCGACCAGCAGCGCCGTCCCGAGCGCGGTGCCGGTGATCCGCCGCCGGGCCCGCCGGTCGGCGCGCCCGCGCAGCTCCTCGGGGAGGGCCAGGGTGCGGCCGTCGGCGTCCTCGGCGAGCGACCGGTAGAGCTCGGACAGTTCACGCGACATCGTTCGCCTCCAACTCCTCCGCGGGCAGGCCGGGCAGCAGCGTGGCCAGCCGCGCCCGCCCCCGCGACAGCCAGGACTTCACGGTGCCGGTGGGCACCCGGGTCTCCCGGGCGATGTCCTGCACCGACATGTCGAAGAGGTAGTGCAGCGCGAGCGCCTGCCGCTGGGCGGTCGGCAGCCGCCGCAGCGCGCCCGCCAGCAGCACGGCGTCCTCGTTCGGTGGCGGCACCGGCTCGGGCGGGCCCGTGCGACTCAGCGCGGCCCGCCAACCCTGCAACCGGCGCCACCGGTCCGTGGCGAGCCGGGCGACCACGAGCCGCAGCCACGCCTCCGGTGCCGGGTGGGCGGCCAGGCCGCCCCACTGCCGCCAGGCCCGGGCGTACGCCTCCTGCACCAGGTCCTGCGCCTCGGTGTGGTCACCGGCCACGGCGTAGCCGTAGCGGAGCATCCGTCGGGAGGTGCTCCGGTAGAACTCGTCGAAGCTCGTCGCGTCTCTCATGTCTCCGACCCACGCTCCCCGGTCATTCCCGCCTCTTGCAGGGAAGACGGCGCCGTGGGGCGGCGGGTTGCGGGTGCCGGGCCGGCCGTCGCCAACACGACAGCGCCCCCGGCGTCGGGACCGGTTCGGTCCGTGGGCCGGGGGCGCCGCGAGGGTGGTACGGGTCAGCCGCCCGGGTTCGGGGAGGCGCTGCCACCCGGTGCCGGGGACGCCGGGGCGCTGGCACCGGGCGACGGGGACGCCGGGGCGCTCGCCCCCGGGGTCGGGGCGGAGGCGGCCTGCTGGGCCTGCTGGAAGGCGGTGAGGGCCTCGTCCAGCGCCTTCAACGCGCGCCCGTACCGCTCGAAGTCGCCCGAGGTCTGCGCGGCCCGGACCTCCGCGATGGCGGTTTGCACGCGGTTGGCCGCCTCGGCCAGCTCGCCGGTCAGCGGGGGCGCGCTCCCGCCCGGCGGGGTGCCCCCGGGCGGCGGCGGGGTCCCGCCGGCGGGCGGCGGGGTGCCCGGGGTGGCGGCCTGCTTGCCCTGCTCGATGAGCTGCTTGATGCCGTCGGCCACGTTGGTGGCCAGCACCACGTAGGAGCCGCCGTCGCCGTAGGACATCAGCACCCGTTGCAGCAGCGGCGGCGCGTTCTGCGCGGCGGTCTTCACGTAGACCGGCTCGACGTAGAGCATGCCGTCGCCGAACGGCAGGGAGAGCAGGTTGCCGTACTGCACCTGGGCCTGCTGGGACTGCAGCAGGTTGAGCTGCTGGCGGATGTTGGCGTTGTTGGTCATCGACTGGTGCACCTGCACCGGGCCGGAGATCCGGGTCTGGTCGGGCAGGTCGAGCACCTCCAGCCTCGGCTGCCCGTCCACGTACGACCCGGAGATCAGCGCCGCGAGGTTCTCCCGGCCGTTCGGGGTGACCGCCGAGGTGAGCTGGAAGCGCGCCGATTCCTGGCCGGGGAACTGCGTGAAGAGGTAGTAGGGCGGCTGCTTCTGGCCGGTGTCGGGGGCGTCCGGCACGTTCGGCACCTGCCAGAAGTCCGTCTCCGAGTAGAAGGCGCCCGGGTCGGTCACGTGGAACCGGGTCAGCAGGTTGCGCTGCACCTTGAACAGGTCGGCCGGGTAGCGGAAGTGCTCGGCCAACTCCGCCGGGATCTCCGCCTTCGGCACCACCAGGTCGCCGCCGAACGCCTTGTTCCACGCCTTGAGCACCGGGTCGGTCTCGTCGAACTCGTAGAGCCGGACCGTGCCGTCGTACGCGTCGACGGTGGCCTTCACCGAGTTGCGGATGTAGTTGACGTTCTCCCGGGCGAGCTGGAAGGTGCCCCGCCCGGTCAGCTCGTCGGCGGTCTGCTCCTGAAGGTTGACGCGCTCCGCGTACGGGTAGGTCGCCGCCGTCGTGTAGCCGTCGATGATCCACTGGATCCGACCGTCGACCACGGCCGGGTACGGGTCGCCGTCGAGGGTGAGGAACGGGGCGACCTTCTCCACCCGGTCGCGGGGGTTACGCACGTAGAGCAGCTTGGAGTTGTCGTTGACCGCGTCGGAGAGCAGGAAGTTCGACTCCTGCTCCTTGATCGCGTAGAGCAGCCGCCGGGTGAACGAGCCGATCTCGACGCCGCCCTCGCCGGTGTAGGTGTAGGACTCGCCGCCCTCGCCGACCGGGCGGTCGAACTCCGCCTTCCGCTCCGGGTCGCTCTGGCCGACGATCGCGTAGTCGCTGGCGTCCATCCGCTCGCCGTAGTAGACGCGGGGCTGCTTGGCCGCGATCTGCTCGGTCTGCGAGGCGCACTGCTCGCTCGTCTGCTGGCCCTGCTCCTTCTGCTGCTCCTGCGGGTCGCCGAGGAAGCCGGAGACGAAGAAGGGCTGGCCGCCGCAGACCACCCGGTTGCCGGGCGCCGCCACCAGCCCGTAGCCGTGGGTGTAGACGGTGTGCCGGTTGATCCAGGTGTTCTGCTGGGGGGTCAGCTGCCGGTAGTTGACCTCGCGGAGGCCGACCACGTAGTCCTGCACCCTGCCGTTGACGCCGTAGCGGTCGACGTCCAGCTTCTCGCCGAAGTCGTAGAACTGCCGGACCTGCTGGCGCTGGGTGTACGTCTCGGAGACCAGTTGCGGGTCGAGCAGCCGGATGTTCGGCACCACGGAGGTGTCCGTGGCGAGGGTCGCCGGCGGCGTCAGGTTGCTCGCCGCGTACGGCGTGGTGGTGGCCGCCTCCAGGCCGAACGCCGCGCGGGTGGCCTTGATGCTGCGCTCGATGTAGGGCGCTTCCTTCTCCTTCGCGCTGGGCTTGACCTCGAAGGTCTGCACCGCCCAGGGGTAGACGCCGCCGATGGCGACGGCGGAGACGCCCAGCAGGGCCAGCGAGATGCCCGGCCAGACGAGGTTGCGCATCCAGGCGTTGGAGAAGACGATGATCGCGATCGCCACCACGATGGAGATGTAGGCGAGGATCTCCTTGGCCGGCAGCAGCGCGTTGACGTCGGCGTAGCCGGCGCCGTAGACGGGGCCGTTGCCGTACTCCAGCAGCATCGCGCGCCGGTCCAGCACGTACGCGAGCGCCTTCAGCAGGACGAAGACCGCGACGAGCGTGCTCAGGTGGGCCCGGGCGGCGTTGGTCATCCGGTCGCCGACGCCCTGGAGTCGGACGCCGCCGAAGATGTAGTGCACGGCGAGCGCGCCGATCACGGAGAGCACCACCGCGGTGAAGCCCACCCCGAGCAGGTAGCGCAGGAACGGCAGCTGGAAGACGTAGAAGCCGACGTCGATGCCGAACTCCGGGTCCTTCACGCCGAAGTCCCCGCCGTTGCGGAAGAGCAGCCACTGGTTCCACCGGCTCTGCGCCGACAGCCCGGCGAAGAGGCCGACCACGGCGGCGACCAGCGCGATCCACAGGCCGAGCCGGGG
The DNA here is from genome assembly GCF_052068495.1 of Micromonospora sp. SD12. Taxonomy (NCBI): domain Bacteria; kingdom Bacillati; phylum Actinomycetota; class Actinomycetes; order Micromonosporales; family Micromonosporaceae; genus Micromonospora; species Micromonospora sp. SD12. Next base: position 289,963 of record NZ_JBQHDF010000005.1, on the reverse strand, counting down.
GCCCAGCAGCATCCGGTAACGCTCCAGGGTGGCCTGCTCGGGCGAGTGCGGGCGCATGCGCGGGCGCAGCCGTTGGGCCAGCCAGAGGTTGCCGCCGACGATCAGCGCCATGCCCAGGCCGACGACGAAGAAGAGCAGCAGCCGGGTCGTCAGCACCCCCGTGAAGACCCCGGTGTAGCGGACCTCGTCGAACCACAACCAGTCCGTCCACGCCTGGACACCCCAGCCCAGCAGGGTGAAGAGCACGAACACCCCGACCAGGACACCGATCGTGACGCGTCCGCGTCGGCTCATCCTCGGCAGGGGGCTGCTGCTCTTCATGACCACTGTTGGCTCCGCACGCTCGATGTGATCGGCTCCGACCAGGCACCCAGAGTACGGGGTGTTTCTGAACGTGTCGGTCCAAGGTCACACGGCGTCGCGCCGCGCGGCGGAAGAGTCGATGCACGGGCGGCCGGTGCGGGCCCGCCACGTACGCCGGGAGCGCCCGCGCGCGTGGTCAGCAGCGGGCCGGCTGGCCCCCGGCGCGCAGCGCCTCCAGCGCGGTCAACGCCTCGTCCAGCGAGCCGACCCTGAGCAGGGGCAGCCCGGGCTGCGGGTTGCGTACGGCCTCGGCGCAGTTCGCCGCCGGCACCAGGAACGCCACCGCGCCGGCGTCCTTCGCGCCCACCAGCTTCTGGGCGATGCCGCCGATCGGGCCGACCTGCCCGGAGTCGTCGATCGTGCCGGTGCCAGCGATGATCTTCCCGCCGGTCAGGTCCTCCGGGGTCAGCTTGTCGACGATGCCGAGGGCGAACATCAGGCCGGCGCTCGGCCCGCCGATATCCTCCAGGTCGATGTTCAGGGTGAACGGGTGCGGCTGCTGCTGCTCGATCTCCACGCCGATGCGGGGCCGGTTGTCCTGCTCCCGGCTGGTGACCTTCGCCGTCGCGGCGACGCCGCCGCGGGTGTAGCCGATCTCCAGCGCCGTCCCGGCCGGCTTCGCCCGGATCAGCTCCGTGAGGCGGACGGCCACCGGCACCGGCTGCCCGTCGACCGAGGTCAGCACGTCGCCGGGCTTGAGCACACCGGCCGCCGGGCCGTCGGCGGCGACGGTCTTCACGACCACCTGCACCGGGTAGCCCAGTTCGCGCAGCGCCGCGGTCTCCGCGCTGGTCTGCGAGGTCTTGAAGTCCTCCGCGTTGCGCTCCTCGACCTCCTCGCGGCTCTCCCCCGGCGGGTAGACCAGCTCGCGCGGCACGACCGCCTCGTCGTCGGAGAACCAGCCCTGGATGGCGGAGCGCAGCTTGACCGAGGGCTGCACGCCGACCGTGGTCAGCCGCAGCTGCCCGGCGGAGGTGGACGTCTCCCGGCCGGTGATCTGGATGACCTCCTTGCCGTTCTCCTTGCCCAGCGTGTTGACGGTCGGCCCGGGGCCGAGCACCACGTACGGGATGGGCGCGCCGAGCACGCCGATGCTGAGCAGAGCGGTGAGCAGAGCACCGAGCAGGACGGTCACGCCGCGACGTCTCATGCGGCAGAGCGTACCGACCGGGATCGGGGCCTCCGGCGGGTGAATCGCGACTTCGCCCTCAGCGCAACGCCAGCGGCGGCTACCTGGGGCGCGGCGCGCGTACCGTAGACGTCGTGCCTGATATTCCGTTCGGTTTCGCGCTCCCGGGTGGGCAACCACCAGACCCCAACGATCCCGCGCAGATGCAGCAGTTCATGTCGCAGTTGCAGCACCTGCTCTCCGCGTCGGGCAGCGGGCCGGTCAACTGGGACCTGGCCCGGCAGGTGGCCGCCAGCCAGCTCGCCGCCGCGGGCGACCCGGCGGTGTCGCCCTTCGAGCGCAACGCGGTGGAGGAGGCGTTGCGGCTCGCCGACCTGTGGCTGGAGCCGGCCTCCGCCCTGCCCTCGGGGATCCAGACCTCGCTGGCCTGGAACCGCAACGAGTGGATCTACAAGACGCTCGACGTCTGGCGCAAGCTCTGCGACCCGGTGGCCAGCCGGATGGTCGGCGCGATGGGCGACCTGGTGCCGCCGGAGGCGCGCGCCCAGCTCGGCCCGATGCAGTCGATGGTCGCCACCCTCGGTGGCGCGCTCTTCGGCGGCCAGCTCGGCCAGGCGCTCGGCTCGCTCGCCGCGGAGGTGCTCTCCGCCGGCGACATCGGGCTGCCGCTCGGCCCGGCCGGCACGGCCGCGCTGATCCCGGCCAACATCCGGGCGTACGGCGAGGGCCTGGAGCTGCCCGAGGACGAGGTACGCCTCTACGTGGCCCTGCGCGAGGCGGCCCACCAGCGGCTCTTCCAGCACGTGCCGTGGCTGCGCGGGCACGTGCTCAACGCCGTGGAGATGTACGCCGCCGGCATCCGGGTCAACCGGGAGGCGATCGAGGAGGCGATGGGCCGGGTCGACCCGACCGATCCGGAGTCGATGCAGGCGATCGCGCTGGAGGGCATCTTCACGCCGGAGGACAGCCCGGCGCAGAAGGCGTCCCTGGCCCGGCTGGAGACCGCCCTGGCCCTGGTCGAGGGCTGGGTGTGCCACGTGGTGGACAGCGCGGCGAGCGGCCGGCTGCCCAACGTCGTGAGCCTCGGCGAGGCGTTCCGTCGTCGCCGGGCCGCCGGTGGCCCGGCGGAGCAGACCTTCGCGGCGCTGGTCGGCCTGGAACTGCGTCCGCGTCGGCTGCGCGAGGCGGCGGCGCTGTGGGCGGCGCTCACCGAGCACCGGGGCATCTCCGGCCGGGACGCCCTGTGGGGCCACCCCGACCTGCTCCCCTCCGACGACGACTTCGCCGACCCGGTGGCCTTCGCGATGTCCGAGTGGGACCTCGGCGAGTTGGAGAACTTCGACTTCAGCGCGCCGGGCGGCCCGGAGGAGAAGTCCCCGGGCGAGCCGGGGCAGCGGCGCCCGGACGACGGCACCGAGGACGGCGACACCAGCCGCCCCTGATCGCGTCGACGACGAGGGCCGCCCGACCCACCGGGGTTCGGGCGGCCCTCGTCGCGCGATCCGGCAGCCCACGTCGGGCGGCCCTCGTCGCGCGGTCGGGCAGCCCGGCCGTGGTCCCGAGCGGGTCAGCGGGGGCCGAGCCCGGTCAGCGCTCGGTCAGGACCGGGCGGCGCCGGAGAGCAGGGCGCGGGTGGTCTCCCACCCCTCCACCGCCGGGTCCAGGAAGGCCAGGTCGTCCGGCCCGCGCAGGCGCCGCCAGGCGGGGGTGACCGCGAGGTCACCGGGTCGCGGCGCCGCCGCGCGCACGGCCGCGGGCCGGGCGGTGTCCAGGTCCAGCGCCGGGAGCCAGCCCGGTGCGGGCAGTCGCGCGGCCACGCCGAGCAGCCCCGGTGCACCGCCCTCGACCGGCGCGACCGCGACCGGCCGGGTGGTGAGCGGGCGCAGCAGCTTGCCGATGGTCAGGCCCGGCACGTCGGGCGCGTCCCCGGCGATCACCGCCGCCTGGTCGTAGCCGGCGCCGGCGAGGGCGGCGAAGACGGCGTTCGGCGTCGCCTCGGGCACCTCGTACACGGCCGTGTCCGGCCAGATCACCGCGTCGGCCAGCGACCGGTCGGCTGCGGTGACGGCGACGGCCGTCTCCACCTCGTTGAGCGTGGCGAGCAGGTCCACCACGTCCTCGGCGAGCGCGGCCCGCCACTCCACCGGGTCGGTGCCGGGAGGCGCCCAGGCCACCGGTCCGAGCAACGCCACCACCACACGTCGGGCCACGCCCCGACCCTAGCCGGCTGCCCGGACTACGGCCGGACCGACGTCCGGCTGCCCGGCTGCGCGGCTGCGCCGGCTGTCCGGCTGTTTGCCGCGCGAGGCGTGCAGAACGAGTCTTCGAGATCTTGGTAGGAACCGGCCCCTCCAGGGGCCGGTTCCTACCAAGATCTGCCGTCTCCGTGGAGCGAGCCGGCGCGGAGCGAGCCGGCGCAGACGGCGTCAGTCCGATGGCGGGGTGCCGGAGGCCGCTGCCACGCCCTCCAGGTAGCCGCGCGCCCGCTCGGTCTTCGGGTAGCGCGCGACGAGCGCCCAGAACCGGGCGTTGTGGCTGGGCACGATGAGGTGCGCGAGCTCGTGCATGAGTACGTAGTCGATCACCCAGTCGGGCATGTCCCGGACGCGGTGCGAGAGGCGGATCGTGCCGTCGTCAGGGGTGCAGGACCCCCACCGGCCGTTCTGGTTGGTGACCCAGCGGACGCTCGTCGGTACGGCCTGCGTGCCGTGCTCGGCGAGGTAGAGCTTGATCAGTCGGGTGGCCCGGGCCAGCAGTTCGGCGTCGGACCGGGCGAGGCGCCCCTCCCGGGCGGCGAGCCGGGCGAGCATCCGGTCGACCCACTCGCTCTCCTCGGCGCGGGAGAACTGGTCGGGGATGAGGACGACGACCCGTTCACCGTCGCGGTACGCGGACACCGTGCGTCGCCGACGCTGGCTGCGCCGCACCTCGACGACCGGCTTCCGCGTCCCTGCCATCAGTGGGCCGCGCAGCCTCGGATTCCTGTCACGAAGGAAAGCTAATGCGTACTGACCAGGGGTCCGCAAGGGTCAACACCCCGACACTCGCCCGGAAAATGGTGATTGGTCGGCAGGAGTCCCAAAAAATCTTTTGCCGGGCCCTCGCAAGACGCCGCCGTCACCCTTCGTGGCGGCCAATTTCGGCGCGACGGGTCGGACCTGCGGTTGCCGCCGGCGGGGGCGGGGCGACACCTCCACCGTAGGTGATCTCCGCAGCGCGCGCAGCTCGGGGTGCCCCGCACGGGGCATCTGACCGGGTTCGGTCGGCGTGTCCCCGCCAAACTGACTTATCCGACGTAATTCGCCGTGCACACTCTCGACGTCGACTTGCTCACAGTGACGAAGCACAGCTGACATGGAACTGCCCAGACCTGGGTAGGGTCCGCGGACCAGCGGTCACGAGCGTGGCCGTGGGAGAACGACCCGGCGCCGGTGCCCGAGTGGCCCCGCCGCCGGGAACCCCGCCGGGACGGCATCGGCCGGCGGACGAGACGAGGAGGGCACCGTGGCCGACCAGGCCCAGACCTACAACGGTTACTGCGTCAAGTGCAAGGAGAAGCGGGACTTCGAGGGCCGCGTCGAGGTGTCGAAGACCGGGATGAACATGGCCAAGGGCAAGTGTCCGGTCTGCGGCACAACAGTGAACCGCATCCTGGGCAAGGCGAAGGTCTGACCCGTACGGATGCGTCGGAGAGGGCGGCCGTCGGCCGCCCTCTCCGGCATGGCCACACCTGATCCGGGTCGGCCGCCCGGCGGCCGGCTCGCCCCGGGCGAACCGGCCGGGGACACTGTCGGCTCGCCGACATGGTTACCGGCGAGTTGTGGATATCCCCGGATTTCCTGTGGACAGCCCTGGACAGGGCACCGCGCACCTGTGGACAACGATCGACGGTGAGCACGGACACGGTCACGATTCGTGTCATGCGCCGTGCCACGCTGCCCCGGCCCACGCTGCTGCCGGGCCTCACCAGACTCTGGCGGGACCGCCACACCCTGCAACTCGGCGTCGAGCCCGGCCGCGCCGTACTGCTGGAGATCGCCGATCCCCGGGCCGCCCGCCTGCTCGACCTGCTCGACGGCACCCGTAGCGAACGGGTCGTCCTGGCGCACGCCGTCGCCGCCGACGTGGCGCCGGACGAGGCCCGTACCCTGCTCGACGCGCTGCGGGCCGCGGGCCTGGTCGTACCCGCGCACACGCTGCTGCCGAAGGACCTGGCCGGCCTGCCCCGGGCCCGGCTCACCGCGGAGGCCGGGGCGCTCGCCCTGGCCGCGCCGCGGCTTCCCGGCACCCCCGCCCAGGTGTTGCGCCGGCGGCTGGCCGCCCGGGTGGTGGTCAGCGGCACCGGCCGCCTCGGCGCTCCCGTCGCCCTCGCGCTGGCCCAGGCCGGGGTCGGGCACGTGCACGCCGACCTGGCCGGCCCGGTGCGGCCGGCGGACCTGGTCGGCACGGGCATCCCGGCCGCCGCGCTCGGCCGCCCGCTCGCCCCGGCGGTACGCGACGCCGTCGAGCGGGCCGCCCCGGGCACGGCCACGGGCCCGCTCCGGCGGGCGCGGGTCGACCTGGTCGTCCAGCTCGGTACGGACCGGCCGGCCGCCCTGCTCGCCGCCGGCCACGCCCAGCGCCGCCAGCCGCACCTGCTGCTCGGCCTGCGCGAGGGAGTGCCCGTCGTCGGCCCTCTCGTCCGCCCGCCCGCCGGGCCGTGCCTGCACTGCCTCGACCTGCACCGGGCCGACCGGGACCCGGACTGGCCGGCGCTGGCTGCCCAGCTCGCCTCGGACGCCGGCGAGCAGGCGTGCGCCACCGCGACCCTCCTGGCCGCCGGGGCGTACGCTGCGGCCGAGGCGCTGGCACAGCTCGACGGGGGCACCCCGGAGACCCTGGGCTGCGCGGTGGAGATCACCGGGGCGGGACGGTTCCGCCGCCGGGCGTGGCCGCCGCACCCCTCCTGCGGATGCTCCCGACGACGCCGGTGACGCCCCGGAGAGCGGGGCCGGGCAGCCAGCCCGCCGGCAGAGCAGCCGCGGGACCCCGGAGTCGGTAACAATGGCCGGGTGACCGACATCCCGCGCCGGGCCGTGTCCCGGACCGCCAAGCTCGCCGCTCTGCCGCTCGGCTTCGCCGGTCGGACCGTCCTCGGCATGGGTAAGCGCGTCACCGGGCTCGCCTCCGACGTGATCTCCGCAGAGATCCAGCAACGCACCGCCGAGCAGCTCTTCAGCGTGTTGGGGCAGCTCAAGGGCGGTGCGATGAAGTTCGGCCAGGCGCTGTCGGTCTTCGAGGCCGCCCTGCCCGAGGAGATCGCCGCCCCCTACCGGCAGGCGCTGACCAAGCTCCAGGAGGCCGCGCCGCCGCTCCCGGCGGCCAGCGTGCACAAGGTGCTCGCCGAGCAGCTCGGCCCGGACTGGCGGGACCGGTTCGTGGAGTTCGACGACACCCCCGCCGCGGCGGCCAGCATCGGTCAGGTGCACCGGGCGGTGTGGCGGGAGCCGGGCTACGGCCCCTCGGGCGCGCCGAACACCCGCGACGTGGCCGTCAAGATCCAGTACCCGGGCGCCGGTGAGGCTTTGCTCGCCGACCTCAAGCAGCTCTCCCGGCTCGGCGGGATGTTCCGGGCGATCCAGCCCGGGCTGGACGTCAAGCCGCTCCTGGCGGAGCTGCGGGAACGGATCACCGAGGAACTCGACTACGAGCTGGAGGCGGAGTCGCAGCGCGCCTTCGCCGCCGCGTACGCGGACGATCCGGAGATCCACATCCCGGCGGTGGTCTCGGCGTCGCCCCGGGTGCTGGTCACCGAGTGGGTCGAGGGCACCCCGCTGGCGGAGATCATCCGCGAGGGCACGGAGGAGCAGCGCGACGAGGCCGGTCGGTTGATGGCCATCCTGCACCTGTCCGCGCCGCAGCGGGCCGGGCTGCTGCATGCCGACCCGCACCCGGGCAACTTCCGGCTGCTGGCGGACGGTCGCCTCGGGGTGATCGACTTCGGCGCGGTGGCCCGGATGCCGGAGGGCACGCCCGAGCCGATCGGGCGCATCGCCGGGCTGGCGCTGCGGGGCGACGCCGACGGGGTGGTGGCGGGCCTGCGCGCGGAGGGCTTCATCGGCTCCACCGAGGAGATCGACGCCCAGGCGGTGCTCGACTTCCTGCGTCCGATGCTGGAGCCCATCGCCGCCGACGAGTTCCGGTTCACCCGGGCCTGGCTGCGCGCGGAGGCGACGCGGTTGGCCAGCCCCCGTTCGCCCGCCTACCAGTTGAGCCGCCAGCTCAACCTGCCGCCGTCGTACCTGCTCATCCACCGGGTGACGCTCGGCTCGATCGGCGTGCTCTGCCAACTGGAGGCGAAGGCGCCCTACCGGGGCGTCCTGGAGCGCTGGCTGCCCGGCTTCGCCCCGTCGACCGAGCAGCCCTCGACGGGCGGCTGAGGGACCGTCCCGCACCGGCGCCGGATCGACCGGGCCAGGCTGCGGCGCAGTCGGCCGAGCCAGGCTGCGGCGGAGTCGGCCGAGCCTCAGGCGGGGTCGACGGGCGGCGGCCGAGTCGACTCGGCCACGCAACGGCCGCGTCGGCCGGGCGGGTCGGTCCGCTGCGGACGCGTCGAGGGGCGGTGGCCGGAATCCGGCCACCGCCCCTCGACATTCGGTGGGGTACTAGAGAACGCCCAGGTCGCGCGCCGCTCGGTTGCGGCTGTTCATGGCGACGGTACGGGCGGAAAGGGTTGCCTCAGTGCTCGCGGTGGTACGACCGGCCTGAGGCTGGCGCATTCGAGCCCGGGACAACGCTTCGTGAAGTAGTTGCATCTCGGCGACTCCGTCAAGAACGTTCAGCATGGTGGTCAGCTCTCTCGTCGCCGGCGTGACACCGGCGTGGGTGGATTGGATCGGGTGCATGTCAGGCCGCCAGCCGGACCGTGGTGCGCGACTCGGACAGCCCACTGGCCGCCAGTCGTGCCTCGGCCTCGACCCGGAGCGCCGCGTCGCGGGCGAGGTCCTCCTTGCGCGGGCGGCCACGGGGCCGCTTGCGCGGGACGACCGCGCCACGCTCGAAGATCTCGCCGCCCCAGACGCCCCAGGGCTCGGCCCGCTCCACCGCCCCGGCGAGGCACTCGACGCGCAGCGGGCAGTCCCCGCAGAGCGACTTGGCCAGCTCGAGCTCGGCGGGCGAGTCGGAGAACCACAGGTCGGGGTCGAACTTCCGGCAGGGCAGGTTCGCCTCCACTTCGACGCTCACGTCGAGCGGGGCCAACGCCAGACTCATCGCCCGGTCACCTCTCTCTCACTTCGATCTCGTGGATCGCATTTCCGACGTACTTGGCGGGCAAAAAACTGAGGCCGCGGATCCCGGTAGCGGGTTCCGCGGCCTCGAGGTGAGCCGGTGGTCTGAGGATCAGACCGGTCTACCTCGAGGTGGAACTCCGCGGACGTCCATGTGACGCTTGGCAGCATCGACGCCCTTGCCCGTGAAGCCACTGGTGCCCTGGATTCCGTTCGGCGCGGGGGCGAGGATCAGCTCGGCCTGAGCCTCGACCTGGCGCACCTGGGAAACCGACGGTCGCGCAGCGGCGAGGGCCACCCGGACAGCCGACAGCGGAGCGACGACAGCGGGCAGCGCCGCCGGACGCTCGCAGATGTAGACGATCTCCATGGGGGCCACCTCCTCTGACGTTCACTCGTGCCGATACGGTCTCTACCCCTCGTGAGCAGCCGAAATGGCGCCGCTCGCGAGGTGTGCCATGAGGCTATTCCTCGTCACGGGGCGAGGGCAAACGAATTTACGGCGAGATTTCGAAAGTTTTCTCCGGGCAGACGTCGTCGACCGCCGCGCCCGCCACCAGGGCCAGCACCGCCTCCCCGTAGAGGCCGAGCTTGCGGGGCCCGATGCCGGCGATGGCGATCAGCTCCTCCGCCCGGCCGGGGCGCCGCTCCGCGAGCGCCACCAACGTGGCGTCGGTGAAGACCACATAGGCCGGCACCCGCTGCCCGCCGGCCACCCGCTGGCGCCACTCCCGCAGCCGCTCGTGCAGCTCCTCGTCGATGTCCGAGGGGCAGGTGGGGCAGCGACCGAGCTTGCGGTCCGGCCCGGCCAGCAGGGTCGCGCCGCAGATCCGGCAGGAGACGATCTGGGTCCGGCGGCGCTCCGGCCGGCGCGCCGCCGGCGAGGCCCCGGCCCGCTCCGCCCCGCCGGAGCGGTCGAGCTGCGGCAGGAACCGCGAGGGCCGCCGGGCCCGCCCGCCCGGGGAGCGGGCCGAGGCGTACGACAGCCAGAGCCACTCCCGTGCCCGGGTGACGCCGACGTAGAGCAGCCGGCGCTCCTCCTCGACCTGTTCGACGGTCTTGGCGTACGTGGTGGGCAGGGTGCCTTCGGAGAGGCCGACCAGGAAGACCGCGTCCCACTCCAGGCCCTTGGCGGAGTGCAGCGAGGCCAGGGTCACCCCGTCGACCGTCGGCACGTGCTGCGCGGCGGCCCGGCGGGCCAGTTCCTCGTTGAAGTCGGCCAGGGTGACCGGGCGCTCGACCGAGGCGGCGGGCCCGATCGGCAGCACCTGCGGGGTGGCCGCGTACTCCTCGGCGAGCTGCACCAGCGCGGCCAGCGCCTCCCACCGCTCGCGGACGGCGCCGCCGGCCGGGGCCGCGTCGGGGGCCCAGCCGACCGCGGTGAGCGCCTCCACGACGGCGGCGGGCAGCGGGGTCTCCCCGGGGATCGACCGGGTGGCGGCCCGCAGGGCGACCATCGCCTGCCGGACCTCGACCCGCTCGAAGAACCGCTCCGCCCCCTGCACCACGTACGGCACCTGCGCCTCGGTCAGCGCCTTCTCGTACGCCTCGGACTGCGCGTTGGTCCGGAACAGCACGGCGATCTCCTTCGCCGGGGTGCCGGCGTCGACGAGGGCGCGGCAGCGCGCGGCCACGGCGTTGGCCTCGGCCGGCTCGTCGGTGAAGATCCGCAGCTCCGGTTCGGGGCCGGGCGGACGCTGGCCGACCAGTTCGAGTCGCAGCCGCGCCTCGGCGCCCCGCGCCTGGGAGATCACCGCGTTGGCCAGCCCGACGACCTGCGGGGTGGAGCGGTAGTCGCGGACCAGCCGGACCACCGTCGCGCCCCGGTGCCGGCGCGGGAAGTCGACCAGGTAGGACGAGGTGGCCCCGGTGAAGGAGTAGATCGTCTGGCTGGCGTCGCCGACCACGGTCAGGTCGTCCCGCCCGCCCAGCCACGCGTCCAGCAGCCGCTGCTGGAGGGGGTTGACGTCCTGGTACTCGTCGACGACGAAGTGCCGGTACTGGGCGCGCACCTGCTCGGCGACGTCCCGGTGCTCCTCGATGCCCCAGACCGCGGCGCGCAGCATGTCCTCGAAGTCGATCACACCGTTGGAGCGCTTGAGTCGCTCGTACGCCGCGAAGACCTCAGCGACCCGGGCCGGCTCGTGCGGGGTGTCCCGCATCGCCTTGGCCGCCGCGACGACGTACTCCCCCGGCTCCACCAGCGACGACTTCGCCCACTCGATCTCGCCGGCGAGGTCGCGCGCGGCCGCCCGGTCGGTACGCAGGCCCGCCTTGGCCGCGGCGAGGGTGACCAGCCGGACCTTGCTGTCCAGCAGCTCGGGCATCGCCCGACCCTCCAGCAGCCGGGGCGCGAAGTAGCGCACCTGGCGCAACGCGGCGGCGTGGAACGTCCGCGCCTGCACGCCACCCACCCCGAGCGCGGTGAGCCGGGCCCGCATCTCGGCGGCGGCGCGGGCCGTGAAGGTCACCGCGAGCACGTGCCGGGCGGAGATGTCGCCGGAGAGCGCCCGATGGGCGATCCGGCAGGTGACCGCGCGGGTCTTGCCGGTGCCGGCGCCGGCCAGGATGCAGACCGGACCGGCGGGGGCGGTCACCGCCGAGCGCTGCTCCGGGTCGAGCCCCGCGAGCACGCGTTCGGATGCTGAGTGAACCGCCACAGCGAGGAATTGTCTCAGCTCCGCCGGACGTTGCAGCGATTAGCCTGGGCTTGATCGGCAAGCCGCCGTGCGGACCGTTGGAGGACCTGACCATGCTGACGATGTATTCCACCCCCTGGTGCGGCTACTGCCACCGGCTGAAGTCGCAGCTCGACCGGGAGGGCATCGGCTACGAGGTGGTCGACATCGAGCAGGACCCGAAGGCCGCGGAGTTCGTGATGAGCGTCAACGGCGGCAACCAGACCGTCCCGACGCTGCGTTTCGCCGACGGCAGCGCCCTGACCAACCCCTCGATCACCCAGGTCAAGCAGCACCTCGCCACGATCGACGCCTGACCGACGCAGCACCGACGACGAGCGGCCGCCCACCCGGGCGGCCGCTCGTCGCGTTCCCGCCGCGGCGGGGAGGTCAGGACGGCTCAGCGCCCCGGGCTCGGTGGCGTGGTGCCGACCACCTCCTGCCCCCCGGCCTCGCCCCGCCACCCCTCGGTCCCGGCCCGCTGGCCCCCGGCCCCGCGCCACTGGCTGCCGGCCCCGGCCGGGTCGGCGGGGGCCGGCCCGTCGGCGGGCCGGCGGGGCGCCGGGATCCTCGCGGGCGGCGGAGGGCTGAGCGTACGGCCGTGCCAGAGGTAGCCGCCGGCGAGCAGGGTGGCCACCCCGATCAGGGCGAACAGGACTCGGTAGTCCAGCACCCCGACGAGCAGGGCCCCCGCGCCGATGGAGAGCGCCTGCGGGCCGCTCACCACCGCCTCGGAGGCCGCGGCGACCCGGCCGAGCAGCCCCGGCGGGGTGCGCCGCTGGATCAGCGTGTGCAGCCCGACCATCGTCAGCGGCAGCGAGACGCCGGCCAGCAGCACCGCGACGAAGCCGAGCCAGAGGTTCGGGTACACCAGCGCCAACGAGGCCGGACCGAAGAACGCCACCCCGGCGGCGAGCGTGCCCACCTCGCCGGCGCGGCGCACCACGGTCGGGGAGAGCAGCCCGCCGACCAGTCCGCCGACGCCCTGCACGGTGACCAGCACGCCGACGAACGCGGCGTCGCGGCGGAGCCCCTGGTCGACGTACGCGAAGATCAACGACTCGCTGAAGCCCATCGCCAGCGACCCCAGCCCGTAGCCGAGCAGCGCCCGGCGCAGCGCCGGCTCCCCGGCCAGGTGCCGCAGCCCGGCGCTCACCTCGGCCGGCCAGCTCACCCCGGCCCCGGCCCGCGGCGTCTCCGTCGTGCGGATCAGGCCCACCACGACGGCGGCCGACAGGAAGCCGACCATCCCGATGACGGCCAGCATCCAGCCGCCCACGGCGGCGTAGAGCCCGGCGCCGGCCAGCGGGCCGACCAGGCGCAGCCCCTGGCGCACGGTCTGGAGCACGCCGTTGGCCTCGGCCAGCAGCTCCACCGGCACGAGCTGACGGATCAGGCCGCTGAGCACCGCGCTGAGGGTGATGTACGACAGGCCGTAGAGGGCGGCCACCACGTAGATGATCCACACGTCGGTCCGGTCGCGCACCGCGAGGAGCGGGGTGAGCAGCACGGCCGTCGCCAGGTTGGCCGCGACGAAGAACGGGCGGCGGGGATAGCGGTCGACGATCCACCCGACCAGCGGGGCCAGGGTCATCGGGGCGATGACGGCGAAGATGGTGGCGCCGGCCAGCCCGTCCGATCCGGTCAGGTCCTTCACCCAGATGGCGAGGGCCAGCAGCAGGATCGACTCGGCGGCCATGCTGGCCAGCAGGCCGCCGAAGAGCAGACGGAAATCCGGGCGGCGCAGGACGGTGCGCATGGGGTCCCTCCGGCGGGGGTGGTGCGCGGCGTGGCGCGGTCGGGGGTGGCGCGGGCGGGCCGACGGCGTCGTACGGGCCGCCGCACCCTTCCCACGGTCCTCTTTTCTGCGAGACACGCCCCCCACCGGGGCCTCCGACGGGAGGCGCGCCGTCCATACTGACCGTGGGGGGCGAATTTCATACAGTTACCGTCGCGTCTGCGGCGGTCCACGGGAAAAGAGGACGTCGTGCCTCCTGCCTCACCCAGCCCGATCCTGCGCCGACGCAGGCTGGGCACCGAACTGCGCCGACTTCGCGAGGCCGCGGGTCTCACGGGAGACCAGGTCATCGAGCGGGTCGGCTGGGCGTCCGCGTCCAAGTTGTCCCGGCTGGAGAACGGCCGCAGCCGCCCGGACCCGGACGACGTCCGCGCGCTGCTGGATCTCTACGGCGCCGCCGAGGCGCTTCGCCGGGAGCTCCTCGGCATCACGCAGGAGGCCGGCGACATCCGCGGCTGGCTGCGGAACTACCCGGTGATGACCCAGCAGCAGCGCAGCTTCGCCGAGCTGGAGGCGGGCTGCGCGGAGATCTCGGAATACAACCCGGTCCTGGTGCCGGGCCTGCTCCAGACGGCGGCATACGCCTCGGTGCGGATCGCCTCGGCCCGCCAGGTCGGCGAGGAGGCCGGTGATCCGGAGGCCGGGGAGGACATCGACACCGAGGTGCGGGCCCGGCTGGCCCGCCAGTCGCTGCTCACCCGCGCCGTCGACGCGCCCCGCTACACGGCGGTGCTGGAGGAGGCGGCGCTCGGCGGCCGGACCGCGCCGCCGGAGGTGCTGCACGAGCAGCTCGTGCAGCTCTGCGAGCTGGCGATGCTGCCGAACGTCACGCTGCACGTGCTGCCGCGCGACACCCAGATCGGCGACTGGTACCTCCCGCCGACCGCGTTCTCGGTCTACCGGTTCGCCGATCCGCTCGATCCGGAGACGCTCGCGATCGAAGGGGGGTTCACCGACGTCATGTCGACCGAGGTAAACGCCCTAAATCGCTATAAAGTGGTGTTCGAGTGGCTATGCACGGCAGCGCTCTCCGAGTCGGACACCCTCTCCTGGCTGATCGAGGCGACGGGGCGGCTGCCCGGCACGGCGACCGCGTCCACGGTGGCGTACGGGTCGGCAACGGCGCCGACCCAGCGTCGCCGGCACTCCGGGCGCCTGACGGAGCGGTGATCACGGGGGACCCAACCGCCGGGTCGTGCGGCGCCACTCGTTCCATCGGAGCAGTTCACCTCAGGAGTGGCACGATGAACGAGATCCGCAACACGCCGGCCGTGATCAACCAGCTCGCCGACGCCCCGTGGCGTAAGAGCACGCGCAGCCAGACCTCGAACTGCGTCGAGGTCGCACCACTGAGGACCGGGCCGGCCGCGGTGGCCCTGCGCGACAGCAAGGACCAGTGCGGTCCGGTGCTGCTGTTCAACCGGGCGGGCTGGCTGGGCTTCATCGCCGGCGCGAAGAACGGACAGTTCGATCTGAACTGATCCGTCGACCGTCGCGGGGCCGCCGGCAGGGTGCCGGCGGCCCCGCCGTGTCTACGCCGTACCACCCCGCCGACCAGGCATCCGCTGATCGGACGAGCCTCCGGACCAATCGTCGCGTTTCACTTGATGAGACGACCGCGCGGCGTAACATGACGGCAGAGTGACGTGGAACTTCCACCCGTTCCCCACCGTCGCGACTCATCCGGAGACCCGCATGCGGTTCCTGATCGTTCGCACCGACATCCGCGCCGCCGCCGACGTGGACATCGCCGCCGCCTGGGCGTGCGGTGGCCGCCTGCGGGACGAGACCACGGCGCCCGAACCGCGCCGCCAGATCGTGCACGCCGAGGAGCGCGACGCCGCGCTGCTGCTGGCCCGGGCCCTCGCCACCGTCGGCGCGGTCCGCTCCGGCAGGCAACGGGTCAAGGTGCTCCCGCTCGACGAGCCGGGCGGCGGGCTCCGGGCCGCACCCGACGACCGGGGCAGCTGACCCCGCACCCAGACGTCCGTCGTGGTCGGACCGGCTCCCCCGCCGTGTTCCTTGCCCCAGCCGACCACGACGGCCCGTGTTCCCGGTCCGTGACCGTCGCGGCAACGGCGGCCACGGGCCGGGACCGCACGACCTCCCGGCCACCGACCGGCCTCCGGCGGTCCGGGCCACCACCGGCGGCACCGGGTTCAGCAGTGCCCGTCGAGCCAGCGGTGGATCAGGAAGAGCGCGATCGACGACGGCGGCGGCAGCACCAACCGGGCCCCGCCGACCTCCACCGGCCGCCCCGCCAGGGCCGTGCCGATCTCCCGGCGCGAGAACCAGCGGGCGTACGCGATCTCCGTCGGGTCCACCTGCACCGGATGCGCCGGGTCCGCGGTGGCGAGGAAGCCGAGCATCAGCGAGCCGGGGAACGGCCAGGCCTGGCTGCCCACGTACGCGATGTCGTCGACCGGGACGCCGACCTCCTCGCGGACCTCGCGCAGCACGGCGGCCTCGGCCGACTCCCCCGGCTCGACGTAGCCGGCGAGGCAGGAGAAGCGCCGCTCGCCGGCGGTGTGCGGCCAACTCGCGTTGTTGCCGAGCAGGCACCGCCCGTCCAGGCCCGGGACGCCGTCGTGCACCAGCACGATCATCGCGGGATCGGTACGCGGCCAGATCCGCTCCCCCGCCGGGTCCACCCGGGACCAGCCGGCCTCGTCCACCTCGGTCGGGTGCCCGGTGGCCGACGAGTAGCGGTGCCGCAGGTGCCAGTTGACCAGCGCCAGCGCGGTGGTGAACAGACCGGCGTCGCGATCGCCGAGCAGGTGCCCGACCTCGCGCAGGTGCGTCGCCCGGGCCCCCGGCACCGCCGGCAGCGGGGCGTCCACGGCGAAGACCGGCACCCCGTCCGGCTCGACGCCGAGGAAGATCGGTGCCGTCGGCTCGGGCAGCCCGGCCGGATCGAGCAGCACCAGCGTCGGCGGCGACGTGTCGGTACGCACCAGGGCCCGGCCGCCGTCGCCGGAGTCCAGCACCAGCACCCGGGCCTGGTTCCATGCCTGCGCCAGCCAACCCGGGTCGGTACGCCGGTGGGCCGCCCGGTCCAGGGTGGACCGGGCCAGCGGCGGGGCGGCCTCCCCGTTCACGGCCGCGCCGGCTCGGTGGTCACCGGGACCAGCGCCGCGAGCTGCGGCCCGATCCGTTCGGCGTCCCCCAGCACCACCGTGGCCCCCCGGGCCGGGGCGAGGTAGCGGGCCGCCACTTCGGCCACGTCCGCCACCGTCGCCTTCGCCAACCGGGCGGCGTGCTCGGCCAGGAACTCCAGGCGCAGCCCGCTGCCGGCGTACGCGCTGGTCAGGGAGGCGAGCCCGGCCTGGGTGGAGATTCCGAGCTGGAGGGTGCCGAGAGCGTACTGGCGGGCCTGCTCCAGCTCGTCCTCGCCGGGCGGGAGGGTGGCCAGCCGGCCGAGTTCGTACGTCGTCTCCAGCAGCGCCGGCCCGGTGACCTCCGTCGCCACGTCGGCGGCGGCGACCAGCACGGATCCGGCCACCGAGTGCTCGACGACGGAGTGCCCCCCGTACGTGTAGCCCTTGTCCTCGCGGATGTTCTCCGTCCAGCGGGAGGAGAAGTAGCCACCGAAGATCAGGTTGGCCAGTTGCAGCGCGGCGTGGTCGGGGTGGGTGCGGGGCACCGCCGGCAGCGCGATCCGCAGCGAGGACTGCACGGCCCCGGGGCGGTCGACCAGCAGCAGCGGCCCCGGCTCCAGCGGCGGGGCGGGCGGCAGGTCGGCGGTGTGCCCGGCGCCGTTCCACCCCGAGAGCGCCTTCTCGGCGGCGTCCAGCGCCCGCTCCGGCTGCACGTCACCGACCAGCACCAGCACCGCGTCGGCGGGGTGCACCCGCTGGGCGTGCAGGGTCCGCAGCACCGCCGGCCGGACCGCCCGGACCGCCTCCGGTTCGGGGGTCTGCACCGCGTACGGGTGCGCGCCGTAGACCCGCCGCAACAGGGCGGTGCGGGCCAGGTGCGCCGGCTGGCTGCGCGCCACCTGGATCCGGTCGACCAGCCGGTCCCGCTCGGTGGCGACGTCGTCGTTCGGGTAGCTCGCGTCGGTCAGCACCTCGGCGAGGATCTCCAGCATCCGGTCCAGCCCGGTGACCAGCCCGGCGCCGGAGAGCATCAGCCGGTCCGGGTCGATCCCGGCGGAGAGCCCGCCGCCGACCTTCTGCAGCTCGGCCGCGATCCGCACGCTGGACATGGTCCGCGTGCCGGAGAGCAGGGTCTGCGCGAGCATGGCGCCCCGGGCGAGGTGGGCGCGGCCGAACGGCATCCACAGCCGCACCTCCACCAGCGGCACCGCCGGCCGGCGTACGGCGATCACGGTCAGCCCGTTGCCCAGCGTGCGCTCGGCCTGCTTCGGCAGCTTGAGCCGACGGTTCGGGCCGAGCGGCGGCAGCGCCCGGGGCGCGGCCTGTGCGGTTGCCGTCACTGGTGACCTCCGGCGATGACCTCGATGGACGCCCGGCGCTCGGGCCGCAGGCTGGCCGCGGCGGCGCGGACCTGCTCGTCGGTGACCTCACCGACGAGCCGGGGCAGGTCGTTGAGCAGCCCCGGCTCGCCGCGCTGCTGCTCCAGCACGGCCATCTGCAACGTCCGGCCGAGCACCGCGTCGGTGTCGCGCAGCAGGTGGGTCGCCATCCGGGCCTGGGTACGGGCCAGTTCGCCCTCGGCCAGGCCGTCGGTGGCCAGCCGGTCCAGTTCCTCGTCGACGGTGCGCAGCACCTTGTCGACGTCCCCGCTCGGTGGCAGGTGTGCCTGGAGCAGCAGCGCCGTGGGGTCCCGCACGTCGAACGGGTCGCCCATGAAGCCGACGTAGCCGCCGAGGCTGGTCACCGCCCGGTCGCGCTGGACCAGCCGCTCGACCAGCCGGGACGCGTCGCCGTCGGTGAGCACCTCGGCCAGGACGACGTAGGGCAGGTAGGCGGCGAAGTCGGTGATCGGGTCGGGCACCCGCCAGGCGCCGGCCACCGCCGGCAACGGGGCCAGCTTGTCGGTGTACGAGGTGCGCCGCTCCCCGGTCAGGTCGGGCTCGGCGAAGTCGGGTCGCTGCGGGGCGGGGCGGGCCGGCACGTCGCCGAAGTGCCGCTCGATCAGCGTGGTCGCCTCGGCGACGTCGATGTCCCCGCCGACCGCCAGGACCGCGTTGCCGCTGGCGTAGTAGCGGCGGAAGAAGTCGGCCGCGTCGGCGACGGTGGCCGACTCCAGGTCGACGAAGGAGCCGTAGCCGTCGTGCGCGTTCGGGAAGGTGTCGAACAGCACCGGCGGCAGGGTCAGCCAGGGGAAGCCGCCGTACGGGCGGTTGAGCACGTTGACCCGGATCTCCTCCTTGACCACGTCGACCTGGTTGCGCAGGTTCTCCTCGGTCAGCCGGGGGCCGCGCATCCGGTCGGCCTCCAGGAACAGCGCCCGCTCCAGGGCGTTGCTCGGCAGGGTCTCGAAGTAGTCGGTGTAGTCCAGGTGGGTGGAGCCGTTGAAGGTGCCGCCCGCCCCCTGCACGTGCCGGAAGTGCGCCAGCTTCTCCAGGTTCTCCGAGCCCTGGAACATGAGGTGCTCGAAGAGGTGGGCGAAGCCGGTGCGCCCCTCCGGCTCCGAGCGGATGCCGACGTCGTAGACGACCGCCACCCCGATCACCGGGGCGCTGCGGTCCGGCGTCAGCACCACCCGCAGGCCGTTGTCGAGGGTGAACCGCTCGACCGGGTACTTCGTCGTTGGAATTCTCGATCTCCGGGCCGCCACGGGATCGACCCTAGCGCGTCGGCACCTCCGCCACCGGCGACCTGTCGCCAGCCGCCCCGGCCGGCGCCCCGGGGGCCGCGACCGCCGTTCCCCCCGACCGTTGGCGGCGCCGGGGACAGTAGCCGCATAACCCACTCAATCAGTAGGGGTTGCCGCCTTTTCTGGGATGCCGGTCCCGGCATGTGGTTGCCCCTTGACGCCAGTCCACCGCCTCACCCAGTCTTCCTACCAACTAAGTAGGAATACTGCGGATTGGATGGACGATGAGACGGCTCCCCCTGCGTCGGTGGGTCTCCCTGGCCACCCTCGCCGTCGTCGGCGCGGCGACCCTGGGCACCGCCGCCGCCTGCGGCGACGACAGCGAGAGCGCGGGCGGCGGCTCCGGCCCGACGACGCTGCGGCTCGGCTACTTCCCCAACATCACCCACGCGCCGGCCGTGGTCGGCGTGGAGAAGGGCATCTTCGCCGAGAAGCTCGGCGGCGACGTCAAGCTGGAGACGAAGACCTTCAACGCCGGCCCCGCCGCGATCGAGGCGATCTTCTCCGGCGCTCTCGACGCCACGTACATCGGCCCGAACCCGACCGTGAACGCCTTCTCGAAGTCCAAGGGCGAGGCGGTCCGGGTCATCTCCGGCGCGGCCTCCGGCGGCGTCGCGCTCGTGGTCAAGCCCGAGATCACCTCGGTGGAGCAGCTCCGGGGCAAGAAGATCGCAACCCCGCAGCTGGGCAACACCCAGGACGTGGCCATCCGCTACTGGCTCAAGGAGAAGGGCCTCACGACGACCAAGGAGGGCGGCGGCGACGTCAGGATCATTCCGCAGGAGAACGCCCAGACGGTGGAGACGTTCGGCAGCGGGGCGATCGACGGCGCCTGGGTGCCCGAGCCGTTCGTGTCCCGGCTGGTCAACGCGGGCGGCAAGGTGCTCGTCGACGAGCGCGACCTCTGGCCGGACCGGAAGTTCGTGATCACCAACCTGATCGTCAGCACCAAGTTCCTCAAGGCCCACCCGGACGTGGTCAAGAAGCTGGTCGAGGGCCAGGTGGCGGCCAACGAGTTCGTCAACACCAAGCCCGACGAGACGCACCAGGCCATCTCCGACCACATCGGAAAGATCAGCGGCAAGCCCCTCGACCTCAAGCTGATCAAGCAGGCCTGGCCGACGCTGGAGTTCACCAACGACCCGATCGCCTCGTCGCTGAAGACCGGGCTCGACCACGCCGTCGCGGTCGGCCTGACCCAGCCGGTCAGCCTCGACGGTCTCTACGACCTGACCCACCTCAACGAGGTGCTGAAGGGCCACGGCAAGCCCGAGGTCGGCCAACCATGACGTCGACCACGACGACGCCACGCAGCGCGACCGGCTCGGTCGCGCTGCACGGCGTCACCAAGGTGTACGGGCGCGGGGCGAACGCCGTCGTCGCCCTGGACGGGGTCTCCCTCGACGTCGCGCCCGGCGAGTTCGTCTGCCTGGTCGGTGCCTCCGGCTGCGGCAAGAGCACCCTGCTCAACCTGGTCGCCGGCCTCGACCGGCCCAGCGGCGGGCGGATCGCCCTCGACGAGGGCGTCGACCCGGGACTGATGTTCCAGGAGCCCGCCCTCTTCCCCTGGCTCACCGTCGAGGGCAACGTCGAGGTGCCGCTGAAACTGCGCGGGCTGCCCCGGGCCGCCCGGCGGGAGCGGGTCGCCGAGCTGCTGGCCGCCGTGCACCTGGCCGACTTCGGCCGCAAGCGCCCGCACGAGCTCTCCGGCGGCATGCGCCAGCGGGTGGCGCTGGCCCGCACCCTCGCCCTGGACACGCCGGTGCTGCTGATGGACGAGCCGTTCGGCGCGCTCGACGCGATGACCCGGGACATCCTGCACGACGAGCTGGAACGGATCTGGACCGAGCGGCGGCTCACCGTGCTCTTCGTGACGCACAACGTCCGCGAGGCGGCCCGGCTCGCCGACCGGATCATCCTGCTGTCCAGCCGGCCCGGCCGGATCATCTGGTCCACCCCGGTCGACGTGCCCCGGCCGCGCCGCATCGACTCCCCCGAGGTCGCCGCGATCGCCGCCGAGGTCACCGACCGCCTGCGTACGGAGGTGGGCCGCCATGGCCGGTGACACCCTCGCCACCGCCCCGCGTACCGATGCGGAGATCTCCGGGCTGGACGCCCTGGAGCTGGCCGGGCGGGATCAGAGCCGCACCCGGGCCAGCCGCCTCTGGGCGGTGACCTGGCCGAAGCTGGCCGCCCTCGCCCTCGCCCTCGCCGCCTGGCAGGTCGTGGTCTGGACCGGCTGGAAACCCGAGTACTCGCTGCCCGGCCCGGCGGCCGTGGGCCGGGAGCTGCTCCGGCAGGTCAGCGGCGTACAGCTCTGGGACGGGTTGGCCACCACCCTGCGCCGGGCGGCTCTCGGCTACCTCTTCTCGGTCGCCGTCGGCCTGCTGCTCGGCCTGGCGGTGGCCCGGTCGCGCATCCTGCGGGCGGCGATCGGCTCGATGATCACCGCGTTGCAGACCATGCCGTCGATCGCCTGGTTCCCGCTGGCGATCCTGCTGTTCGAGCTGAGCGAGAAGGCGATCTTCTTCGTGGTGGTGCTCGGTGCCGCGCCGTCCATCGCCAACGGCGTCATCGCCGGCGTGGACTACGTGCCGCCGCTGCTGCTGCGGGCCGGCCGCAACCTCGGCGCCCGGGGGCTGAACCTGTACCGGTACGTCATCGCCCCCGCCGCGCTGCCGGCCATCGTGGCCGGCCTCAAGCAGGGCTGGGCGTTCTCCTGGCGCAGCCTGATGGCCGGCGAGCTGATCGTGGTCGGCATCTCGCAGACCTCGCTGGGCGCGCAACTGACGTACTCGCGGGAGCTTTCCGACTCCCCCTGGCTGATCTCCACCATGATCGTGATCCTGGTGCTGGGCCTGGTGGTCGACGCCGCGTTCGGGGCGGCGGACAAGGCGATCCGGCGGCGCTGGGGCGTGCTGGACCAGGCGGGTCAGTGACGTGTACGTCTCCGCGCGCAGCGACTACGCGCTCCGGGCCATGCTCGCCGTCGCCGCCTCGGCTCCGGTCGGCGGCGGCGAGCTGGTCAAGGCGGGCACGCTGGCCGACACCCAGGGCATCCCGCTGAGCTTCCTCCAGGGCATCCTGGTCGACCTGCGCCGGGCCGGCCTGCTGGTGAGCCACCGGGGCACCGAGGGCGGGTACGCCCTGGCCCGGTCCGCCGTGGAGATCAGCGTCGGCGACGTGCTCCGCGCGGTCGGCGGGTCCCTGACGACCGTCCGTGGCCTGCCGGCCGAGCTGGCCGGCTACGCGGGTGTGGCCACCGGACTGCGGGACGTCTGGCTGGCCGTGCACGGCGCGATCGCCCTGGTGGTCGACCGGACCACCCTCGCCGACCTGCTGAACGCGGAGCACCGTCCGGCCGGCGCCGGGGAGACCCGCGCCCGCTGACCGCGCACCGGCTCCTCCGGCGGCGGGCAGGCGGGGCCTCGTGACGGTCAGCCGGTGGTGGTGGCCGGCTGCTCTGTCGGGCTGCGCAGCTCGACGGGAGCGGCGGGCGCGGCCCCGTCCGGGGCCGCGTGCCACGGTGTGAACACCGCGACCACTGCGAGCAACAGCCCGGCCAGCGCCACCGCGAGCACCAGCAGCAGTTCCCGCGCCGCGCCCGAGCCGGCGTCGCCCACCATGGTCACCCCTCCCCGCCGGGCGCTTCCGCCCGGGTCTTCCCCCGCACCAAGCCTTCACCACCCGGGGCGACGGAAACAGCCGCCGATCGGACGCAACATGTGCTGATTCCAGACTCAACCGGCTCCGGGCACGGGTGCCCGGAGCCGGTGGGAGGAGCGGGGAGAACGTCGATCAGGAGGCGTGCGGGGCGCGGGGACGGCGGGAGCGGCGCGGCCGCCCCGAGGCGCGGTGCGGAGCCCGAGCGCCCTCGCCGGCACGACCGCCCTCACCGCCCCGGCCGGTCGACCGGCCCCCGGCGGAGGCGGCCTGCGGCGGCGGCGCGATCGTCACCGGCACGCCGGACGGTTCCCGGGCACCGGTCACCCGGGCCAGGGACTCGTCGCCGAGACGCACCTGGACGGACTCGGGACGGATACCGGCGGTCGACATCAGCCGGGACACGTCCCGGCGCTGCTCCGGCAGGACCAGGGTGACCACGGTGCCGGACTCCCCCGCCCGGGCGGTACGCCCACCACGGTGCAGGTAGTCCTTCGCCTCGGTGGGCGGGTCCACGTTGACCACCATGTCCAGCCCGTCGACGTGGATGCCCCGGGCCGCCACGTCGGTGGCGACCAGCGCCGTCACCTGTCCGGTGCGGAACTGCTCCAGGATTCGGGTGCGCTGCGGCTGCGACTTTCCGCCGTGCAGTGCGGCCGCGCGTACCCCCTTGGACAGCAGCTGCCGGGCGAGCCGGTCGGCACGGTGCTTGGTGCCCATGAACAGGATGGTGCGGCCCTCGCGGGCGGCGATCCAGGTCAGGGCGGTCGGCTTGTCCACCGCGTCCACGTGCAGCACGTGGTGGGTCATCGCGGTCACCGTGGCGGTGCCCGGGTCGACCGAGTGCGAGACCGGGTTGCTGAGGAAGCGGCGCACCAGGCGGTCCACGCCGCCGTCGAGGGTGGCCGAGAAGAGCATCCGCTGCCCGTTCGGGGCGACCTGCTCCAGCAGCTTCGTGACCTGCGGCAGGAAGCCCATGTCGGCCATCTGGTCGGCCTCGTCGAGCACGGTGATGCCGACCTGGTCCAGCCGGGCGTCCCCGCGGTTGATCAGGTCGTGCAGCCGGCCGGGGGTGGCCACGACCAGCTCGGCGCCCGCGCGCAGGGCGTCCGCCTGGCGTTGCAGCGAGAGCCCGCCGACGACGGTGGCGCAGCGCAGCCCGACGGCGCGGGCGTACGGGTCGAGCGCGGTGGTGACCTGCTGGGCCAGCTCGCGGGTCGGCACCAGCACCAGGGCCAGCGGTCGGCCCGGGCGGGCCCGGCGGCCGGCGGTGCGGGACAGCAGGGGAAGCCCGAAGGCGAGCGTCTTGCCGGAGCCGGTGCGGCCCCGGCCGAGCACGTCGCGGCCGGCCAGCGAATCAGGCAGCGTCGCCGACTGGATCGGGAACGGCTCGGTGATGCCCTGGGCGGTCAACTCGGCGAGGAGCGCCGGGGCCAGCCCGGTGAGGGCGAACGAGGGTACGACGGTGGTCATGCGGAAGCCTTCCTCGACGCGGCACGTGTCGAGGGAGGGCGCCGGAGGCGGCGCTGTCACCGGCGGACCAGGCCGCGGGTGACTCACAAGCACGAACCGAAAGGGGTACGGGCCCCGGCCCGCCGCCGTTCGCCGCCTGCTCACGCAGGTCGACGGTGCGGCGGGCCGGTCCCGTCACCGCGCCCGGAGGGCGCGGTGGGTGTTACCTGGAAGATCCGAAGATCAGAGCGGGCGGATGTTCTCCGCCTGCGGGCCCTTCTGGCCCTGGGTCACCTCGAACTCGACCCGCTGGTTCTCGTCCAGGCTCCGGTAGCCGGAGGACTGGATGGCCGAGAAGTGGGCGAAGACGTCGGCGCCGCCGCCGTCCGGGGTGATGAAGCCGAAGCCCTTGTCAGCGTTGAACCACTTGACGGTGCCAATAGCCATTTTTGTTTCGTCTCCTTGACGGAACGTCGAACCCGCACTTGTTGCGGGCTCGAAGAGGAGCGCGCCACGCGGAACTGCCTGGCTCGCTTGTCGCTTCTGGTCGCCCCGCCCGGAGAACTCCGGACACAACAAAGAGCGCCTGGGCCACAATCCTCCAGGCGCACACAGAGTCTCTGGGAACCATAACTGCAACGCGACCAACCTATCACGGATTCGGCCGGGCACCACCGTCTGCCGCAATTTCCGGTACGGAGGCGATCAGCGCGGTCAGGCCGTCCGCGTCGAGCAGGTCCGCCGGGCGGACCGTGACCCCGTCCCGCACGTAGTGGAACGCCGCGCCGACCCGCTCCACGGGCACGCCGGCCAGCTCGGCCCAGGCCAGCCGGTAGACCGCGAGCTGCACGGCGGCCACGTCGGCGGCGGTGCCGGCGGGCTGCCGGCCGGTCTTCCAGTCGACCACGTCGAACCGCCCGCCCGGCCGGGCGAACACGGCGTCCATCCGCCCCCGGACCACCACCTCGGCGATCACTGTGGCGAAGGGCACCTCCACCTCGACCGGCACCCGGTCGGCCCACTCGCTGGCCAGGAAGCGCTCCTGGAGCTCGGCCAGCGCCTCGTCGGGCGCCGCGTCCGCGTCGGCCGCACCGGGCAGCTCGTCCAGGTCGAGCAGCCGGTCGGCACCGAAGCGCTGCTCCAGCCAGGTGTGGAAGGCGGTGCCCCGGCGGGCGTACGGGTTGGGCTCGGTGGGCACCGGGCGGCGCAGCGCGCGGGCCAGCGCCGCCGGATCGCGGCGCAGCGCGACCAGCTGGGTGACCGACAACTGGCCGGGCAGCGCCACCACGATCGCGCCGGACTGCCGGGTCAGCTCGGCCCGCTCGGCGAGCAGCAGATCGGCCTCCCGCCGCCACCGTGCCACGTCCGCGTCACCCACCGACGGGTCCGCGCCCGCCCCGGCGGTGTCGTCGCCGGCCACGGGGCGGGCGGGCGTCTCGCCGTCGGGCAGCGTCCGTCCGGCGGTGTCGTCGCCCGGCAGCGTCCGTTCGGCCGGGTCGCCATCGGACAGCGTCCGTTCGGCCGGGTCGCCGTCGGACAGTGGGCGGGCCGCCGGGTCGCCGTCGGTGAGGAAGCGGCGGACCAGGGCGGCCGCCTCGGCCAGCGCCGGCCGGCGGGCGCCCAGCGGGTCGGCCGGCCACTCGGCGCGCAGCACCACCTCGGTCGTCGGGTTGACCGCGTCGCCCGGCGGCTCCGGCGTCCACTCGTCGACCAGGTGCCCCGCGCCCCCGTCCAGGCAGGCGTCGTGCACCTCCCGCAGCAGCACCGACGGGCCGCGCGGCCGTTTGGTGCCCTCCCCCCACCAGTAGCCGGAGCAGAGCAGCAACCGCCGGGGGCGGGTCACCGCCACGTACGCCAGCCGGCGCTCCTCCCGCTCGTCGTGCGCCCGCCAGGCGTCGGTGAAGTCCTCCAGCGCCCGGGCCACCCCCCGCTGGTCCTCGGCCTCGGCCAGGCCCAGCTCGGGCAGCCCGTCGGCGTCGCCGCGCAGCGGGAACGGCAGCACGCCCAGCCCGCCGAGCCAGTGGTCGGAGTTGCGTACCGGCCCCGGCCAGACGCCCCGACTCAGCCCGGCCACCGCGACCACGTCCCACTCCAGGCCCTTCGCGGCGTGCGCGGTGAGGATCTGCACCGCGCCCTCGACCACCTCCACCTCGCCCGGCGTGAGGCCGCGCTCCTCGTCCTCGGCGGCGGCCAGGTAGGCCAGGAACCCCGACAGGGTGGCGCCCGGCGTCTCCCCGCTGAACCGGGCGGCCACGTCGCCGAGCGCGTCCAGGTGGCCCCGGGCCAGGCCGGCGTCCCCGGCCCCGTCCCGGCCCGCCCGCACCGCCACCTCCACGTCCAGGCCGATCGTCCGCTCGATGTCCGCGATCAGCTCCGGCAGCGACTGGTCCAGCCGGTAGCGCAGCAGGCCCAACTCCCGGGCGTACGCGCGCAGCCGCGCGTAGCCCTCCGCCGAGTACGCCTGCGCCGGGCCCAGGTCGGCCAGCGCCTCCACCAGGGTCGCCTCGTCGAGCAGGTCCGGGCTGATCTCGGGGGTGCCGTCGTCGGCGAGCCTGCGCCGGGCCGCCGCGATGGCCTTCGCCCGGCGGTGCAGCGCCACCAGGTCGCGTGGCCCGATCCGCCAGCGCGCGCCGGTCAGCAGGCGCAGCAGCGCGGCCCCGTCCGTGGGATCGGCCAGCACCCGCAGGGTGCATACCACGTCGCGTACCTCGGGGGTGTCCAGCAGGCCACCCAGGCCGACCACCTCGACGGGCAGGCCGCGCTCGCGCAGCGCCGACTCGATCGCGGGGATCTGGCTGCGCAGCCGTACGAGCACGGCGGTCGTGGGCCGCAGCGGCACCGGGATGTGCTCGGGCAGCACGCCGGGCATCCCCGCAGCTCCCCGCCAGGCGTGCAGCACGCTGTCGGCGATCCAGTCGGCCTCGTCGGCGTACGTCCGCAGGAGGGCGCAGTGGACGGTGCCGCCGGCGGCACCGCGGGCGCTACGGTGCGGGACCGGCTCCCGGACGCTCATCGCCGCGTGCAGCTCCGGCACCCGGGCGCCGGCGGCCCGCAGCGGGGTGGCCAGGGCGTTGGCGACGCCGAGGATCTCGGGCCGGTTGCGCCAGCTCGTCGTGAGGCTGAGCACCTCGGCCGGCGCGCCGTCGGCGCGGGCGAACTCCGTGGGGAAGCGGTCCAGGGTGCCGGCGCTCGCGCCGCGCCACCCGTAGATCGACTGGCACGGGTCGCCGACCGCCGTCACGGGGTGCCCGCCGCCGAAGAGCGCGTTGAGCAGCACCACCTGGGCGTGGCTGGTGTCCTGGTACTCGTCGAGCAGCACCACCCGGAAGCGGTCGCGCTCGATCTCGCCGACGCCCGGGTGGTCCCGGGCCACCCGGGCCGCCCGGGCGAGCTGGTCGGCGAAGTCCATCGCCTCGAAGTCCTCCTTGCGCCGGGCGTACGCACGCACCAGCGGGAGCAGCTTCAGGCGGGTCTGCTGGATCTGCAGCGCCTTGCGCACGTCGGCGTAGACCCGGCCGGGCCGCGCCTGCACCTCGGCGAAGAAGCGGCCCGTCCACGCGGCCAGCGCGTCCGGGTCGACCAGGTGCTCGTCGAGTTCCCCGGCGAGCGCCAGCACCGCGTCGGTGACGGTGCTCGGCATCCGGTCCACCTCGGACATGTCGCCGTCGTAGTTGCGTACCAGCAGGTCGACGAGCTGCCAGCGGGACGCCTCGGTGAGCAGCCGGGTGGACGGCTCGTAGCCGGCCCGCAGCCCGTGCTCGGTGACGATCCGGCCCGCGTACGAGTGGTAGGTGGAGACCGTCGGCTCCCCCGCCAGCGGGTCGTCGAGCGGGTCGCGCCCCCGCCGCCCGAGCCGCCGCACCAACTGGTCCAGCCGCGTACGCACCCGGTGCGCCAGCTCCCCGGCGGCCTTGCGGGTGAAGGTGAGCCCGAGCACCTGCTCCGGCCGCACGTACGAGTTGGCGACCAGCCAGACCACCCGCGCGGCCATCGTCTCGGTCTTGCCCGAGCCGGCGCCCGCGACCACCAGCAGCGGCTCGACGGGGGCCGCGATGATCGCCGCCTGCTCCCGGGTCGGCGCGGGCAGCCGCAGCAGCTTCGCCAGCTCCACCGGCGTGTACCGGGGACCGGCGTCGGCGACCCGGGGCGCCGGGGTCGCGCCGCTGAACAGGGCGGGCTGCGTCAAGGCGTCTCCGGGCGGCGGGCGGTCGGCGGCTCGACCACCTGGCGGCCCTGCCCGGAGACCGGGCAGCTCGTCCGCACCGGGCAGACCCGGCACTTCGAGTTGGCGACGGCAGCGAAGGTGGCGGCAGCCATCGTATCGGCGGTGCGCCGCACCAGCGCGGTCGCCCAGCCGGCCTCCGGGCCCTCCCCGGCCGGCGGTTGGCTCTGCTCCTTCGCGTCCTTCGCACCCGTGCCGAGCTGCACCAGGGCCGCCCCGCCGGACTCCTCGCCGAAGTCGGCGAAGGCGCCCGCCTCCACCGCCGCCTGGTAGGCGCCGAGCTGCGGGTGCTCAGCGAGGTCGTGGGCCGTGACCGCCGTGGACTTGCCGGTCTTCAGGTCGATCACGACCAGCCGGCCGTCCTCGTCGACCTCCAGCCGGTCCACCCGGCCGGCCAGCTCGACCGGCCGCTGCGGGTCGTCGAGGCGTACGGCGAACTCGTGCTCGATGGCGAGCAGCCGGCGCGGGTTCGCGGCCAGCCAACGCAGCAGCTTGTCCACCATCGCCTCGGCGCGGCTGCGTTCCGGCCCGACCATCCAGCGGGCGGCCAGCTCGATCGCGTCGAACCGGGCGGCGACGTAGTCCAGCAGCGCCCCCCGGTCGGCGCTGGCGTCCTCGGCGAGCATCGCGGCGGCGTGCACCAGGTTGCCGACCCCCTGGGCGGCGCTGGCCGGCGGGCTGCCGCCGTGCCGCTCCAGCAGCCAGCGCAGGCTGCACCGCAGCGCGCTCTCCATCGCCGACGGCGTGACCCGGACCGGCGCCCCCTCGTCGACCAGCGGGCGGTCGTCGGAGAGCTGCCGCAGCCCCCACCAGTCGTCGGGGTGCGCGCCGGCCACCCCGGCGGCGGCGAGCCGGGCCAGCTCGGCAGCCGCCGCCTGCCGCCGGGCGTACGGCGCGGCGGGGTCGCTGACGGCCGTACGCAGCTCCGCCACCAGCGCCGGCAGGGTCAGCGCCCGGGGCGGCCGGCTCACCGGCAACGCGCCCGGTCGGTCCGGTTCCTCCTCGACGTCGGCGCTCCCGTCGCCTCCCGGCCGCTGCGGCGCGTCCCGATCGGGCCGGGCCGGGTCGGGGCCGTCAGGGCCGTCGCCGGACGGCGGAGGGCCGTCGCCCGGGGAGGGCGGGCCGGGCGGCGCGGTCGGGTCCGTCGGGCCCAGCTCGTAGAGGAAGCGGCTCGGTTGCTCCTCGTGGTCGTCGCCGCCGACCGCGGCGGAGGCGACCGCGCTGACCAGCAACCGTCGTCGGGCCCGGGTGACCGCGACGTGGAACAGCCGCCGCTCCTCGTCGAGCAGCGCCGAGCTCTGCCCGACCAGGGTGGCCACCACGCCGGCCCCGGCCGTCCGGCCGGCGAGCACGTCGACCAGACGCTCCGAGCCGAGCAGGCTGCCGCGCAGCCGCAGGTCGGGCCAGACGCCCTCCTGCACCCCGGCGACCGCCACGAGATCCCACTCCAGTCCCTTCGCGGCGTGGGCGGTGAGCAGCCGCACCGCCTCCCCCCGGTCGGCGGTCGGGGCGAGGGTGTCGGCCGGCAGGTCCTGCGCGAGGACGTGGTCGAGGAAGACCTCCGTACGCGCGCCGGGCAGCCGGTCGGTGAAACGGGCCGCCGCGTCGAACAGCACCATCACGGCGTCGAGGTCGCGGTCGGCCGCCTCGGCGCGGCGACGCCGCGCGACGTCGCCCTCGCCGGCCACCGTCTGGCCCCGGCCGGTCGCCGCCGACCACAGCTCGGCGAGCCCGCTGGCCCGCCAGACCGCCCAGAGCACGTCCTCGGCGGTGGCCCCGGGCCGCTCGGCGGCCTCCCGGGCGACGGCCAGCAGGCCGGCCACCGTCTGCGCCGGCTCCGCCCAGTGCCGCTCGATCCCGGCCAGCTCGGCCGGGTCGCGCAGCGCCTGCACGATCAGCTCGCCGGAGGGCCGCCGGTCGCCGCCGGCCAGCGCCAGGGCCCGCAGCCCCTGCCGCAGCCGCCGCTCGGCCAGCGGATCGGCGCCGCCGAGCGGTGAGTGCAGCAGGGCCACGGCGGCCTCCTCGTCGAGCCGCTCGGGCTCCAGGGCGCAGCGCAGCAGGAGCAGCAGCGGCGCGACCGCCGGTTGCAGGTGCAGCGGCAGGTCCTCGCCGTGCACGACGGTGGGCACCCCGGCGGCGTGCAGGGCGCGTTGCAGCGAGGGCAGCTGCCGCCCGGTGGAGCGCACCAGCACGGCCATCTCCGACCAGGGCACGCCGCCGAGCAGGTGCGCCTCGCGCAGCGCGTGCGCCAGCCAGGCCGCCTCGCTGGTGGCCGAGCGGAAGGTGCGTACCTCGACCGCGCCGGGCGGCGCGTCGGGCAGCGGGTGCAGCCGGCGGTGCGCCGCCGGGCCGCGCAGCCGACGCGCCAGCCGGCCGGACGCGGCGAGCAGCCGGGCCCCGGCCCGGTAGGAGGTGGTGAGCACCACCTGGGCCGCGGGAGCTCCGGAGGCGGTGCGGAAGCGGTGCGGGAACGTGGTCACCCCCGCCGGGTCCGCGCCACGGAAGGCGTACGTGGACGAATCCGGGTCGGCGAACGCGACCAGGGGCTTGCCGCCGCCGGCCACCGTCGCGAGCAGGTCCTGCTGGGCCGGGTCGGTGTCGGCCAGCTCGTCGACGTAGACGTACGCCAGCCGGCGGCGCTCGGCCGCGAGCAGCTCGGGATCGTCGAGCAGCATCCCGGTGGCGGCCCGCACCAGTTCGGCCGGGTCGTACGCGACGGAGCCCCGGTTGCTGACGTCGCGCAGGGCGAGCACGGCCACGTACTCCCGCAGGAAGCGGGCGGCGGCGGGCCAGTCGGCGCGGCCGAGCTTCTCGCCCAGCCGGGCCAGCTCGACGGGGCCCACGCCCCGCTCGGCGGCGCGCATCAGCAGGTCGCGCAGCTGCGCCGCGAAGGCCCGCGTACGCAGCGCGGGGCGCAGGTCCTCCGGCCAGCCGACCGGGTCGTCGTCGGGCTCCTCGCCGACCACGTCGAGCAGCTCACGGATGATCAGATCCTGTTCCGGGCCGGTGAGCAGCCGGGGCGACGGCTCGCCGCGCTCGGCCGCGGCCCGGCGCAGCAGCCCGAAGGCGTACGCCGGAAGGGTGCGCACCAGCGGCTCGCGCAGCACGCGGTGGCCGTCCTCGGCGACCCGGGCCTCGATCCGCTGGCGTAGCGCGGTGGCGGCCCGGCGGCCGAAGGTGAGCACCAGGATCCGCTCCGGGTCGACGCCCTCGGCCACCCGGGCGGCGACCGCCTCGACCAGCGTGGCGGTCTTGCCCGTGCCGGGGCCACCGAGCACCAGCATCGGCCCGTCGGTGTGTGCCACGATCTCGGCCTGGTGCGGATCGGTCAGCCGCGCCGCCGCGCGCCGCGCGCCCGTGGACTCTCCGGAGCGCCGCTCGCCGCCGATCGGCCCCTCGGAGCGCCGCTCGTCACCGGTCGGCCCCTCGGACCGACCGTCCCCCCGGGCCGGCCCGCCGGGCCGCTGGTCCCCCCGGACCGCCTCGGCAGGCCGGCGCACCAGCCGGTACGCCTGCATCCGCCCATCCCACCACGCCGGTACGACACCCCCGCCCCGCCACCCCGCCCTCTTCCGGCGCGGGGGCACGGGGGCGGGTGGGGTGGGGTCAGGTCAGCTGGCGTTCCATGGCGTCCAGGGCGGCGGGGACCGTGTCGGTCACGGTGAGCAGGCCCAGGCCGGCGGGCTTGAGGAAGGTCTGGTCGGCCAGCGCGCCCAGCCAGTCGAGCACCGGGCGGTAGAAGCCGTCGGTGTCGACCAGCACCATCGGCTTGGCGTGCAGGGCGAGGGTGGCGGTCGTCCAGACCTCGAACAGCTCGTCGAGGGTGCCGAGCCCGCCCGGCAGGGTGAGGAACGCGTCCGACTTGTCGATCATGACAGTCTTGCGGCTGGCCATCGAGTCGGTGATCAGCAGCTCGTCCGACGCCAGGTCGGCGACCTCCAGGTCGACCAGCGACTGCGGGATCACCCCGACCGTCCGACCGCCGGCGGCCCGCGCCCCGTCCGCCAGCGCGCCCATCATGCCGACGCACCCGCCGCCGCTGACGAGCGTGTGCCCGCGCCGGGCGATCTCCGCGCCCGTCTCGGCCGCGAGGTCCAGCCAGCGCTGGTCGAGCGTACGGGAGGAGGCGCAGAACACGCAGATCGCCGCCATCAGCGCTCCCGGTTCTCGTCGCCCGCCTCGGCGGCGGCCTGCTGGTCGGCGGCGGTGACGGCGACGGCCTCCTCGCGGACCGCCTCCTGCTCGACGTTGAGGGCGGCCTCGGCCTCCACGATGTGCCGGACGGCCGCGTCGACGTCGTCGGTCACGCGAATCAGGTCCAGGTCGACCGGACCGATCTTGCCGTCGGCGGCCATCGTGCCGCGCAGCCAGTCGAGCAGGCCGCTCCAGTACTCCGCGCCCATCAGCACCACGGGGAAGCGGGTGACCTTGCCGGTCTGCACCAGCGTCAGCGCCTCGAAGAGCTCGTCCATGGTGCCGAACCCGCCGGGCAGCACGACGAACGCCTGGGCGTACTTGACGAACATGGTCTTGCGGGCGAAGAAGTAGCGGAAGTCGATGGCCAGGTCGACCCAGTCGTTGAGGCCCTGCTCGAAGGGGAGCTCGATGCCGAGACCGACCGAGAGCCCCCCGGCCTCGCTGGCGCCCCGGTTGGCCGCCTCCATCACGCCCGGCCCGCCGCCGGTGATCACCGCGTAGCCCGCCCGGGCCAGGGCGGCGCCCAGCGCCTCGGCCAGCTGGCACTCCGGGCTCTCCGGCCGGCTGCGGGCGGAGCCGAACACGCTGACCGCCGGGGGCAGGTCGGCGAGGGTGTCGAAGCCCTCGACGAACTCGGAGAGGATGCGCAGCGCCCGCCAGGCGTCCTTGGTCTTCCAATCGCCACGCCCCCGCGAATCGAGCAGGCGCTGATCGGCCGTGCTACTCGTGATCGCCTGTCGGCGCAGCGTCACGGCCCCCCGGTGCCGTTCCTGTCCCGGCTGGCGGCCGGACTCCCGCCCGTTGCTCTGACCCATGGGAGCCACCGTAGTGGAGCGGCACCCGCCAGGTGCGGGCACCACGAGCCGGACCTGCGCCGACCGGCGGAGGCGGCTCTCGGGCGACGCTCGGCGACGCGCCGGACGACGGCGGTGCGGCGGACGACGGCGGTGCGGCGGACGACGGCGGTGCGGCGGACGACGGCGGTGCGGCGGACGACGGCGAGCTCCGGCGGCGACGACCGGAAAATAATCTCCGATCTTGGGCAACTAATTCGGTCGCACGGACGTCTTACTATTCACATACCGGGTATGCCCCGGCGCGCGCCTTCGGGGGAGGAGTCAGCGTGATCAGCAACAGCGAGATGATCCGGATCCGGCGGCAGATGCAGCGCCGCATCCGCGACGTGGTGGCCGAGCGCCGCCGCGCCCGCCTGATGGAACCGTCCACCGATCAGGGCGGCCAGACCGACGCCCGGCCCGCCGCCGAGGCGTCGACCACCGTCTGAGCCGCACCGGCAGCACCGTGAGCGGAGGGTCCGCGTCGTCCGACGCGGACCCTCCGTCCATGCGAGGAGGCCACCCGCCCCGGGCGTCAGGCGGAGGCGAGCCAGCGGTGCAGCGTGGCGGCGCCGTCCCGGATCTTGCTGATCTCGACGTGCTCGTCCGGGTGGTGGGCCAGGTTCGGATCGCCCGGGCCGAAGTTCAACGCCGGGACGCCCATCGCGGCGAACCGGGCCACGTCCGTCCAGCCCAGCTTGCCGATCGGCTTCGCGCCCACCGCCGCCACGAACTCCTTGGCGGGTGCCGCCTCCAGCCCGGGCGGGGCGCCGGCGGCCGAGTCCGTGACCCGCACGTCGAAGCCGGCGAAGACCTCGCGCAGGTGCGCCTCGGCCTCGGCCGGGGTCCGGTCCGGCGCGAAGCGGTAGTTGACCTCGACCTCGCACCGGTCGGGCACCACGTTGCCGGCCACGCCGCCGTGGATGCGGACCGCGTTCATCCCCTCGCGGTAGTCGCAGCCGTCGATGGTGACCCGCCGCGCCTCGTAGTTGGCCAGCCGGTCGAGCACCTCGCCGGCCGCGTGGATCGCGTTCACGCCGTGCCAGGAGCGGGCCGAGTGGGCGCGTACGCCGGTGGTGGTGACGACCGAGCGCATGGTGCCCTGGCACCCGGCCTCGACGATGCCGTACGTCGGCTCCAGCAGTAGCGCGAAGTCCGCCTCCAGCCACTCCGGGTGCGCCTCGGCTACCAGGAAGAGGCCGTTGTACTTCGACTCGATCTCCTCCGCCTCGTAGAAGAAGTACGTCACGTCGTAGCGCGGGTCGGGCAGGCTCACGGCCAGGTGCAGCGCGTACGCCACCCCGGACTTCATGTCGGAGGTGCCGCAGCCGTACATCAGGTCGCCGCGCATGGTCGACGGGAAGTTGTTGTTCAGCGGCACCGTGTCCAGGTGACCGGCGAGCACCACCCGCTGGTCGCGGCCCAGGTCCGTCCGGGCCATCACCGTGTTGCCGTGCCGGTACGTGCTCAGGTGCGGTACGCCCCGCAGCACCTGCTCCACGCAGTCGGCGATCGCCTTCTCGTTGAGGGACACGGACTCCATGTCGACCAGCGC
Source organism: Micromonospora sp. SD12 (assembly GCF_052068495.1). NCBI lineage: Bacteria > Bacillati > Actinomycetota > Actinomycetes > Micromonosporales > Micromonosporaceae > Micromonospora > Micromonospora sp. SD12. Next base: position 255,018 of record NZ_JBQHDF010000005.1, on the reverse strand, counting down.
TCGGGTCAGCGCCACCGGATCGGCCAGGACCTCGGGGGTCAGCGGGTTCTCCATGGTTCGCACGGTACCGTCAGGTCGGGCGCGTGAGGAGCGAGCGTTCCGGGCGGCCGGCGTCAGAGCGCGCGGCCGCGCGGGGCACCTGGTGACCCGCCCGCCCGGCAGCCACGAACGAGAGGTGAATCAGTGACGTCCGAATCCGCCTGGGGCATCGGCCTGGCCACCGTGACCGCTGACGACCAGGTGCTCGACACCTGGTACCCGACCGGCAAGCTGGGCCTCGGCAAGCTGCCGCTGGTCGCCGGCGAGGACGAGGCGGACGTGCTGGACCTGCCGCCGGGAGCGGTCGGCGACCGGGCGCTGCCCGGGCTGCGTACCGTCCAGGTGGTCACCGTGATCGACTCGCTGGACGACCCGATCAAGGATGCCGCCGACGCGTACCTGCGGCTGCACCTGCTCTCCCACCGCCTGGTGCGACCCAACGAGCTCAACCTCGACGGCATCTTCGGCAAGCTGGCGAACGTGGCCTGGACCTCCGCCGGGCCGTGCCCCCCGGAGCGGGTGGACGAGCTGCGGGTCATCGAACGGGCCGCCGGCCGCCACCTGGCCGTCTACGGGGTGGACAAGTTCCCCCGGATGACCGACTACGTGGTGCCGTCGGGCGTGCGGATCGCCGACGCCGACCGGGTCCGGCTCGGCGCGCACCTGGCGGCCGGCACGACGGTCATGCACGAGGGCTTCTGCAACTTCAACGCCGGCACGCTCGGCACCTCCATGGTCGAGGGGCGGATCGTGCAGGGCGTGGTGGTCGGCGACGGCTCCGACATCGGCGGCGGCGCCTCGATCATGGGCACCCTCTCCGGCGGCGGCACCGACAAGGTCCGCATCGGCGAGCGCAGCCTGATCGGCGCGAACGCGGGCGTGGGCATCTCGCTCGGCGACGACTGCATGGTGGAGGCCGGCTGCTACATCACCGCCGCCTCCAAGATCACCCTGCCGGACGGCCGGGTGGTCAAGGCCCGCGAGCTGTCCGGGGTGGACAACCTGCTGTTCTGGCGCAACTCGGTGACCGGTGCGCTGGAGGCGAAGCAGCGCGCGGGCCGGGGCATCGAGCTGAACGCCGCGCTGCACGCCAACGACTGACGGGTCGCCCCCGCCGGGCCCGCGATCGGCCGCGGACCCGGCGGGGGTACGCCTCAGCGCAGGCGGTACGCCTGGATGACGCGCTGGGTGACCGTGTTGCCGGCGGTGTCCCGGGCGGTGGCCCGCAGCGAGACGTGCCCGGTGCCGTCTGGGTGCCGCACGGTGGCCGTCCAGCCGTCCCCGCCGGGGCGGACCCGGGCCCGCTGCCAGGTCTTCCCGCCGTCGTAGGAGGCGTCGACGGTCAGCGCGGCGATCCGGGTCCTGGGCGCGCCCGGCTGCCGCTGCACCTCCACCGGGATCGCGAAGCTCCGGCCCGCCGGGGCGGCATTGTCCCGGTCCAGCCGGGGCGCGAACCGGATCGCCGACGCCGGCAGCGCGACCGGGTCGTCCCCGCCGACGTGCCGCGACCGGAACGTCCACGTGGCCGCCACCTCGGTGGCGAGGTCGGTGAAGCTCCGCTTCGACGACACCTCCAGCCGGTAGTCGGCCGCGCCCGGCGGCACGTCGAACCCGCCGTACGCCGGCTCGGGCGTCTCCCCGACCAGCACGCCGTTGCGGTAGAGGGCGGTGCGGGCGGTGTCGGCGACCGAGCCTCCCGCGTGCCCCTCGGCGTCGCTGTGCAGCGGCAGGCCCACCTCGATGCGGTCGCCCTGCCGGGTGATCCCCGCCGCCGGGAACGACGGCCCGTACGGCGCGCTGTTCCAGCTCTCCCGGTAGTGCCGCCCGGGACGCAGGCTGCGCGCCTCGGAGAAGAGGATCGCCTTGAGGTCGGCCCAGCCCTCGTCGGTCGGCACCCCGAAGTCCAGCTCGGAGGACCAGCGCACGCCCCGGGTGTTGTAGTGCTCGACCCGCTGCCCCGGCGTGGCGGTACGCAGGCCGACCGCCCAGCCGCCGAGGTCGGGATCCCGGTGCGCGAAGACCAGCCGGTCGGTGACCAGCCCCGGGCTGCCGCCGTTGAACCGGTGGGTGACCGTGGCCAGGTCCTTCGCCCGGTAGTGCCGGACGAAGCCGGTCGGCATCCGGCCCGGCACGGCCTCGCTGAGGGCGTAGAGGTAGGGGCTGCTCGCCGCTTCCAGGTCGGCCCACTGGCTGCTGACCGTGGCGACGAACCGTTGTGCGGGCACCGGTTGCCCGAGCCCGGCGGTGAAGAGACCGCCGAAGTCGGAGTCCAGCAGGCCGAAGGTGTAGCTGCCCGTCTCGGCGAGGAAGCTCGCCTCGGTGACGACGAGCGCCGGGGTGGCCGAGCGCTGCGGGACGCTCATCCGGACCGGCTTGCCCCGTCGGGCGTCGAGGGTGATCCGCGTGTCCCCGCCGACCACCAGCTCCGGCTGGACGAGCTGGGTGGCCGCGGTCAGCTCCTCGCCGTCCACGTCGAACACGTAGCTGACCAGCCCGTACCGGCCCTTGGGGACCCGCAGCTCGGCGGTGCCGTCCGGGTCGTACAGGTCGAACGGGTTCAGCTCGTCCAGGGAGACCAGCGTGGTGCTGTGCTCACCGGCGGGCGCGCCGGCGCGGTTCAGGTGCCGGGCGGTCACCGTGTAGCTCTCCACCTCCCGGTGCACCGCCACGGGGGTCACGGCCACCACCGCGCCGCCGGAGCGGGCCACGATCCGGCCGGTGTAGTGACCGTCCGGGCCGTCGACCCGGGTGTCGGCGGTGATCGTGGCGCTCGCCGTGCCGCCGCCCGGCACGCTGATCCGGCTCGCGCCGAGGGTGAACATGCCCACCGGGGCGGGCCTGCCGTCCGGGCCGGTCGCCTCGACGGTCAGCTCCAGGTCGGTGGCGGCGCCGTCGTTGCGCCAGGTCACGGTGCGGGTGATCGGGGTGTCGTCGTGGTGCGGCCAGAGTGCCCGTCCGAGCGACACGCTCGGCGGGTCGCTGGTCACCGTCTGCCGGACCGCGCTGGCCAGGTCGACCCGCCCGGCCCCCTGCTCGTACGCGGTCAGCTCGGGGTTCGGCTTCGCCGAGGACATCAGGAGGGCCTTGAGCCGGTCGGCCTTCCAGTCGGCGTGCTGCTGGGCCAGCAGCGCCGCCGCGCCGGTGACGTGCGGGGCGGCCATCGAGGTGCCGGAGAGCGAGACGTACCCGTCGCCGGCCGGCTCGCCGATCACGCCGTCACGGCTGCGCGCCGCCACGATGTCCACCCCGGGGGCGGTGATGTCGGGCTTGAGCGCGTCGTCACCGGTGCGGGGGCCACGGCTGGAGAAGTCGGCGAGGCTGTCGTCCCGGTCGACGGCGCCCACCGAGAGGGCGGCGTCGGCGGTGCTGGGGGAACTGACCGGCGCGAACCGGCCGGAGTTGCCGGCGCTGATCACGAAGAGGGCGCCGGTCTGCGCGGTGAGCGTGTTGACGGCCTCCTCCAGCGGGTCGACCTCCGGGGTGTCGTAGCCGCCGAGGCTGAGGTTGACCACGTCGGCCCGCTGCTCCACCGCGGCCCACTGCATGCCGGCGAGGATCGCCGACTCCGGGCAGCCGTACGTCTCGCAGACCTTGCCGTCGAGCAGCGTCGCGTCGGGGGCGACGCCCCGGAGGCGACCGCCGGAGGCGGCGCCGCTGCCGGCGACGATCGAGGCCACGTGGGTGCCGTGCCCGACCACGTCGCCCGCCGCCGACTCCTCGGTGAAGTTGCGCACCTCGGCCACCCGGCCGGACAGGTCGGGGTGCGTGGCGTCGATCCCCGTGTCCAGCACGGCGACCCGCACGCCCCGACCGGTGAATCCGGCCCGGTGGGCCTCCGGCGCGCCGATCTGCGGCACGCTGCGGTCGAGCGTGAGCTGACGCCGGCCGTCGAGCCAGATCCGGTCGGCGCCCCCTGCCGCGCCGACGCGTGCACCGGCGGCGGTGACCGCCGCCCAGACCTCCGTGGCGCGCCGCTTGCTCGCCGTGGCGGCGAGGCCGCCGACGGCGGGCAGCTCGCGGGTGACCGTCACCCCGCCGGGCACGGCCGAGCGCCGGGCCGCCCCGTTGCCGCCCGTGATCAGCAGGGGCAGGTGGTCGCGCCGGGCGTCGTCGTAACCGGCGGCGACCAGCTCGGTGACGTCGAACAGCCGCCGGTCGACCCGTCCCTCGCGGATCGGCGCCACGGCGTCCTCGGGCACCACCGAGAGGTGGCCCCGATCGCGTCGGGTGAGGAAGCGGACGTCCTCACGCCCTGGCGCGGGGCGCACGCTGGCGCGGGAGCCGGTGACGGTGACCCGGTCGCCGGTGAGCAGGGTGACGGTGACCGGGCGGTTGCCGGTGCCCGCCGCCGGGGCCGACGGGGCCGGGACGGGACGGGGGGCCGGATCGGCGGGCGCCTGGGCAACGGCCATGCCGGGGGTGCCGAGCACCACGCCGAGCACCAGACCGAGACCGACCAGTTTTCTTCTTCGCTGCAACGGATCCTCCTCGTCGGGCGTTACTACCTGTAGGGATGGACGCATTGACAGTCATCAGGATTGCATACCGAGTATGCAAAATGAAGACACGAAGATGACGGACCAGCCAACGATCGGGCCCCGTCATCGGGGATGATCGGCCGGTGACCTCCATGAAGGAACGCATGCTGGCCGGCGAGCCCTACATCGCCGAGGGCCCGGAGATCGCCGCCGACCTGGACCGGGCGACGCGGCTGATGGAACGCTTCAACCGCAGCCCCGCCGCCGATCCCGAGGCCCGGCTCGCCGCCCTGCGCGACCTGCTCGGCGAGGTGGGCGAGGGCACCCACGTCCGACCGCCGCTGTACGTCGACTACGGCCGGTACGTCCGGATCGGACCGCGCAGCTTCGTCAACTTCAACGCGGTCCTCCTCGACGTCGCCCCGATCACCATCGGCGCCGACGTCCAGATCGGACCGAACGTGCAACTGCTCACCCCCACCCACCCCGTCGAGCCCGGGCCCCGCCGCGACAAGTGGGAGGCGGCCAAGCCGATCACCATCGGCGACAACGTCTGGCTCGGCGGCGGGGCCATCGTGCTCGCCGGCGTCACCATCGGGGAGAACACCGTCGTCGGCGCGGGCGCCGTGGTGACCAGGGACCTGCCGGCGAACGTCGTCGCCGTGGGTAACCCCGCCCGGGTCGTACGCCAGCTCGACTGACCACGATCAAGCCCACCACCTGCACAAACACCCTCCAAGCCCTGGCGTTTCGCACCCGGCACCCGGCACTGTGGGTGGTGATGTCGTCACCAGGGGGCGAGATGGTCGGTCGGGTTCTCGAACTGCGCGTGCACGGGGTCTCCAACACTCCCCCGGGCCAGATCCTCGGCCTGCGCCCGGCCCCCGGCGAAGACGCGCCCCTGCCGCCCTGGCTCGTCGCGGGCGGCCCGGTCACCGGCTTCTACCGCTCCCCCGCCGCCGAGCCCAACGACCCGGTCGTCGTCGAGGCGTACAGCTGGGGGCAGTTGACCTCCGGCGCGCGTACCGCGCGCGACGTCGAACGCGCACTGTGGACGCTGCTGCTCCCGTTCACGCTGGCCAACGTCGCGCTGCACGCCCGGCCGTCCATCCCGGCCGACCCCGGCACCGAACGCTGGCACAGCACCTCGGGGATCACGGCGTGGTTCATCCGGCTGTTCTGCCTGAGCCTCACCGGCACCCTCGCCCTCACCCTCACCGCCGTCGGGGTCGACCTCGTGGGCTGGCAGTGCGTCGACCAGGACTGCCTGCGCCGGATCCCGGGCCCCTGGGAGTTCCTCGGACGGGGCTGGTGGAGCGAGGGCACCAGACCGATGGCCGTCGGCCTGATCGTGCCCCTCGGCGCGCTGGCCCTGCTCGGCCTGGTGAGCTGGCGCACCTACCAGTACGAGGCACAGATGCCCGCCGAACCGGTGCCCCCACCGAGGGCTCCGCGGCCCGCCGACGCACCGCCGGACGGACCGCAGCAACCCGAGGCGGGCCCGGCCGCACCGGACCCACCCCCCGGCCCGCCCGCGAACCCGTTGCAGGACCGCACCTTCTGGATCGGCGAGGGTCAGCTGCGCAGGGGCGCCGTGCTGCACCTGTGCACCGGCGTGGTCGTCGCCGCCGCCGTACCGCTGGGGGTGGTCCTCGCCCTGGACCCGCCCCGGGGCGCGCGGGCGGTCGTCGCCTGGTCCACCGTGGCGGCCCTCGCCGCAGTCGTGGTCGTCGCGGTCGTGGCCCTCGCCGGACCCGACCTGACGCGGCGCGCGGGGGCCACCCCGCTCGGCCGGTGGAGCATCACGGTCGCCGCGCTCACCGGGGTCGGGCTGGCCGGCACGGTGCTGATCCTGCTGCTGCCCGACGGCCCCGCCGGTACGCCCCTGGCCGACCTGCGCCCGGCCCGCGGCTGCGCCCGCACCGCCGGCGCGCCGGCCTGCCCGGCCGACCGGTCGCTGCCCGGTCTGAACTGGATCGTCGCATGGCTGGGCACGGGACAGTTGCTGCTGCTGATCGCGATCGGCGCGGTGGCCCGGTCCGGGCGGCGGGCGCTGGCCGCGCCGGCGGCGGCCGCCCTGCTGCTCGTTCCCGGGTTCGCCTGGTTCACCGGGTGGCTGCCCGGGCTGCCACCCGCGCCCGCCGCGCTGGAGTTCTGGACGGTCGTCGTCCTGATCGTCGCCCTGGCCGCCACCGGGCTGCTGCTGCCGCGCGTCCCGGTGCCGCTCGGGCGACAACCCCTGGGGCCCCACACCGACCTGGCCTGGGGCGGGCGCGCGCCGGCGCTCCTCGCCGGCTTCGGCTGGATGCTCTGCGTCTCCTACAGCGCCGGGCTGCTCTACTGGGTCACCGGCCGGCTCAACGGCGGCCCGGCCACGGGCGGGTCCTCCCCCGTCGCGCCCCCGGTTCCGGTGCTGTGGGCCGGGCTCGTCTTCGCCGCCGCCCTGCTCGCGCTCGCCGCCACCGTCGTCCGGGCCGCGCTGCTCTACCTGCGCCTGCGCCGCCACGAGTACGCGGAGGCGACGGCGCGCACCGGCGTCCCCCTCTCCGCGCACGAGCTGCGGCGCTGCCGCGACGTCGCCGCCTGGCGCGCGCTGCACCGACTGGTCGGCGAACACGCCGTACGGCTGGTCGGCTGCTACGCAGCCGTGTCGCTCGTGCTGGCGACCCTCTCCTGCGCCGCCCTGCTCAACCACAGCCCACCGCACCCCACGGTGGCGACCGGCGGCGCGGCGGTGGTCGAGTGGATCTCCGAGATGGGTGGGCGGCTGCTCGGCTGGCTGCCGGTGCTGATCGCCACGGTGGGCATGCTGGTCTACCGCAACGACGTCGTCCGCCGCTCCGTGGGCGTGGTCTGGGACGTGGGCACCTTCTGGCCCCGGACGGCGCACCCGCTGGCCCCGCCCAGCTACGCCGAGCGGGCCGTACCCGAGTTGCAGACCCGCGTCGCCGGACTGCTGGCGCTCCCCGAGCACGACCCCCGGGGCGTGGACGGGATCATCCTCTCCGGGCACAGCCAGGGCACGGTGCTCTGCGCGGCGGTGCTCCTGCAACTGCCGGCCCGCGCACGCCGGCGGATCTGGTTCTTCTCGTACGGCTGCCAGCTGACCCGGCTCTACGGGCGGGTCTTCCCCGGCTACTTCGGCCCGGACCGGCTGCCCGTACTCGCCGACGCGCTGACCCCGCCCGGCGACAAGGTCCGCTGGACCAACTTCTGGCGCGACACCGACCCGCTCGGCTGGCCGGTCACCGCCGGGGAACGGGACCTGCCCGTACGCGACCCGGAGGCGCTGCACCCCAGCGACGGGGAGGTGGCGGACCCCCCGATCCGCAACCACAGCGGCTACCCCGAGGCGCCGGAGTTCCACCGGGAACGCTCGCGGGTGGCGTGGCTGCTGCGCCGGGGCGTCCCGGTACCCCGGCCCGGCTCCGGCTGACGCCGCGTCGACGCCGTCGGAGCGCTGTCAGGGCGTCGCCGGGGAACGGCGACGGCGCTGAGCGTGGATCCCCGTCAGGGCGTCGGTGGCGGCTCGGCGAGGCGGACGACCAGGTCGGCGCGGTGCGCGGTGCCGGCGACCAGGGCGGCGTTGGCCTCGTCGCTGCCCGTCGCCCACGCCCGGGCCTGTTCCGGCGACCGCCCGTACGCCTCGTGCCGGGCGGTCAGCCGGCGCAGCCGCAGCTCGGCGTCCAGGTCGAGGAACCACGCCTCGTGCAGCAGCTGCCGCACCTCGTCCCAGGGGGTCGCGTCCACCAGCAGGTAGTTGCCCTCGGTGACCACCAGCCGCACCGACGGCGGCACCTCGATCGAGCCGGCCACCGGCTCCTCCAGGTCCCGGCGGAACGCCGGCACGTAGACCGCCGTCGGCTCCAGCCGCCGCAGGCGGCGCAGCATCGACACGTAGCCGTTGGCGTCGAAGGTGTCCACGGCACCCTTGCGCTCCGCCCGGCGCAGGCGGCGCAGCTCGGCCTGAGCGAGATGGAAGCCGTCCATCGGCACCAGCCGGGCCGTCGGGCCGACCTCCTCGACGATCCGCTCCGCCAGCGTCGACTTGCCCGCGCCGGGCGGCCCGGCGATGCCCAGCAGCTGCCGCGGGCCGGCCTCGGCGAGCGCGCGCGCCCGCGCCACCAGCTCGCCGGTCCCGACGACCCGGCCGGCGGCCATCAGCCGAGGACCGGCTCGCTGATCGCGAACCGCGCGTGCACCGCGGCGTGCACGGTCTGCGGCTGCGGGTCGAGCTCCAGCTCCGGCGGAGCGCTCTCCGCGCCGTCGGCCGCGTACGCCATCCGGCTCATCATCGGCTGCTCCGCCGCGCCCGCGTCGGCCAGCTCGATCAGGGCGGTGACCCGGGCGCCGAGGGCCTCCGCGTACTCGCGGGCCCGCAGCAGGGCGTCGGCGAGCGCGGCGTGCCGGGCCTCCCGGTGGGCCGGGCTGCCCGGCCGCAGCGCCCACCACGGCCCGGCCACCTCGATCTGGTCCTGGTCGGCCAGGCGCAGCATCAGCTCGCCGAGCGCGGTGAAGTCGCTGACCGTCACGGTGGTGGTCACGCTCCCGCTGTACGCCACCACCCGCTCGCCGGAGCGTCGGGTCTCCGGCCGTACCCGCAGCTCACCGGTCTCCCGCCGGTCGATGCCGGTGCCCTCGGCGTCGAGCAGCACCCGGACGGCGGCGGCCCGCTCGGCCAGCCGGGTCAGGGTGGCCTCCCGTTCGCGGTCGCGCGCCCTGGCGGTCACCGCGAACCGGGCGATCTCCGGAGCCACCTCCCGGTACGCCTCGCCGCGCACCGCCACCACCGGTCCGTCCACCATGCCCTCACCCTAACCGCGCACCCACCGACCCGCCCGCCGTCCGGAGCACGTCGGACGGGGGCTGGCCCTGCACGTCGGCACGTACCGGCTGCCCCACGGGTCGCGGGCGGCGGGGACGTCGACCGTGCCCGCGCCACGGCGGCGGAGCCGGTCGCGGGTCAGGCCGGCGCGGTGCCCGCCGGGGCGTGCGCGGTGTAGGAGACCGTGCCGGCCGCGACCCGGCAGGCGCTCAGGTGCCCACCGCCCGCGCCCAGCCGCCGCAGCCAGGCGACCTCGGCGGCGTGGTCGCCGCCCGCCGGGAACTCCCGTACGGAGGTGTCGAACGGGCGGGCGAGCAGCGCCGAGCGGGTCGCCTCGGCCTCGGCGTACAGGGCGGTGAGGGAGGCGGCGTCGCCGGCCCGCAGCGCGCCCGCCAGCCGGTCGAGGAAGGCGGTGACGCCGGCGAGGCCGTCCAGCACCCGGTCGCGGTTGCCGAGCAGCATGCCGGCGGTACGCGCGGCCGGGGTGCCGGCGACGCGGGTGCCGTCCCGGAAGCTGCCGGCGGCGAGCGCGAGGACCGCGTCGCCCAGGGCGGCGTGCCGGGCCGCCCCCGCCAGCGCCCCGGCGAGCAGGTGCGGCACGTGGGAGGCGAGCGCGGCGGCCTCGTCGTGCTCCTGCGGGGACATCGGCACCACCCGGGCGCGGAACACGTCGACGACCAGGGCCGCGAGCCACCGGAACGCGGCCGTCGCCGGGCCGTCGGACGGGCAGAGCACCCAGGCGGCGGAGTCGAGCAGCGCGGCCGTGGCGGAGGTGAGCCCGGCGGAGTCCGCGCCGGCCATCGGGTGACCGGGCACGAACCGGTCGACGAGGCCGTGCCGCGCGGCGAAGGCCGCCAGCTCGGCCTTCGTGCTGCCGACGTCCGTCAGTACGCAGTCGGGCGGGGCCGCCCGGGCGACCCGCAGCAGGGTGTCCGCAAGGGTGGGCAGCGGGCCGCAGAGCAGCACCACGCGGCGCCCGGCCACCGCCTCGTCGAGCGTCTCCGGGGCCTCGACGCCCTGCCGCCGGGCGTACCGGCGGGTCGCGGGGTCCGGGTCCCAACCGGCGACGTCCAGGCCGGCCGCGCGCAGCCGGAGCAGGACGGAACCGCCGATCAGGCCGGTGCCCACGACCGCCGCCCGGACCCCGGCCCAGCGCCCGGCCGGGTCCGGCGCCGACGCGTCGGTCGTCATCGCGCTCAGGCGCGCAGCCGGCCGGCGACCGCCGCCACGTGCTCGTCGGACTCGGTCAGCGCCACCCGCACGTGCTGCCGACCGCCCGGACCGTAGAAGACGCCGGCGGCCGCGAGGATGCCCCGCCGGGCCAGCCAGTCGACCGTCTCCCAGCAGTCCTCGCCCCGGGTCAGCCAGAGGTAGAGCCCGGCCTCGGAGTGCTCGACGGTGAAGCCCGCGCCGGTGAACGCGGCGTGCAGGACCTCGCGCCGGGCCCGGTAGCGCTCCCGCTGCTCGTCGGCGTGCCGCCCGTCGCGCAGCGCGGCCACCATCGCCGCCTGCACCGGCGCCGGCACGATCATCCCTGCGTGCTTGCGGACCTTGAGCAGCTCCGCCACCAGCGCCGGGTCGCCCGCCACGAAGCCCGCCCGGTAGCCGGCCAGGTTCGACCGCTTGGAGAGCGAGTGCACGGCCAGCACCCCGTCGTACGAGCCGCCGCAGACCTCGGGCGAGAGCACCGAGACGGGCTCGGCGGACCAGCCCAGCGGCAGGTAGCACTCGTCGCTGGCGACCACCGCGCCGCGCTCCCGGGCCCAGTCGACCACCTTGCGCAGGTGGGCCGCCGGCAGCACCCGGCCCGTCGGGTTGCCGGGCGAGTTGACCCAGACCAGGCGTACGCGTGGGGTGGGGCCGACGGCCGTCAGCGAGTCGGCGCGTACGACGGTGGCACCCGCGAGCCGCACCCCGTCCTCGTACGTCGGGTAGGCGATCGAGGGCACCACGACGACGTCGCCGGGGCCGATCCCGAGCAGGGTCGGCAGCCAGGCGACGAGTTCCTTCGAGCCGATCGTCGGCAGCACGCCGAGGCCGTCGACGCCGGCGCCGCAGGCGCGCGCGACCCAGGCCGCGATCGTCTCGCGCAGCACCGGCGTCCCGGCGGTCAGCGGGTAGCCCGGGGCGTCGGACGCGTCGGCCAGCGCCCGCCGGATCACCTCGGGCACCGGGTCGACCGGCGTACCCATGGAGAGGTTGATCAGACCCTCAGGATGCGCCGCGGCCAGCGCGGCCGCGGCGTCCAAGGTGTCCCAGGTGAACTCCGGCAGCCGCGACGAGACCGGCGCCGGCCGGTTCAGTGGCCCTCGCCGCGCGGCGGCTGCGCGGCGACGAAGGTCGCGTCCTTCTCCACCTTGCCGATCTTCGAGGCGCCACCGGGCGAGCCCAGCTCCTCGAAGAACTCGTAGTTGGCGCCGGTGTAGTCCTTCCACTGCTCCGGCACGTCGTCCTCGTAGAAGATCGCCTCGACCGGGCAGACCGGCTCACAGGCACCACAGTCGACGCACTCGTCGGGGTGGATGTAGAGCATCCGGTTGCCCTCGTAAATGCAGTCGACCGGACATTCCTCGATGCAAGCCTTGTCGAGCACATCCACGCACGGTTCGGCGATGATGTAGGTCACCGGTCTTCTCCTCCGCAAGACACGCCGCGATCACCCGCGACGGTAAGAGCCTAGTATCTCGCCGGGGAGGGGGTCGATCGTGCTCCGACAGCAGGATGTGGGACACCGGATCGTGGTTCGCCGGATCGTGGGCATCCGCGAGGGCCGGCCGCTCTTCTCGGACGCCCTCGGCGAGCTGGTCGAGCTGAGTGAGACCCACCTCACGCTCGCCACCGAGCAGGGCCGGCTGCGGGTCCCGGTGGCCGAGGTGCACCGGGCCAAGCGGGTGCCGCCGGCCCGCCGGCCCACCGCCGCGGCGGTGGTCGAGCTGGAACTGGCCGCCGACGAGGCCTGGCCCGCAGCCGTACGGGGTCGGCTCGGCGACTGGCGGCTGCGCGCCGCCGACGGCTGGACCGGCCGGGCCAACTCGGCGCTGCCCGTGGGCGACCCGGACCGGCCCCTGCCCGCCGCGCTGGACGCGGTGGAGCGCTGGTACGCCGACCTCGGGCAGCCGCCGATGGTCAACACCCCGCTGCCGCTCGCCGCGCCGGTCGGCGCGGAGCTGGACGCCCGCGGCTGGGTCGGCCGGCCGCCCGTACTGGTGCAGACCGTGCCGCTGGCGGGGCTGCCGCCGGCCGCGCCGGAGCACGCCGGGGCGCCGCCGGTCGCGCTGGCCACCGCGCCGTCGGACGACTGGCTCACCGTCGCCGCCGGCCGCAAGGGCGGGCTACCGGACGCCGCCCGGCACGTGCTCACCGCCGTGGACCAGGTCCGCTTCGCCCACGTGTACGCCGACGGCGCGCTGCTGGCCATCGGCCGGGGCACGGTCACCGGGCCGGGACGCTGGCTCGGGCTCAGCCTGATCGAGGTGCTGCCGGAGGCGAGGCGGCAGGGCCTGGCGGGCCGGATCATCCGCGCCCTCGTCGACTGGGGCGCCGCGGCCGGCGCCTCCCGCGCCTTCCTCCAGGTCGAGCAGCGCAACACGCCGGCCGTGGCCCTCTACCGCTCCCTCGGCTTCACCACCCACCACACGTACCTGACCCGCACCCCACCGGCCTGACCCGTCCGGCCACGGCGGGGCGGGTCAGCGGCGGACCACGCGGCGGGGCTTGGTGGCCCGGAGTTCGGCGTAGCGCTTGAGGGACTGGGAGCGGTGGTCCAGGCCGAGCGCCGTGAGCAGCAGGTAGCCGAGCAGCACGCCCACGCCGGCCGCCGCGAGGTAGAGCCAGATCTGGGCGAAGAAGGTGCCGGCGCCCCCGCCGAACGGGTTGTCACCGACCAGCAGCGGCCCCACCAGCACCGTCAGCAGCAGCGCGACCCCGACCGCGGCGGCCAGGTCCGCACCCCAGGCGGCCACCGGCTGACGCCTGCCCCAGACGAAGGCGACCGCGGCCAGGACCAGCCCGATCACCACGAACATCCCCAGCGACACCCGGTCGGCGGCGGCCGTGTCGTCGCCGTCGAAGCCGAACCGGGTGACCAGCCGGGCGACCACGTTGACCGCGAACAGCGCGACCGCGAGAACCGCCGTCCCGCGCCACCGCTCACTCATCGCACGCCTCCCGCCGTACCGCCCGCCCCGGCGGCGGGCCTCCTGGCAGGAATGTCTACCACCGGAACCTGTGCGGCGTCAGTCCCCCGAAGGGACCGGCGGCGGCGCCAGGATCTGCCGGAAACCCATCACCGCGAAGGTCATCGCGCCGGCCACGATCATCGCCAGGCCGACCCAGTTGTCGCCGGAGACCAGCAGGTCCCCCTCGGCGGTGCGGACCGCCGCCACCGCCATCAGGACGAACCAGGGGGTCGCGGGCAGCGCCACCGCCCACCGGCGGCCGACGGCCTCGTGCGCGAACCAGCTCAGCGCGATGTTCGCGCCGATGGCGACCAGCACCGAGACGCCGATCAGTTGGCCGCCGACCCGGAGCGTGGCCAGCAGCAGCTCCAGCACCGCGGTGAGCGTCCCGCCGAGGACGGCGATCAGCCCGCCGGCCACCCGCAGGGCGAGGTCGAGCAGCCGCCGGGACCGCACGGGCGGCGGCGGGGCGGTCTCCTCCGGGGCGGCCGACATCGACGCGACGGGCAGGGTCACCGGAGACCGGCAGCCGCGACCGGGGACCGGTCCGGGCCGTCGGCGACGTCGAGCCCGGCGAAGAGGTCGTCCTCCCAGCCGTACGGGCCGCTGCCCGGCCCCTTCTCCCCCAACGCGAGGGTGTAGTACTCCACGCCCATGAACTCGCTGCCGAAGTTGCCGGCGATCGAGTAGAGCCAGGAGGCGTCGGGGATCTGGGTGGCGTGCGCGCGCATCGCCGCCTCCTTGGCGGCGTGCTGCTCGGTGGCGTCGATCCGGGCGGCGATCTGCGCGTCCGGGGTGCCGAAGGGCAGCTCGGAGATGTCCTGGATGCCGGCGAAGGGGTTGTCGGCCGCCTCGGCGAAGTGGGTCAGGCCGGCCTCCAGCACGCTGAGCGGCATCGCGGTCCAGTAGACCTTCGCCGGGGCGAAGCCCTCCGCGCCGGCCAGCTCGTACGCGCGCATCGCGACCCGGTGCGCCTGGACGTGGTCCGGGTGGCCGTAGAAGCCGTTGTCGTCGTAGGTGACCATGACCTGCGGGCGTACCTCCCGCATGATCTCCACCAGGTGCCCGGCGGCCTCGTCGAGGTCGGCCTGCCAGAAGGCCCGGGGGTGCTCGTTGGTGGCGAGGCCCATCATGCCGGAGTCGCGGTAGCGGCCGGCCCCGCCGAGGAAGCGGTGGTCGGTGACGCCGAGCGCGGCGCAGGCGGCGTTCAGCTCGGCGATCCGCCAGCCCCCGAGCTGGTCGGCCTCGGCTGCGGCGAGCTGGGCCAGCGCCGGTACGTGGATCTCGCCCTCCTCGCCGAGGGTGCAGGTCACCAGGGTGACGTGGGCGCCGGCGGCGGCGTAGTGCGCCATCGTCGAGCCGGTGCCGATGGACTCGTCGTCGGGGTGCGCGTGGACCAGCAGGAGGCGGCGGTCAGGCAGCGTCGTCACGCCGGTCACTCTATCCGGCGGTTCTCCTCCGCCGACCCTGACGCGTCCGCGCAGGTCGGCCACATCACCCCCGGTCACCGCTCTACGATCTGGTCTGTGGACTTTCCGGAGCTGGCTGCCCGCACCCGCCGGTTCAGCCGCGGAGCGCCGCGGGCGGTCACCGTGGCCGACGACGGCTCCCGGGTGGTCTTCCTGCGCTCGGCCGGCCCGGAGGACCCGGCCGACGCCCTCTGGCTGCTCGACGTGGCGACCGGCGAGGAGCGGCTGGTCGCCGACCCGGCGACGCTGCTCGGGGCCGACGCCGATCCCGCCGCGCTGAGCCCGGGCGAGCGCGCGCTGCGCGAGCGGCTGCGGCTGAGCGCCTCCGGCATCGGCTCGTACGCCCTCGACGGCGCCGGGCGGGTGGCGGTCTTCGCGCTGGCCGGGCGGCTGTTCCGCGCCGACCTGGTGCACGGCGACGTGGTCGAGGTGGCCACCGTCGGTCCGGTGCTCGACCCCCGGCCCGACCCCACCGGGCAGCGCCTGGCGTACGTCACCGACGCCGCCGAGGGGGTCCGCCGGGGGCAGCTGCGGGTGGTCGAGCACGACGGCACGGACACGCTGCTGGCCGGCGAGGACTCCGGGGTGACCTGGGGGCTGGCCGAGCACATCGCGGCCGAGGAGTTCCACCGCTTCCGCGGCTACTGGTGGGCGCCGGACGGCCGGTCGGTGCTGGCCGCCCGGGTGGACGAGTCCCGGGTCGAACGCTGGCACCTGCACGACCCGGCCGACCCGGCGAGCCCGCCGACCACGGTCGCGTACCCCCGGGCGGGCAGCGCGAACGCCGAGGTCAGCCTGCACCTGCTGGACCTCGACGACGGCTGGGTCGACGTGCACTGGGACCGGGAGACCTACCCGTACCTGACGGCCGTGCACTGGGCCGAGGGCGGGCCGCTGATCACCGTGCTGCGCCGTTCCCAGCAGCACGGCCTGGTGCTGGCGATCGACCCGCGTACCGGCGAGACCCAGGTGCACGCCGAGCTGGCCGACCCGCGCTGGGTGGAGCCGGTCCCCGGCACCCCGGCGCACCTGCCGGACGGCCGGGTGCTGGTCGGCGGCGAGCTGGCCCACGACGGGTACGACGCCCGCTGCCTCTTCGCCGACGGGACGCTGCTCACCCCGCCGTCGCTCTACGTGCGGCGGGTGGTCGGGCGGCTGCCGGACGGCACCGGCCCGGCCGACCTGCTGGTGGAGGCGAGCGACGGCGAGCCGAGCGAGCGGCACCTGTTCCGGGTGCGCACCACCATCGGCGGCGGCGTGGACGCCCGTCGGATCACCACCGACCCGGGCTGGCACACCGCCGCCGTGGGCGGGGACGTGCTGGTGGTGGGCAGCGCCTCGCTCGACCATCCGGGCACCCGGTGGACGGTGCGGCGCGGCGGGCAGGAGGTGGCCGTGCTGCGCTCGCTCGCCGCCACCCCGCCGTACTCGCCGCTGCCGCTGCTGGAGCGGGTCACCGACCGGCGGCTGCCGACGGCCGTGCTCTACCCGGACAACTACGTCACCGGCCGGCGGCTGCCGGTGCTGCTGGACGTCTACGGCGGGCCGGGGCACCAGGAGGTGCTGGCCGCCCGTGGGGCGTGGCTGGAGCGGCAGTGGTGGGCCGACGCAGGCTTCGCGGTGGTCACCATCGACAACCGCGGTACGCCGGGCGTGGCCCCCTCCTTCGAGAAGGCGATCCACCGCCGGGTGGCCGACGTGGTCCTGCTCGACCAGGTGGACGCGCTCACCGCGCTGGCCGGCAAGCATCCGGACCTCGACCTGGAGCGGGTGGCGGTGCGGGGCTGGTCGTTCGGCGGCTGGCTGGCCGGCCTGGCGGTGCTGCGGCACCCGGAGCTGTTCCGGTGCGGCATCGTCGGCGCACCGGTCACCGACTGGGCGCTGTACGACACCGCCTACACGGAGCGCTACCTGGGCCTGCCGGACGACGGCACGGACATCTACGCGCACCACTCGCTGGTGGAGCTGGCCGGCGAGCCCGTGCCGGCCGGGGAGGCGGCCCGGCCGCTGCTGCTGGTGCACGGCCTGGTCGACGACAACGTGGTGGCCGCGCACACGCTGCGGCTGTCCGCCGCGCTGCTGGCGACCGGCCGGCCGCACTCGGTGCTGCCGCTGACCGGGGCCACCCACATGGCCGCCGGCGGCATCGCCGAACGCCTGCTCAGGCTCGAACTCGACTTCGTCCGCCGCCACCTCTAGCCGCGCCCCGACGTGGCCGTCCCCGCCGCCGCCGGCCGGCTCCCGCCGGGCGGTGGCGCCGCCGAGCAGGTCGCGGGTCGGCGGCCCACAGACACGGCGACCCCCGGCCGACGACGTTGTCGACCGGGGGTCGGTCCGTGCGTGTCACCGCTGGGGTGTCATCGCGGCACGGGCGGTGTCACTGCTTGACGTACGCGTCCACGAAGCTCGGCCAGCCGAAGATGCTGCCGATGAAGACGCCGCCGGCCTTCTCGCCGTGCGCCAGGGAGACCACCTCGACGTAGAGCGGCACCGCCGGCGCCGTCTCCTTCATCAGCCGCTCGTCGATCTTGCTCCACTCGTCGGCCTGCTTGGCCGGGTCGAGCGCGAGGATCCGGTCGAACTCCGCGTTGAGCGCCTCGTTGTTGAGCTGCGAGGTGTTGCTGTTGCCCTCGGCCTTGATGCCACGGCCGTCGAAGAGCACCGGCAGGATCGACGCGCCGCTGGGCCAGTCGGCCGCCCACGAGTCGACCCAGATGTCGTACGGGTTGTCCTTCTTCTTCACCGTGTCGAGGTAGCCGTCCTCGGGGATCGTCTTGATCGTGACGGTGAAGCCGGCCTTCTCCAGCGCGTTCTTGATCTGGGTGGCCCGCTCCTGGGAGCTGGTCACGTCGGAGGTGAGCAGCACCAGGTTCTGCGTCTTGCCGGCGAGCAGCTCCTTGGCCTTCTCCGGGTTGCCGCTGTCGCCGGCCGGGTAGGCGTCGAACTGCTTGTAGCCCAGCGTGGTGGGCGGCAGCAGCGTGGTCATCGGCACGGCACCGTAGGGGCCGCCGAGGTTCTTGGTGATGCTGGTGCGGTCGATCGCGTGGTTGATCGCCTGGCGCACCGACAGGTCGGTGACCCGGGCGGTGTTGATGCTCAGGCGGTACGCGTTCGGCGTGGCCGCGACGATCATCCGCTCCTTGAGCTTGGGGTCGCCGGTGACCTTGGCGATCAGCTCCGAGGGGACACCGCCGGTGGCGACCGCCGCGGCGTCGTTGCCGGTGCCGGCGAGCACCCGGTTGGTCTGGGCGGCCTGGTCCGCGCCGAGCGACCAGACGAACTTGTCCGGGTACTGGTGGCGCACGGCGTCGGTGGCCGGGTCCCAGTGCTCGTTGCGCTCGAGCACGATCTCGACGCCCGGGGTGTGCTTGGTGAACTTGTACGGGCCCGACGAGAACGGCTGGTTGTCCAGGTTGACGCCGGTGTCCTTGTCGGCCGGCAGCGGCGCGGTGGCCGGCAGCGAGACGGCGAACGGCAGGTCACAGCGGGGCTTGTTGAACTCGAAGCGCAGGGTGCGCTCGTCCGGCGTGGCCAGCCCGGGCGGCAGCGAGGTCTTGTTGGCCTTGAAGTCCCACTTGGTGTCGTACTGCGGGCTGTCGACCAGCCACTCCTGGAGGTAGGTCGGGCCGCCGGTGAGGTCCGGGTCGAAGGACCGGGCGATGCCGTACGCGATCTCCTTGCTGGTGATCGGGCGGCCGTCCTCGAACTTCACCCCCTGCTTGACCTTGAACTCCCAGACCTTGCAGTCGTTGTTGACGTTGGTACCGGGGGTCTCGGCGAGGTCACCGACCAGGGTGACGTTGCCCTTGCCGTCGTCCTTGAAGGTGGTGAGGAAGCGGGCGTAGAGCTGGCTTCCCATCAGCCCAGCGAACGAGTAGATCCGCTGCGGGTCCATGTGGGAGATCTTGTTCTCCCGCAGGATGTAGAACGTGCCGCCCTTGGCCGCGCCGGGCACCTCCGGCGCCGGGCCGAGGGAGTCCTTGGGGTCGGTCGCGATGGCGCCGGTGCGCGGCTTGGCGGTGTCCACCCCGCCGGTGTCGTCACCGGTGTTCTCGCTGCACGCACCGAGGGAAACCATCAGTGCGATCGCACCGCCCAGGGCGGTGACGCGTCTTGCTCGCATACTCACTCCTCCGGATCGCCGATGAAGGAAAGCTTCGCTCAGCCTTCAATGACGGTAAATTTCGAGCAGATAACGGGGCTACAACGATCGGCCCCGAGGCCCCGCGGGTCAGCCGAGGCGCACCCGGGGGTCGATGAACGCGTAGAGCAGGTCGACGACCATGTTGGCGACGACCACGAACAGCGCGGCGATCAGCACGGTCGCCATGATGGTCGGCAGGTCCCCCTGGCGGACCGCCTCCACCGCCGTACGCCCCAGCCCCTGGATGCCGAAGGTGGTCTCCGTGATCACCGTGCCGCCGAGCGCCGCGCCCACGTCGAGACCGGCGATGGTGACGATGGGAGTGATCGCCGCGCGCAGCGCGTGCTTGCCGTACACCTGCCGCTTCGGCATGCCCTTGGCCCGCGCCGTGCGGACGTAGTCCTCCGAGAGCGTCTCCAGCATCTGGGCCCGGGACAGTCGGGCGTAGATCGCGGAGAACAGCAGGGCCAGGGTCACCCAGGCCAGCACCAGCCCCCGCGCCCACTCCACGGGATTCTCGAACAGCGACGTGTAGCGGGGCGTGGGCAGGATCTTCAGGGTGTAGACGAAGACCAGCAACAGGACCGCGCCGACGAAGTAGAGCTGGAGCGAGGCGAAGGTCAGGGTGAGGCCGATCGAGATCCGGTCCAGCAGCGAACCGCGTCGCAGGGCCGAGACCATGCCGAGCCCGACGCCGATGGCGAGCCACAGCACCGCTGCGGGCAGGACGATGCTCAACGTCACCGGCAGCACCCGGGCGAAGGTGTCGGTGACCGCCTCGCTGTTGACGTACGAGTAGCCGAGGCAGGGCGCCGTGCACTCGCCGCCCTGCGCGCTGCCCAGGTCGCGGCCGACGAAGATGCCCTTCATGTAGTCGGCGTACTGCTGGACCTTCGGCTCGTTGAGCCCCAGCTCCGTCCGCACCCGCTCCAGACGCTCGGCGTTGCAGTTCTTCGGGCACATGCCGGTCACCGGGTCGGCGGGCAGCGCGAAGAACAGCAGGAAGCTGACCACACTCACCGCGAACAGCACCGAGATCGCCAGCAGCACCCGCTTCAGCAGGAAGCGCAGCATGCGCAGTACCCCTTACCGTGACGACTTCGGGTCGAGCGCGTCACGCAACGCGTCGCCGAAGAGGTTGAACGCCAGCACGAGCGCGAAGATCGTGATGCCGGGGAAGAACACGTAGGCCGGGTCGGTCTGGAGGTAGTCGATGCTCCGGTAGATCATCCGGCCGAAGCTGGGCACCGACTCGGGCAGCCCGACGCCCAGGAAGGACAGCGCCGCCTCGCTGGTCACGTACGACGGCACCAGCAGCGAGAACGACACCAGGATGGGGGCCCAGATGTTCGGCAGCAGCTGCCGGAAGAGCATGTGCCCCAGCCCCGCGCCGCTGGCCTTGGCCGCCTCCACGAACTCGCGTTCGCGCAGCGAGACCACCTGCCCCCGGACCAGCCGGGCGGTGCTGGTCCAGCCGAAGGCGGTGAAGACCACGATCAGCGTGGTGACCGCGAACCAGGTCGGCACCTCGTCGCGCGGACCGTAGAAGCGCAGCGAGAACGTCGGCACCACGGCCAGCGCGAAGATCAGGAACGGCATCGCCAGCGCCACGTCGGTGATCCAGCTGATCACCGCGTCCACCACCCCGCCGAGGTAGCCGGCGAGGATCCCGAGGACCACGCCGATCGTGGTGGTGATCAGGGCCGCGCCGAGCGCGATCAGCAGCGAGGTGCGGATGCCGTAGATCATCCGCATGAAGATGTCCCGGCCCAGGCCGGGCTCCAGGCCGAACCAGTGGTCGCCGCTGATCCCGCCGACGTAGCCCAGCGGCATCCCGGTGCTGTCCAGCAGCTCGCCGAACTGCTCGTTCGGCGTCACCCCGTAGAGCCGCTGGACCAGGGGCGCGCCCACCGCCAGCAGCACGAAGAAGACCAGCACCACGCCGCTCACCAGGGCGGTGCGGTCGCTGCGCAGCCGGCTGCGGACGAGCTGGCCCGGCGAGCGGCCGACCAGCGTCTTCCCCTCGCCGGCGTCGCCGCCGGACTCGATCTCGGCCAGCGCCGTGCCCTCGACCGGGGACAGGCTCACTTCGACACCTCCTCGACGGTCGTGCCGGCCCCGGCCGTCCCGGGGCCCGCCGGCGCCGCGTCGTCACCGGCCGGTCCGGTGGCGGCGCCGACCGGCCCCGTCTCCGGGAAGTGGCAGGCGGTGGCCTGGTCGCCGCCGCGCGGCACCAGCGCCGGCTCCTCGGTGGCACACCGCTCCTGCGCCTTCCAGCACCGGGTGCGGAAGCGGCAACCCGACGGCGGGTCCAGCGGCGTGGGGACGTCCCCGGAGAGCCGGATCCGACCGGCCGCGCCGAGCTGGGTGACGTCGGGGATCGCCGAGAGCAGGGCCCGGGTGTACGGGTGCTGCGGGCGTTCGTAGATGTCGTTCCGGTCGCCGATCTCGACGACCTTGCCGAGGTACATGACGGCGACCCGCTGACAGAAGTGCCGCACCACGGCCAGGTCGTGGGCGATGAAGACGAACGCCAGGCCCAGATCGCGTTGCAGGTCGCGCAGCAGGTTGACCACCTGCGCCTGGATCGACACGTCCAGGGCGGAGACCGGCTCGTCGGCGACGATCAGCTTCGGTTGCAGGGCGAGCGCGCGGGCGATGCCGATGCGCTGCCGCTGGCCGCCCGAGAATTCGTGCGGGTAGCGGTTGTAGTGCTCGGGGTTCAGCCCGACCAGTTCCAGCAGCTCCTGGACCCGCTTCTTCACCCCGCCCGGCGGGTCGATCCCGTTGACCTGCAACGGCATCGCCACGATCCGACCCACCGTGTGCCGGGGGTTCAGCGACGCGTACGGGTCCTGGAAGATGATCTGAAGGTCCTGCCGCAGCGCCCGCAGGTCGCGGCGGCCCACGTGCGTGATGTCCCGCCCGGCGAACTCGATGCTGCCCGCCGTGGGCTCCAGCAGGCGCACCAGCATCCGGCCGGTGGTCGTCTTGCCGCAGCCCGACTCCCCCACCAGGCCGAGCGTCTCGCCCGGGCGCACGTCGAAGTCCAGCCCGTCCACGGCCCGGACCAGCCCGCCGCGCCGCAGGCCGTCGCGCACCGGAAAGTGCTTGGTCAGCCCGCGTACGCGCAGCAGCGGCTCCACCGGCTCCTCGATCTCCACGTTCATCGGGGCCAACCTCCGTTCGCGACTGCGCGACTCCGCTGCGCTACGTTCCTCGCGCTCACCGGGCGACTCCCACGTGGGCGATGTCCTCCGCGTACAGCAGCGTCCGGTCGTCGGCGGAGAGGTGGCAGGCCACCAGGTGGCCGGGCGCGCCGGCGGGGCGCAGCTCGGGTACCTCCGTGCGGGACCGGTCGCCGTTGCGGTCGGCGTAGCGGCAGCGCGGGTGGAAGGCGCAGCCGGACGGCAGGTTGATCAGGCTCGGCGGGTTGCCCCGGATGGGCACCAGGTCCGCGTCCGCGTCGCCGTGCAGCGACGGCACGCTGGAGAGCAGACCCCAGGTGTACGGATGCTGCGGCCGGCGGAGCACCTGCTCGACGCTGCCGTGCTCGACGGCCCGCCCGCCGTACATGACCAGCACCTCGTCCGCGACCTGGCTGACCACGCCGAGGTCGTGGGTGATCAGGATGATCGCGGAGTTGAACTCGGCCTGGAGGTCGGCCAGCAGGTCGAGGATCTGCGCCTGCACCGTCACGTCCAGGGCGGTGGTCGGCTCGTCGGCGATCAGCAGGTCGGGGTCGTTGACCAGCGCCATCGCGATCATCGCCCGCTGGCGCATGCCGCCGGAGAACTCGTGCGGGTACTGGTCGAAGCGGCGGGCCGGCTGCGGGATGCCGACCCGGCCCAGCATGTCGACCGCGCGCTGCCGGGCCTCGCGCTTGCCGGCCTTCGGGTGGTGCACCCGGTACGCCTCGACGATCTGCCGGCCCACCGTGTAGTAGGGGTGCAGGGCGGACAGCGGATCCTGGAAGATCATCGCCATGTCCCGGCCGCGCAGCCGGCGTACCTCCTCGTCCGGCAGGCCGACCAGCTGGCGGCCGCCGACGGAGATCTCCCCGGTGATGCTGGTCCGCTTGGCGCTGTGCAGCCCGAGGATGGCCAGCGAGGTGACGCTCTTGCCCGAGCCGGACTCACCGACGATGCCGAGGGTGCGTCCCCGCGCCACCTCGAACGACACCCCGTCGACGGCGCGCACCACGCCGTCCTCGGTGTCGAAGCGGACCCGCAGGTCGCTCACCCGCAGGTAGGGATCCCCGCCGGAGCGCTGCTCCGGCACGTTGGGGCGGTCCGGTTTCCCGGACGGCGCCGACTCCGACCTGTCCACGACCGCCTCCCTCAGTGACGAAGAGAACTTACAGGAAAGCACTGAGGGTGAAAATAAGCTACATAGCCGGGGGCTGTCAGCGGGCCACAGCGTAACGACTCTGCAACGGGCCCGCACCCCCTCACCTCGGCATTCACCGGTGTTGACCTCCCTCGCCCGGACAGCGGGTGCGACGATGGGCGCGGCAGTCCCGCAAGGATGTCCCCCGGCACGAGGTGGAGGTGACGATGACCGCGGCGGTGTTCGGCCACGACGGCCCGTGGAGCGAAGAGGAGTACCTCGCCCTCGACGAGACGCAGCAGCGCGTCGAACTCTTCGACGGGAGCCTTCACGTGACCCCAGCCCCCACGCCCCGCCACCAGAACGTCTCCGGTGAGCTGCGGGCCGCCCTGCGAGGCCCGACGCGGGAAGCCGGCCTCCGCGTCCTGGAAGCGGTGAACGTCCGGCTCCGGCCGGGGCGCATCCCCGTTCCCGACCTCGTCGTCACGGGCCCGATCGACCTCGACGACCCCTGGATCGAGGCGGCCGACGTGAAGCTGGTCTGCGAGATCATCTCGCCGGGCAACGCGGCCACCGACAAGGTGCTCAAGATGCACTACTACGCGGCGGCCGGCATCGAGTGGTATCTCCTGGTGGAGCAGGAGACGCTGACCGCGCACGTCTACCAGCGGCAGGGCGCCCACTACGTCGAACGGTCGGTGACCAAGGCCGGCGAGGCGCTGGAGCTGACCGAGCCGGTCCGGGCCACGATCCGGCCGGCGGACCTGCTCGCCTGACGGGCCACCGCCCCGGGACGCTGTCGGGTGAGCCGCTCCGGCACCCCGGACAGGCGTCCGGTGAGGTTCTTAACATCCGGACATCGATCATCGTTCAGGGCTTTCCACCGGCCGGGACACACGGGACACTGCCTTGCGCGGACGGCTCGCGAAGATCGGCGTAACGTGTGTCACTTAGCTGCGCCGTATCACCGGCGCGGTCGTTGGTGTGCGCATGACGTGGCAAGCGGGTGCGGGTTCGCCGGTCCGCGTGCCGACCGGAACTTGATCCGCCCGTGAGGGTCCTGTCAGGGAGACGACTCGAATGACATCAACGGCAACGAGGCCGCTGGGGGCGCGGGCGCGCGCCGCCATCGCGGCGAAGACGTTGCGTACCGACCGCTGGTGGCTCGCCCCGCTGATCACCGTGATCGGGCTCAGCGCGTGGGTGGCGTACGCGACGGTCCGGGTCTTCATGCACAAGTGGTACTGGGTCGAGGACTACCACTACCTGACCCCGTTCTACTCCCCCTGCGTGACCGACCGGTGCCTGCCGGAGGCCTCGCACTTCGGCCAGTTCCTGCCCGGCTGGTGGATCATCCCGGACGCGGCGCTGACGCTGCCGTTCCTGCTGCTGTTCCGGCTCACCTGCTACTACTACCGCAAGGCGTACTACCGGTCGTTCTGGCTGTCGCCGCCCGCCTGCGCGGTCCCGGACGGGCACAAGTCCTACAGCGGCGAGACCCGCTTCCCGCTGCTCGGCCAGAACCTGCACCGCTACTTCTTCTACGCCGCCGCGATCATCTCGCTCATCAACACCTGGGACGCCATTCTGGCCTTCCACTCCCCCAGGGGCTTCGGCTTCGGGCTGGGCAACATCATCCTGCTGTTCAACGTGGTGATGCTGTGGGCGTACACGATCTCCTGCCACTCGTGCCGGCACATCATCGGTGGGCGGCTGAAGCACTTCTCCAAGCACCCGGTGCGCTACCGGGCCTGGACCTTCATCTCCGCCCTGAACGTCCGGCACATGCAGCTCGCCTGGATCACCCTCGGCACGCTGGCCCTGACGGACTTCTACGTCATGGCGGTCGCGGCCGGTTGGTTCAACGACCTGCGGTTCATCAACTAGAGGGCCCCTGACATGACGAACACAACGCGAATCGAACGACACCACTACGACGTCGTCGTGATCGGGGCCGGCGGCGCCGGCCTGCGCGCGGCGATCGAGGCCCGCCTCGCCGGCAAGAAGACCGCGATCATCTCCAAGTCGCTCTTCGGCAAGGCGCACACGGTGATGGCCGAGGGCGGCGCCGCCGCCGCGATGGGGAACGTGAACAGCCGGGACAACTGGCAGGTGCACTTCCGCGACACGATGCGCGGCGGCAAGTTCCTCAACAACTTCCGGATGGCCGAGCTGCACGCGAAGGAGTCGCCGCAGCGGATCTGGGAGCTGGAGACGTACGGTGCGCTCTTCGACCGCACCAAGGACGGGAAGATCTCGCAGCGCAACTTCGGCGGCCACGAGTACCCCCGCCTCGCGCACGTCGGCGACCGGACCGGCCTGGAGCTGATCCGTACCCTCCAGCAGAAGATCGTGTCGCTCCAGCAGGAGGACAAGCGCGACCACGGCTCGTACGACGCCCGGATCAAGGTCTTCGCCGAGACCACGATCACCGAGCTGCTGCTCGACGGCGACCGGGTCGCCGGCGCGTTCGGCTACTACCGGGAGTCCGGCGAGTTCGTCCTGTTCGAGGCGCCGGCGGTGGTGCTGGCGACCGGCGGCGTCGGCCGCTCCTACAAGGTCACCTCGAACTCCTGGGAGTACACGGGCGACGGGCACGCGCTCGCCCTGCGCGCCGGCGCCACGCTGATCAACATGGAGTTCCTCCAGTTCCACCCGACCGGCATGGTCTGGCCGCCGTCGGTGAAGGGCATCCTCGTCACCGAGTCGGTACGCGGCGACGGCGGCGTGCTGAAGAACTCCGACGGCAAGCGGTTCATGTTCGACTACGTCCCCGACGTCTTCCGCAAGCAGTACGCGGAGACCGAGGAGGAGGCGGACCGCTGGTACACGGACCCGGACAACAACCGGCGTCCGCCGGAGCTGCTGCCGCGCGACGAGGTGGCCCGGGCGATCAACAGCGAGGTGAAGGCCGGGCGGGGCACGCCGGCGGGCGGCGTCTACCTGGACATCGCCTCCCGGAAGCCGGCGGAGGAGATCCGCCGCCGCCTGCCGTCGATGTACCACCAGTTCAAGGAGCTGGCCGACGTCGACATCACGAAGGAGCCGATGGAGGTCGGGCCCACCTGTCACTACGTGATGGGCGGCGTCGAGGTCGACCCGGACAGCGGGGCCGCGTTCGGCCACGTGCGGGGGCTCTTCGCCGCCGGCGAGGTGTCCGGCGGCATGCACGGCTCCAACCGGCTCGGCGGCAACTCCCTGTCCGACCTGCTGGTGTTCGGCAAGCGCGCGGGCGGCCACGCCGCCTCGTACGCCGACAGCCTCCCCGCGCGCCCGAAGGTGGGCGTCGCCGCCGTGGAGGCCGCGGTGGAGACGGCCCTGGCGCCGTTGCAGCGGGACACCGGCGAGAGCCCGTACACCCTCCAGCAGGACCTCCAGGCGGTGATGGGGGATCTCGTCGGCATCATCCGCCGCGAGAGTGAGCTTGCGGACGCGCTGGTACGGCTGGCGGAGCTGCGGGAGCGGGTGGCGAAGGTCAGCGCGAGCGGCGGCCGGCGCTACAACCCGGGCTGGCACCTGGCGCTCGACCTGCGCAACATGCTGGTCGTCTCGGAGTGCACCGCGAAGGCGGCGCTGGAGCGGCGGGAGTCGCGCGGCGGCCACACCCGGGAGGACCACCCGGCGATGGACCCGTCGTGGCGCCGGGTCAACCTGGTCTGCTCACTCGACGGCGACACGGTGCGCCTGGAGCGCAAGCCGCTGCCGAGGATGCGCACGGAGCTGATCGGCCTCTTCGACCGCGCGGAGCTGGCCAAGTACCTCACGGACGAGGAACTCGCCGAGTTCGACGCCCAGGTCGCCGACGTCGAGACCGAGAAGGAGCGCTGACGTAATGGGTAACCAGAACCCCCAGGGGCCCGGGAAGTCGGGCGCGAAGCGCCAGTTCCGCATCTGGCGCGGCGACGAGAGCGGCGGCGACCTCCAGGACTACACGGTGGAGGTGAACGAGGGCGAGGTCGTCCTCGACGTCATCCACCGGCTTCAGGCAACCGACGCCCCCGACCTGGCCTGCCGCTGGAACTGCAAGGCCGGCAAGTGCGGCTCCTGCTCGATGGAGATCAACGGCAAGCCGCGGCTGAGCTGCATGACCCGGATGTCCACCTTCACGGAGGACGAGACGGTCACTGTCACCCCGCTGCGCACCTTCCCGGTGATCCGGGACCTGGTCACCGACGTCTCGTTCAACTACGAGAAGGCACGGGAGACGCCGGCGTTCGCGCCGCCGGCCGACGTGGCGCCCGGCGACTACCGGATGCAGCAGGTCGACGTGGAACGCTCGCAGGAGTTCCGCAAGTGCATCGAGTGCTTCCTGTGCCAGAACGTCTGCCACGTGATCCGGGACCACGAGGAGAACAAGCAGGCGTTCTCCGGGCCGCGGTACTTCATCCGGGCCGCCGAGCTGGACATGCACCCCCTGGACGCCAAGAGCGACCGCAAGGAGTACGCGCAGGCCGAGCAGGGCCTCGGGTTCTGCAACATCACCAAGTGCTGCACCGAGGTCTGCCCGGAGCACATCAAGATCACGGACAACGGGATCATCCCCATGAAGGAGCGGGTCGTCGACCGCAGGTACGATCCCCTCGTGTGGCTTGGTAGCAAGATCTTCCGGAGGGGTCAGGTGCCTCAGACCAGCGTGACCAGCGAGCACGTCAGCGGTGCGGTGCGCGGCAGCGCGGCGCACGGGGGCGTGCACTCGCACGCGGGCGGCTCCCACGACCCGCGGGCCGAGGTGCAGGCGCAGCGCGGCGTCAACTGGGACCGCGAGGTGCCGAGGCCGACCGCCCCGGCCGTCGACGACCACGGCAAGCTGCCGCTGACGGAGCTCACCTTCGACCGGGCGGCGGCGCCGTCGCCGTTCGGGGACGACGTGACCTTCCCGCTGCCTCCGGAGCACCTGAACTTCGCCCACCCGGAGCAGGACAAGCACTGAGTGTGCCTGGTGAAGACGGGGGCCGCGGCTTGTGCCGCCGGCCCCCGTCCCCTTTCGACCCGGCTGTCCGCTTCCGCTCAGGTTGACAGCATCGGCCTGAGGGCGGCGACGATGGGCGCATCGGCGGGCAGCCAGGTGACGCTGTCCAGCTCGTCGGCGGAGAGCCAGCGCAGCGCCGAATGCTCCAGGGCCTTGGGCTCGTCGCCGTGCAGCAGGCGGGCCGCGTACACCTTGAGCACCGAGCGGCCGTGGGCCATCCGGACGTTGCGGCCCACGCGGTCGCCGATCTCCACGCGGACGGCCAACTCCTCGGCGCACTCGCGGGCGAGCGCGGCGGTCTCGCTCTCGCCGGGCTCGACCTTGCCGCCGGGGAACTCCCACATGCCCGCCACCTCGGGCGGGGCGGAGCGGGCGCAGGCGAGCACCCGGCCGTCCCTGATGATCGCCGCCCCGACGATCACCCTGAGGTCCCGTCGCTCGGCCTGCCCGCCGCCATTAGCCCGTTCGGTCCGCACGGGCGTCCAGCGTGCCAGATCAATAGGCGGTTTGGGTACCGTGGCCGACCGTCAGGGCAGGAGAACCCGGAAGTGTGGGCGTGGACACACCCAGCATGCGAGGACAGACTAGAAGGCACCGACAAGACACGGGACGGCGACGATTTGGCCACAAGCCGGCAACGGCGCCTGGGAGGTGCGGTGATGCGCGCGCTGTTCAGCAGTCGATCCAAGCACGACTACCTCAGCGACGCTCTCACCCTCCTCACCGGCTGGATCCGCGAGGGTGAGCAGATCCGACGCACCCTGACCCTCGACGAGACCCAGCACGCGGCGCTCACCGAGCGCGTGAAGGTCGTCGCGGACGCGCTGCACCAGCGGCCGGAGATCAGCCGCCGGGCCGACCAGACCCAGATCCGGGTCGGGCACGGCGACGCGCCGCTGACCGAGGGCGAGGTCCTCCTGGCCGCCCGCATCGAGGACGCCTACCGGGCCGTCACCCAGCCCTGACCCCCTCCCCGACCGTCGCCGCCAAGGGGCCCCGCCGTACGCGGTGCCCCTTTTCCGCCCAATCCTCGTGGCGACCGGGTGCGGCGGAGAAAGAGGCTGGTAAGGCTGATGTTTCCCTGAAAGGCGCGTGGGTATCAATTCGGTGCGGGAATCAGACAACAGACCCGTAACGGACTGAACTTATGATAACGCACTTTTGGGAGCTGACATGACCACCCCCATCGCGAACCGCGCGACCGACCGGCTGACCGACCACGACGGCCACCAGGTGGAACACCACGACGTACGGCACGCGCAGCGGCACGGCGACGAGACCAAGCCGTCGTGGAAGACCACCGAGCTGGCGGTCTACGTGCTCTCCGTGATCGGGGTGCTGATCGCCTCGAACGCCGTCGGCGACGGTGCCGCCAACGACGGTGGCGACTACTTCGCGGCCGACAAGGCCTGGTGGTACATCACCCTGCTGACCATCGGTTACCTGGTCAGCCGGGGCCTGGCCAAGTCCGGCAGCCGCAGCCGCGACAACGACCCGCGCACCAGCCGGTAGTCCCGCACCGCGCCCCGAAGCCCCGCCGACCGCATCCCTCGATGCGCGGCGGGGCTTCGCGCGTATGGCCGCGGGCCGGGACGCGGGCCGCCGGGTTCCGTGCCGCCTACCGCTCACGCATCGTCTCGGGGGTAACAGCGCAGCTCGACGACGTTGCCGTCCGGGTCGCGGACGTAGAGCGAGGTGGCGTCGCCGCGCGCCCCGAACCGGCCCACCGGGCCCTCGATCACCGCGAAGGCACCCGAGGCGACCACCTGCGCCCAGTCCAGCGGCTCCACCACCAGGCAGAAGTGGTCGACGTTGGTTCCGTGCCGGTCGCGGCGCACGAGGTCGATGATGGTCCCCGCGTCGACCCGTACCGAGGGGAACGGGACCGCGCCGGCCCGCCACCGGTCGACCCGCACCGGCGCCAGGCCGAGCTGCCCGCAGTAGAAGTCCAACGCGCGCTCGACGTCGGTCACGTTGAGCACGAGGTGGTCGAAGCCCGCGACCCGCACCGCGCTCACCTCGCCTCCAGGGCGTGGGCCTGGCGCAGCCAGTCGGTGAACAGGGCGGGGTCGACGTCGGCGAGCGTCCGCAGCTTCACGGCGGCCATCCGCCGGGCCCCGGGAACGAGCCGCCCCGAGGGGTCGGTGACGTCGGCGCCGCGCCACAGCCCGAAGGTGACGTACGCGGCGTACGCCTTCACCAGGCAGACGGGGTGCCGGCCCGGACGGTCGCCGAGACCCCAGACCGGGTGTCCGTGCCACATCGCGCCCGTCGCGCCCGGCAGGGCCGCCTCGATGACGGGGCGGAGCTTCTCGCCGACCTCCCGCAACGGGGTGTCGAGGGCGGCCAGGTAGTCGGTGACTGTCGTGGTTTCCATGCCCCTCACGATCCGCTGGCGGGCGGGGCCGACCAAGACGCGATCGCACTACCATCGTTGAGCCGGATTCAACGATGGGGCGGGACGTGCTGGAACGACACGAGCTGGAGACCTTCCTGACCCTCGCCGAGGAGCTGCACTTCGGCCGGACGGCGGCGCGGCTGCGGGTGACCACCGGGCGGATCAGCCACGTGGTGAAGAAGCTGGAACGCCGCGTCGGCGCCCCGCTGTTCGCCCGCACCAGCCGCGTCGTGCAGCTCACCCCGATCGGCCGGCAGCTCGCCGCCGACCTGGTGCCGCTGGTGGCCGGCATCGACGACGCGGTACGCCGGGCCGTCGAGGCCGGGCGGGGCGTGACCGGCCGGCTGCGGGTCGCCTTCCTCGGCGAGTGGACCGCGCCCACGCTGCTCAAGGCCGTCGCCCTCTTCTCGCAGCGCCACCCCGAGTGCCAGGTCGAGGTACGGGAGGCGCAGCTCTTCAACTCCCGGCAGAGCCTGCTCGACGGCTCCGTCGACGTCCTGATGGCCGCGTACCCCTTCGACGGGATGGCCTGCGGGCCGGCGCTGCTGGAGGAGCGGCGGTTGCTCGCGGTGGCCGCCGGGCACCCGCTCGCCCGGGAGGAGTCCGTCCGCCTGGAGACGCTCGGCGACCACCCGGTGGTGCAGTACCCGGCCGTGACCTCGGCGGAGTTCAAGCGTGACCGCACCCCCGGGCGCACCCCGTCGGGCCGGCCGGTGCCGAAGGGGCCGGCCGGCAACACGTTCTCGGAGATGCTGACGCTGGTCGCGATGGGGCGGGGGGTGCTGCCGGTCGGCGAGCACACCCGCCGCTACTACCCGCGCCCCGACGTGGCGTACGTGCCGATCCGCGACGCGCCACCGATCCGGCGGGGCCTCATCTGGCGGGAGAGCAACGCCACGGCCCGCGTCCACGAGTTCGTCCGCGCCGCGACCGACGCGAACGCGGCCTGACGGATGCCGGCCCGGGTGGCATGATCGGCGCCGATGAGGCACGGGGAGTTCCGCCATCCACGGCTGGTCGCGGTCTACGACGCCGAGTGCTCCTGGGGGCGTGACGACGACTGGTTCCTCGCCGTCGTCGGCGGGACGCCCGCCGCACGGGTCCTCGACCTGGGCTGCGGCACGGGCCGGCTCACCCTCGCGCTGGCCGCGGCCGGCCACACCGTCGCCGGCGTCGACCCGGCCGGCGCGTCGCTGGACGCCGCCCGCGCCAAGCCGGGCGCCGAGCGGGTGACGTGGATCGAGGGCACCTCGGCCGTACTGGCCGACCGGGTGTTCGACGTGGCGGTGCTGACCAGCCACGTCGCGCAGTTTTTCGTGGCCGACGACGAGTGGGCGCGTACGCTCGCCGACCTGGCGCGGGCGCTGGTGCCCGGCGGCCTGCTGGCGTTCGACACGCGCGACCCGGCGGACCGACGGTGGGAACGCTGGAACCCGGTCGAATCGCGGCGGCGCGTCGTGCTGCCCGGCGGCGAGGTGGTCCGGGCGTGGACTCGGGCGCACGCGGCGGCCGGCGGCCGGGTCGACCTCACCCACCACTACCGCTTCGGCGACGGCGAGGAACTGCTCAGCTCGGCCACCCTGCGCTTCCGCACCGAGCAGGAGTTGCGCGGCTCGCTGCGGGCGGCCGGGTTCGCCGTGCAGCGGATCGACGGCGGCT
Organism: Micromonospora sp. SD12; assembly: GCF_052068495.1. Taxonomy (NCBI): domain Bacteria; kingdom Bacillati; phylum Actinomycetota; class Actinomycetes; order Micromonosporales; family Micromonosporaceae; genus Micromonospora; species Micromonospora sp. SD12. Next base: position 222,530 of record NZ_JBQHDF010000005.1, on the reverse strand, counting down.
GGGGCGGGGAGCCGGTGGGCCGGGGCGACGGCGAGTTCCTCGTCCTGGCCCAGCGGCAGTGATCTTCGGCTGGCGGGCCCGACCTACCGTGGGGGCATGGCGAACGCGACGTACGACCGCAAGGAGCAGTTCCAGCAGATCCAGAGCGGCCTGCTCCACGGAGAACAGATCATCGCCGTCTACGACGCCGTCGGCACCGGCACCGGCTTCATCGGCCTGACCGACCGGCGCGTCATCATCCAGGACCGCTCCTTCGTCGGCAAGCGGTACGCCATCACCAGCATCCCGTACTCGAAGATCACCAGCGTCAGCGTGGTCAGCAACAAGTCGTGGGGTGGCTCGTTCTTCTCCACCGGCGCCATCGCGATCCACGTCGGTACGCACACCTACGAGGTGGAGTTCCGGGGCGCCGACAAGAGCCACCACGTGCACAACGTGATCCTGCACCACATCAGCTGAGCCGGTCGGCGGGGCACCTCGGCCCGGAGCGCGGCGCGGGGCGGCGTCCACGAGTGGCGGTAAAGCGGTTGCCGGCGCGCTGCGGGGGCGGTTGGGTGGGGTCAGGCCGAGTGAAGGGAGACGACGATGTCCGATGCGTCGAGGTCCGCCCAGGCAGGAACCCCCGACCAACCGGAATCGAGGCTTCGTGAACACCCGCACTCCGGCGCCGCAGGGCGCCACTGACCGCGTCACCCGGGGAGGCCGATGATGTCGGTCTTCGACGATCCCGGCCTCTTCGGCCGGCTGTGGGCCGACACCTACGACGGTCCCGGCAACCCGGACCCGGCTCCGGCCGTCGACTTCCTCGCCGATCTGGCCGACGGCGGCCCGGTCCTGGAACTCGCCATCGGCACCGGCCGGGTCGCGCTGCCGCTCGCCGGGCGGGGCGTCGCCGTCGAGGGCGTCGAGGCGTCACCCGAGATGGTGGCGAAGCTGCGCGCCAAGCCCGGCGGCGACATCCCGGTCGTCATCGGCGACATGGCCGACGTGCCGGTCACCGGCCCGTACCGGCTGGCGTACCTGGTGTTCAACACCCTGTTCAACCTGGTCGACGCCGAGCGGCAGGCGGACTGCTTCCGCAACGTCGCCCGGGTGCTCGCGCCGGGCGGCGCGTTCGTCATCGAGACGTTCGTGCCGGACCCGGCCGACTTCGACCGGGACGAGCAGGTCCAGATGCGGGCGGTGACCGAGGACTCGGCCACCATCCGTGTGCACCAGTACGACCGGGCGGCGCAGACGTTCGTCCGGCAGACCATCACGTTCGACCGGGACGGCGTCCACCTGCGTCCCTTCGCGATGCGCTACCTGTGGCCGGAGCAGGTCGACGAGCTGGCGGAGCGGGCCGGTCTCCGGCTCGCCGAGCGGTACGCCGACTGGCACCGGTCGCCCTTCGGGGCGGACAGCGCCTCGCACGTCTCGGTGTACCGCAAGGGGTAGGCACACCGGGACGCAGCACCCGCACAGGGAGGGAGCGACCGATCCGACCCGGGACGGCCGCTCCCTCCCCGGGACAGCCCGGCCCGCCCGTCTGGCCACCGGGTCAGGGGCCAGGCTCCGCCGGGCCGGTACCCGGTTTCCCTGGTCGGTGTCGGGTCAGCGGCCGGGCAGCAGGGTCGCCGCGCGTTCCAGGAGGGCGCGCCGGGCGGCACCGGAGTGCGCCTCGGCCGCCCGGCGGAACAGCTCTGCGGCCCGGTGACGATCGCCCTGCCGGGCGGTCAGCTCCGCCTCGGCGGCGACGGCGAGCGGATAGCCGTCCAGCGCCCCGCCGGCCCGGGCGGCCGCCAGCAGCGCCAGCCCTGCCGCCGGCCCGTGGGCGTAGCCGTGGGCGACGGCACGGTTCAGCTCCACCACCGGCGACGGCTGCCGCCGGACGAGCCGGTCGTACGCCTCGGCGATCCCCGCCCAGTCGGTGGCCTCGGCGGACGCGGCGGTGGCGTGGCACGCGGCGATCCGGGCCTGGAGGGCGTACGGGCCGTCCGCCGCGACCCGCGCGAGCACGCCGACGCCCTCGGCGATCGCGTCGTGGTCCCAGCGGGCGCGGTCCTGCTGGTCGAGAGTGAGCAGGTTGCCGTCGGGGTCGCGGCGGGCGTCCCGCCGTGAGTGCTGGAGCAGGAAGAGCGCCAGCAGGGCGGCCACCTCCGACTGCCCCGGCATCAGCCGGTCGAGCAGCCGGGCCAGCCGGATCGCCTCGTCGGCGAAGGCGGGCTCGCCGTCGGCGTCGTAACCCCTCGTGAAGAGCAGGTACAGCACGGCGAGGACGCCCGGGAGCCGCTCGGCGAGCATCGGGCCGGTCGGCACCCGGTACGGGATGCCGGCGGCGGCGATCTTCGCCCTGGCCCGGGTGAGCCGCCGGGTCATGGTCGACTCGGTGACCAGGAAGGCCCGCGCGATGTCGGCGGTCGGCACCCCGCAGACCGTACGCAGCGTCAGGGCGACCCGCGCCTCCGGCGACAGGGCCGGGTGGCAGCAGGTGAAGACGAGCCGCAACCGGTCGTCCACGATCTCCCCCGCCCCCGCCCCCGCCCCGGGTTCCGCTTCGGTCAGCGTCAGCACGGCCAGCTCACGCAGCTTGCGTCGCTCGACCGAGGCCCGCCGGAGCACGTCGATCGCCCGGTTGCGGGCCACCGTCATCAGCCAGCCGCCCGGGTTGGCGGGCACGCCTTCGGCCGGCCACCGGGTCAGCGCGAGCGCCGACGCCTCCTGGGCGCAGTCCTCGGCCAGGGTCCAGTCGCCGGTCACCCGGATCAGCGTGGCGACGATCCGGGCGTACGACCCGGTGCTCGCGGTGGCGACGGCTGCCGCCACCGCGAGCGGGTCGGCGGGGCCGTCAGCCATCCAGACTGACGACCGGGCGCAGTTCGAGCCGCCCCTCGCGGGCCATCGGGTGGGCGCGCGCCACCTCGATCGCCTCGTCCAGGTCGGCGCACTCCAACAGGTCGAAGCCCACGATCACCTCCTTGGTCTCGGCGAACGGACCGTCGGTGACCAGCAGCTCCCCGTTGCGGACGCGGACCGTGGTGGCCGCCGTCGTCTCCGCGAGGGCGTCGCCCGTCAGCCGCCGGCCCCGGGCGTCGTTCTCCTCGACCCATGCCTCGATGTCCGGCCAGTCGGCCCGGTCGGTGTCCGGCTCGCTGTCGGTGCAGACGAACATCAGGTACTTCATGCCGCTCCTCGGTGTCGGGTTGTCACCAGGGTGACGAACGGGCGGCCCGGTTCCGGACAACCCGCGTCCGGCGATCCCAGAATCTCGCCCGACGGCGGGTGCAGGGCCCTCGTGGCCGGTCCGCAGCAGGCAGCGCCGGCCCTCGGCCAGCAGCGTGTCACAGAAGACCCGGTGCCGCAGGTGCTGCGCTTCCTCGGCGGAGACCGTGGTCTCGCCGGGGTCGGTCTGCGCGAGCACGCTCGCCCACCGCGCCACCACCCGAGCCAGGCGTACGGCGGAGAGCAGGGTCTCTCGTGACCACGGGCAGGTGGATGACGAACGCTCCCGGGCGGCTCTCATCGGCAGTGACCTCGGACGGACGGGCACATGACGCACACGGCCGGCTGACCCGCAGTCGACACCGGCGGCATGTCCCGCCTCGCCCGCGAGTGGGACAGCATGGCTGTCAACGTACGTGTTTGACGCACGTGGTGTTCCACTCGCCGCGTCGGGCGACGAGGGCGACGAGCGGCAGCCGGGTACGCGCCGTCGCCACGTGACGGCAAGGTCTACCCGTCCTGAGCCCTCGTCGACTGCTGTGGGTGGCGGGCGGGTCATCGCCCTCGGGAGCTACGGTTTCGTGGCCGCCTTCAGCCCAACCCGACCTTCGGCCGGATCCTGGCCGCCTACGGCGGCGTCTTCGTCGCCGGCTCCCTGGCGTATGGCATGGGCGTCGAAAAAAATCCGCCCCGACCGCTACAACGTCGTCGGCGCGGCCAGTTGCCTGGTCGGGGTCGCCATCATCATGCACGCCCCGCGCGGAGGCTGACCGGCGGCGCTAGCGTGCCGTGCGCCCGCCGGCTCGCGCCGAGAAACCCCTGGACGCGGGCCTCACGCACCTGGCACGGTGCCTCCCGAGACTGAGGCCGACCCATCGGCACCGGGACGGCTTCCGCCGCGACCGCCACTGAGCGCCGCCTTCCCGACGCGGGGACGCACGCGGCCGACGTGACATCGCCTGTCACGTCGGCCGCGCTCGCCGGGCTGGGTCAGGGCCGCCGCCCGGTCAGCACCTCGATGCGCCGTACTTGACCTTGTAGCCGCCCCAGTAGAGGTTTGCCCCCTCCTCGAAACGCATGTGATCGTTGAAGTAATCCCACAGGAAGGCCTCCCAATCGCTGTACTTTGACCATTGAACGGAGTGGATCTGCTCGTGCCAGAGGAGGTCCGGGCCCTCGTTGTTCGCGGTCGCCGCCCCGTACATCCGCCGCAGGATCAACCGCTGCCGGACCTCGCACACCAACTCCTCTTCCAGCCGCTGCGGGCCGCCTTTCGCGTAGAAGAAGAAGTCACCCACCGTCACCGGGTTGGTCTGGCCGGCGTACATGATCGGCGTCATGCCGAAGCAGATGGTCTGGAACCAGTCCCCCTGGCATGAAGTGCTGTGGGCCAGCGAGAATATGCCAGCCCAGTCGTTGCTGCCGTTATCCTGATTCCCTCGCCGCCGGACGCCACTGTTGTACGGCACCACCCGATATGGGATGGCCTCCACCGTGGAACTCGACGACACCTCACCGGAAATGTTCACCGCCGAGACCTTGAACTCGTAGGCTTTCAGCTCGCGCAGGAAATCGTAAATGATTACTTTGGTTTCGGCGATCGGGCTCCGGTACTTCGACCAACTGGTCTGCCCATCGCTGAGGTTTCGGTAATGGACCTGGTAAAACGTGTCGAGCTTCGAGTTCCCGCCATCTCCCCAGGTGAACGTGACCCGGTTGACGTCACCCCAGGCCAACAGCCCGCCGGGCGCCTTCGGCATCGGGGGCATCGGACGGGCGCTCACCGTGTTCGAGAATCCGCTCGAACCCGTGATGTTCGACGCCAGGACCTTCCACTCGTACGTGTGCCCGTTGATCAGCAGGGCCCCGTTGAAGGTGCAGCAGCTCACGCCGAGCGGCAACTTCTGCCACGACTGCCCCGTCGTCACGTCCCGCTGGTAGATCGAGTAGGAGACGTTCGACGGCGTGCTGGCCGTCCACTTAAGGGTGACGCCGTTGCTCTTCGGAGTAGCGGTGAGACCGGAGGGGGCCGACGGCAGGGGTGGCATCGGACGCCCACTGACGGTGTTCGAGAATCCGCTCGAACCGGTCATGTTCGTCGCGCTCACCTTCCACTCGTACGTGTGCCCATTCGTGAGAAGGCCACCGTTGAACGAGCAACAGCCCACCGCGTACGGCAGCTTGCGCCAGGACTGTCCGGCCGTCACGTCCCGCTGGTAGACGTCGTACGAGACGTTCGGGCTCGGGCTGGCCGTCCAGGTCAGCCGGACCGTTCCGTCACCCACCGTCCGGGCCAGGTTCGAGGGGCTGCCCGGCAGTGGCGGCATCGGGCGGCCACTAACCACGTTCGAGGCGGCGCTGGAACCGTGGACGTTGGTGGCGACCACTCTCCACTCGTAGGTGTGCCCGTTGGTGAGCAGCGAGCCGCTGAACGCGCAGCAGGTCGTCACCGGGTAGGGCAGCTTCTGCCAGGACTGCCCGGCCGTCACGTCCCGCTGGTAGACGTCGTACGAGACGCCGGAGGTGGCGCTCGCCGTCCAGGTCAGGCGCACCGTGGCGTTGCCCACGTCCGCGCTCAGGTTGGCGGGACGGGCGGGAAGCCCACCCAGGGCGGTGACGCGTACCGCGGCCGACGTGGCTCCTTCCCCGCCCTGGTTGGACGCGCTCACCTTGAACTCGTATTGGTGGCCGTTGGCCAGGAGGCCGGCGCTGAACGCGCTGTCGGTCAGCGGGAGCGGCAGCTTCTGAAAGGACGTCTGGCCCGCGGTCACGTCACGCTGGTAGATCCAATAGTCGATGTTGGGACCGACCGGATCCCAGTCCAGATCCACGCTGCCGTCACCAGCCGCCCTCGCGCGCAGGTTCTGCGGGGCCGGCGGCGGCGAGTAGTTGCTGGTCGCCTGGACGATGTCGCTCGCCGGGCCGTCGGTGCCGTTGTTGGCGACGACCTTGTAGGCGTACACGTGGCGGTGTACCAGCAACGAGTCCGTCATGGCGCAGCAGGTCGTCACCGGCAGCGGAAGTTTGGTGAAGCTGCCGCCGGCGGTGACGTCACGCCGGTAGACGTCGTACCAGTAGTTGCCCGTCGGCCCGGTCCACTGCAGCCGGATCGAGCCGTTGGACTGTGGCGTCGCCGTCAGGCCGGTCACCTTGGCCGGCGTCGGCGCCCGCGGGGTGACCTGGATGGCGGTGGACGCCGCGCCCGTGCCCCCCTGGTTGCTCGCGGCCACCTTGAACTCGTAGGTCTCGTTGTTGGTGAGGAACTCCGGCGTCATGGTGCAGCACTCGGTGATCGGCAGGGGGAGTTCGGTGAACTCCCCCTCCCCGGTCGTGACGTTGCGTTGGTAGATGTGGTAGAAGACGTTGTCGCTCGGCGCGTCCCAGACGAGGGTGACCTTCCCATCTCCCACGGTTGCCCGGAGGTTCGTCGGGGCAGCCGGCGGCGCCATCGTCGACGTGGCCTGTACCACGCCGCTGGCCGGCCCCTCGCCTCCCCGGTTGGTGGCGCTGACCTTCCACTCGTAGGTGTGCCCGTGGTGCAGAAAATCGGCGGTTATCGCGGTGCCCTCGACGGGGAGGGGCAACTGCGTGAAGGCCGCCTCGCCGGCCGTCACGTCCCGCTGATAGACCATGTACCACAGCAGAGGGGCCGGCGCCGTCCATGCCAGGGCAACGCTGCCGTCGCTGCGGGGGGTGGCGGTCAGGCCGGTCGGCGCGGGCGGGAGCGCGTACCGTGCGGTCGCCGTGGCGATCGCCGACCGGGGTGACTCGCCACCACCGTTCCTGGTGACCAGGGCGAACTCGTACAGGTGACCGTGCTCGAGGTTCTCCCGCCGGACCTGGGTGTCGGTGCTGCCGGGTCGGAGGGCGAGGTTGAACTCACTGTCACCCGCGGTGAGATCACGCTCGAGCAGGTCGTAGCCCCAGGCGTCAGGCACCTGATCCCACGAGACGGTGATGCTGCCGGCGTCGTCGGCGACCGCCGTGACGGATGCCGGGGCCGGCGGCGGGGCGATCCGGGGCACCGCGGTCACCGTGGTCGACGGCGTGCCCTCGCCTGCCGTGTTGACGGCACTGACCCGGAATTCGTAGGTGTGCCCGGAGTACAGGAAGCCGATCTTCGCGGACGTCCCTGTGGCGACCGCGCTCTCCCGGCTGAAGTGCGTCTGGCCGGTTGTCACGTCACGCCGGTGCAACCGGTAGCCGGTGGCGCCGGCGACCGCCTGCCACGCGAGTGTGACGTCGCCCTTGTCGTCCGGGGTCGCGGTGACCGCCTGCGGTACTCCGGGGAGCGCCGCCGGGTCGGGGACCGGCCGAGGCCAGGCGAGCTCGATGAACCGGGGACGGTACAGCCGGGCGTCGCTGAGGTTGTCGGCGTTGTCGAGGCTGTTGACGTTGTAGGAGAACAGCAGCTTGCCGCTGGTGGTGAGCTCGGGATGGACACGGGCGTCGTAGACGATCTTCGGAGTGCCCGGTACGGCCTCGGGCGCGTCGAACAGGGGCGTCGGCCCGGTGAACGGACCAGTCGGCGAGTCGGCGGTGTAGGTCACGAACTGCGGGTTGAAGACCAGGTTGTTGTCCTGTGTGAGCAGGACGTACTTGTCTCCCGACCGGAAGACGCCATAGGTCGTGCCGACGCCGCTGAGCAGCCGTGCGGCCGAGGATTCCGTGCTCGACCAGGCGCTGCCCGTCCAGTACTGCCATGCGCCGCCGAAGCCTCCTGCGGGTGCGCGGGCGACGTGTCCGAAGCGCATGCCGCCATCACCGGCTGACGTGCCGTAGATGTAGGTGTATCCGCTGTCCTCCAGGATCGCCGAGCCCCAGCCGACCGAGTCACCGACGGGCAGATCCACGACGGATGAGACTGTGAGTCCCGGCAGGGCGAAGGTCACCAGTGAGGTTCCCTTGAGGATGAAGTCGAGATTGTCGTCGCTCCCACCGCGCTGCATGCGGTTGTAGAGCACCTTGAGGGCACCGCCCTCGACGACGCCGTCCGCCGCCCAGAAGTACTGGTCGGCCTGGGTTGGGACGACCAGGGCGGACGGTGCCGACGCTGAGCCACCGTGGCGGGTGGACACCAGGCTCGTGTTCTCCTGCACGACGAGGGTGTTGTTCACCATCGGCGTGCCGGCCGGACGGGTGCCGTCCGCGTTGACCGTGCCCAGGTACGTGTCCGAGAAGAGCCACGCGACCCGCCCGTCGGGTAGGGCCACGGAGGCGGTGTTGTCACCTCCCGTCCAGTGCCCGCCCTGATCGCCGTACGTCTGGAACATCGTGTTGAGCGCCGTCGCCGACATTCCCCCGGCCGGTACCGCAGCCGCGGGCGTGGGAGCAAGAGCGAGGGTGATTGCGAGAGCCACGGGCAGCCCGCCGGCGAGCCGCCGCAGCGACCTGGTCGGTCTGGAAGATGTGCGCATCAAGCGACCTCTTGAAGGAGAGCAGGGGAGGGGGAGGTAAGCAGCGGATCGATGATCACCGCTGAGGCGGGACAGTATCAGCGGCGGCCTTACTCGGCTGCCCCCGTGCGCGCCGTGGCGGAAGGAACAAGGCCGTGGCGCAAGGTGCAAGAAGGACTCCGAACGGAGCACAAACCTCCGCTCCTGCAGCGGCAGCCGCCGGGCACCACGGATAGGCGGCGGGGCTATCCTGTACCGCACTGTGCCAGGGGGTGGGCCGGTGGGTCACCGGCTGCGGCGCGTCGCGATGCTACTGCTCGGCGCGGTGCTGCTGGGCACGGTCGGCCTGAGCGTCGGCTCCTGGTACGGCGGCCGCGGCGTCACGCCGCCCAGCTACGACCGGGCGCGGACCCTGGCGGCGGAGCTGCTCCCCGATGCGGTGCCGTACGACTCGGATCGGGTCGTGCATGGCTCCCGGTGGGGCGTCAGTTTCGCCGCCGACGACCTCGGATCGGGTCAGGTGGGCTTCTGGTACGACGACCGTGCCGACTGTGTGCTCTCCGAGCAACTGCGACGCAACGCCACGAAGCAGGGGTGGCAGAGCCTCCGCCGCGTGCCGGGCATCCCGTGCGACGGCTGGCGGGCCGAGCGGGACGGGCTGACGGTCACGCTCGCCCACTCGGCGAGCGGGTCGAGCTTGACCGTCGCACCGGCCGCGCCCGACAAGTTCCTCGCCACCACGGTCACTGGCACCCTCCTCGGCGCCGCCGCCGGCGCAGCGCTGTTCCGGCTGCTGGCACGGCGACGTCCACCCGTACCCCTGCTGATTGGCACCCTGGTGATGGTCGGCCTACTCCCAGGCGTGGCCCTCACCTGGGCGGTCCTGGACATGAACAGGCTCACCGAGCCGGTTTGGCCCATCTGGCCGGCGCTCGCTCCCCTGCTGGTGCCGCTGTGGCTCGTACTCCTGGCGGTGGGCGTGTACGTCCTCCCAGAGCGACAGAACCGGACCGACCCCGCCACCGGCTCTTCTGGCATGAGTGCTGAAGCGGGGACCAAGACTCTGGAGCCTTCTCGCAACGGCACTCGGATCGCAGTGGTGGTAGCTGTCGCGTGCGTCCTGACTCCCTTAGCGACGGCTGTCGCCCTACCCCTCTTATTCCTTCGAGCGCAGCCCGATCGTGCAGCTCCCGAGCCCGTTGTGCCGTGGCCGATAGAGGCGACTGCAAGTATCACTTCCAACACGTCTCCGACCGCCTCGCAGCCGGGAACCAGCCCAAGTGCCAGCAGGGTTGGCTAAGCCGGCCTGCCGCGCCCGGGTGCAAGCGTGAGGGATGATCGCCGGCCAGCACCATCGTGATCAGCAGGGCCAGGCCGGCATCGGTTCTGGCTGAGGCGGCCCGCTGGCCTCGAACTCGTGGCGCAGGCACTCGCCGTACATGAAATCCCAGGTCGACGGGAACCGCCACAGGCGCACTTCCGCCTGAACGACCACGGCGAGTTCAACGGGGCGAGCCTGGTTCGGGGAGCCGCAGATTCTCCAGAGGCACCTCCTCGTGCACCAGGTGCGGCGTCGCAGGTGGGCCAGGGCTCGTCGGCCGGCCACAGCAGCGGCCCGCCGACGTGGCTCTCGGCTGCCGGAACCGCCCCGGGGCGCGGGTGCAGCCGGGTCGCCGTGCGGCCGAGTGTCTCCAGCCCGGGATAGCGGGCGAGGATGGACGAGTGATCATGGCGAGATCGTAGGCGGGTGCGGGTCGCCCGGTCGGACGGCGCTCGGGGGACCGGGTCGGGACGTCCGGTCGCCCCAGGTCACCCGGCGGCCCGGTGCCGCCTGCCCAGCCGCCATCCCGCCGTCGCCCAACACACCCCCCAGAGCAGGAAGAACGGCGACCACAGCAGCAGGTCCCACCATGCCAGGTCGCGGGCCAGGGCGGCGTGGGTGGCCGGCGGTGGCCGGAGGCCCGTCAGCAGCAGCGCGTCACCGACGAGGCCGTGCCCCAGCGCCCCGACCGCCCGGACGATCATGAGTACGCCGAGCGTCCAGGCGACCGTCGACAGCAGCCGGCGCGGCAGGGCCGCCCGCCAGGGGCGCAGCGTGGCCAGCGCGACCACGACGCCGACGACCGCGGCGGCGGCCAGCACCCAGTGGCTCGCCACGAACAGCGGATCACGGGCGAGGAGCCGTTCGCGCAGCTCCGGCGGGAGCGGATCCTTGTCGGCCAGCGCGTTGGCCCCCAGTGCCTGCGCGAGCTTCATCGCCCCGTAGGCCGAGGCGCACGCCGCCGCGCCGTACGCACCCACCCGGGCCCGGTCAGTGCGCGGCACGTCTCGTCGCCACCACGTAGGACCGGATCATCGCCACGAGCAGCCCGATCACGACGAGCCCGAGGACCCCGTGGTACCACTGCCAGCCCACGCCGATGCCCACGAACCCGTCCACCACCATGATCGTCGCGCCGGCCCCGACGGCCAGCAGCATGCCGGCCAGCGCCAGCAGCATCAGGGGCCTCGGCACCCGGCGCCCCGGCGCCGTGACCGTGGCGAGGGCGAGGCAGGCCCCCACCACCCCCGACACGACCGCCGACCACTGCGCCGTCGCCACGCCCATCACGTCGCGGGCGTACCGTTCGTGCTCGGCGGCCGGAACGACCGGGCCGCCCGGAAAACCGAGCCGGGAGTCGAGCGCGAAGGCGGCCTTGCCGACGGCGTACGCGAGGAAGAGCGCCGCCACCGCGTAGGCCGGCCATCGCCGCGCACCAGGAGAAGCATCCATGGTCCCGACGCTAGGTCCGGCGGACCGCACGCCGACTCCCGAGCGCGAGGGGACCGCCTCCCCCGTGGAGGGGAGCCCGGTGTGGTTCCCGGGTCGAAGCCGGGCACCGGTCGCGCCCCTCCTCCGACCACGGCGACAGGGCCGGGAGGAAGCACGTGCGGGCGCGCCTCCACCGTTGATCATCGCGGCGCGGAGGCGCGCCCTGCCGACAGCGTCGGCGGTGGCCGGAGTCCCGTGCGACTCCCGGTCAGTTGCCAATATTACGTAGTTGCCATCACTTTGCAATAAGGCATACTGGCCGGGATACCGTCCACTCGCGAAAGGGTCCCCATGGCCGTCTACCAGCTCCCCGACATGCCCTACGACTACGGGGCGCTCGAGCCCGCCATGAGCGGTCAGATCCTGGAGCTGCACCACAGCAAGCACCACGCCGCGTACGTCAAGGGCAGCAACGACGCCCTCGACCAGCTCGCCGAGGCCCGCGACAAGGGTGACTACTCGGCGCTGGTCGGCCTGGAGAAGACCCTGGCCTTCAACCTCTCCGGGCACGTCCTGCACTCGATCTTCTGGAACAACCTCTCCCCGGAGGGCGGCGACCGCCCCGACGGCGAACTGGCCGCCGCCATTCAGGAGCACTTCGGCTCGTTCGACGGCTTCGCCGGGCAGCTCTCCGCCGCCACGAAGAGCGTGCAGGGCTCCGGATGGGGCGTCCTGGCGTGGGAGCCGCTGGCGCAGCGCCTCATCGTCGAACAGGTCTACGACCACCACGGCAACGTCGGCCACGGCTCGACGCCGATCCTGGTCTTCGACGCCTGGGAACACGCCTACTACCTTCAGTACAAGAACGTGCGTCCGGACTACGTCGACCGCCTCTGGGACCTGGTCGACTGGGCCGACGTCGCCAGGCGCTTCGACGCCGCGCGCGCCGCCGGCAACCCGCTCACCGTGGCGCCCTGATGGCGGCCGACCCGGGGTCGGCCCTCATCGCTGCACAACGCGCCGCCGGGGTCATCGCCGCCAGGCACCGCGGTGACCTCGACGGCGCCGAACGGCTGCTCGCCATGTTCCCCGACGAGGCCGCCCGCAGCCGCGGCTTCATGTTCCTGGCCGAGCTGGCACTCAGCCTCGTAGGGACCCGTACCGGCCAGAGCATGGAGGACGTCGCGCAGGAACTGGCCCTGCACATCGCGGCCGTCAGCGGCGGGCCGCCCGCCCGCTGACCAGGTGAGGCTCCGGCTACCTTCGACCCCATGACGGTGGCCCGCTCCATCCTGCTGTTCCTGCTCGCCGCGCTCGCCGAGATCGGCGGGGCCTGGCTCGTGTGGCAGGGCTGGCGCGAGAACCGGGGGCTGCTGTGGGTGGCCGCCGGGGTCATCGCCCTCGGGTTCTACGGCTTCGTCGCCACCTTCCAGCCCGACCCGAACTTCGGCCGCATCCTGGCCGCCTACGGCGGCGTCTTCGTCGCCGGCTCCCTCGCGTGGGGCATGGTCGTCGACAAGTTCCGCCCCGACCGCTACGACCTCGTCGGCGCGGCCCTCTGCCTGGTCGGGGTCGCCGTCATCATGTACGCCCCCCGCAGCGGCTGAACCAGGCGGCGGTGTCGGACTCCGACGCTACGCTGCGCGCCATGATCACGAGACCCACCGAGAAGTGGGGCCGCAGCGTGCGGGAGCAGAGGGCAGCGATCGCGGCGGGCACCCTCACCGAGGAGGCCGCGTACGCCCTCCGCCTCTGGCCCGAACCCTTCATCACCGCCGTCGACACCGTTCTCGACGCCTACGAGGCGGACGTACGCTCGCTCTCATCGCCGTCCGACGAGGAGGTCTTCGCCGCGGTGGAGCGGGTGGTCACCGCCCTCAACGCCGTCAACGACGAGCACGGCAGGATCGAGACGGGAGAACGCGAGGACCTGTGCGAGCACATCGACGTCGTGCTGACGAGCGCGGGCCAGGACGTCGAGGCGCTCACCTCCCGGCGCGGCGTCGGACGCCACGAACTCACCGACGAATGGCGCGACTGGTAGGGCGGCCGATCCTGCTGCGCGACGGGGGACGGGAGCCGTACGGCCGTCAACCATCCTCGGCGGTCGGCAGGTTCTGGTAGTCACCGGATACCGGGTTGCGTGCTTCCCATGCCTGCGGCAGCCTCCATCGCATGATCGAGACGCATGTCCTCAGCGAGCACGATTGGAGGATGTGGCGGGAACTGCGGCTCGCCGCGCTGGGGGAGGCGGCGTACGCGTTCGGCTCCCAGTTGGCGGACTGGCAGGGCGACGGCGACCGCGAGGAACGCTGGCGCGGTCGGCTGGCCATCCCCGGCTCCCGCAACATCCTGGTGATGCTCGACGGGCAGCCCGTGGGGATGGCCAGTGGGGTGCCGACCGGACAGGACGGCGTCGTCGAGCTGATCTCGATGTACGTGGCGCCGGCGGGACGTGGCCGGGGCGTGGGCGACCACCTCGTGCGGGCGATCGAGCAGTGGGCGCGGCAGGTGGGCTCGGAAACGCTGCGGCTGGCCGTGGTGGCGGGCAACAGGAACGCCTGGGCGCTCTACCAGCGGCATGGCTTCAAGGACACGGGTGAACTGGGTGACCTCATGCCCGACGGCGTGCGCCGGGAGCACATCCTGACCAAGAGCCTCGTCAGCTAGCGGTCGGCCGTCGTCCGGCCGGCCGCAGCGCGGAGCGGGCCGAGCTGAGCCGAGCCGAGCGTCAACGGCACCCGCCGGCCGCCCGCGCGGAGGCGCCCGTGGTGCCCCCGGCCAGGGCCGCCGCCTACCGGTGCGGTGAGGCGTGGTCGGTGTTCGTCGCGCACACGAGCGGCCGGACGGCCCTGGTCCAGGGCAGCGCCGGCTACCTGCCGGGAGCGCTGGCCGGATGTCGGGCCGACGTGGTCTACCTGGGCGTCGGCCAGCTCGGCGCAGGACGAGGACTACATCCGCACCTACTGGGTCCAGACCGTACGGGCCGTCGGGGCCCGGCGCGTGGTCCTCATCCACTGGGACGACTTCTTCCGTCCGCTCGACCGGCCGCTCCGCGCCCTGCCGTACGCGGGCGACGACCTCGACCGCACCGTGCGCGTCCTCGCCCGGCTGGCCCGCCACGAGGGGGTCGCTCTGCACCTGCCGACCCTGTGGCGCCGTGAGGATCCCTGGGCGGGACTCGGTTGACCTCCCACACCGGGGACGGCCGGCATCCGGAACCGCTGGCAGACTGCCGGCATGCCGTCTGAACCGGATTCGTGGACCATCAGGCACTTCTCGCAGGCCAACCCGGCCGGCCCAGGCCAGGACAGCGTCCCGGCGCTGCTGCGCCGCGTCGCGGACGGCATCGAACACCGGCCCGGCATCGAGATCCAGGACGTCGTCCTGCACAACGAGGTCACGGCCGACGGTGACTGGTGGTCGGCCACCGTCTACTTCCACGACTGATCAAGCTGACGGAATCCAGCGTACGGGCTCGCCCCGCACTCAGTACGGCTGGCCGCACACCTTCCAGGCCCCGTCCTCCTTCACCAGCATGAACGTGTGCCGGTCGGTGAAGCCGCTGTCCAGCGTCAGGGCCATGTTCACCGTCGCCGACGTGCGGCCGTTGACGCTCGACACGTTGACGCCGTTGACCTTGTGACCGCGGATCTTCGGCTGCTTGGCGACGCCCTGGGCGAACGCCTCCCTCGTGTACCCGCCGCGCGTGTCGCCGCACAACAACTCGTACGCCGCGTCCGGCTCGCCCGCCTCCAGGTGGCTCACGAACGACTCGGCGGCCTGCCGCGCCGGGTCCGTCGCGCCCTTGACCCCCTTGTACAGGAAGAAGCCGCCGACGCCGGCACCGCCGCAGCACAGCACGACGACCACACTGACGACGATCAACACGGTGCGCAGCGTGCGCCGCTTCGGCGGTTGGGGCACCTGGTACGGGTGGGTCATGGCTCGTGAGGGTAGGGGATGCGAGCAATCCCTCGCGTCGTGGATAAGTCCGGCAGGCATCACCCTGCCTGCTGACTCATCGCGCCCAGGGTCGGGTACGGGCCCTCGATGAAGCGATGGCCGTACCCGGTTCGGATGTTTCTCACCCTTCTTGCCCGCGTACCGCTCGCGGTGCTGATCAACAAGCTCTTCCACGACTCCTGGCGTGCGGCCCTCGTGACGTCGGCGTCTCCGCCTCCGCAGGGCGCGCCGGCACGTCGACTACCCGACGCAGCGGTAGGACGACGTCGCTCTCGTGCCGGCATCCGGACTGTCGGGCTCAGGACCTGCGACCGTGTCTCCCGGCGGCATTGATCGAGGCTCGTCCACCTACAGTCGGCCGGTGGAGTTCGGAACCTTGGCCGGCTTCGGCCTGCTGCTCTGTACGGGATTTACCTGTCTCTTCCTCGTCGCCGTCGTAGGGCTGCTCGCGGCCTGGTGGAAGCCACAGGGCTGACGGGGGCCCTTCGTCAGGGTCTCCGCCGGCACTTCGACGTCGAGCCGAACGAAGTGGCGCCCTCTGCTGTAGTCGACGACCCGGCGTGGGGCTGTGCCCCAGGGCCAGGGCACAACACCTCGACCAGGGCGAACAGGGAATTTCAGACGTTGAAGCGGAACTCCACGACGTCGCCGTCCTGCATGACGTACTCCTTGCCCTCGATCCGGACCTTGCCGGCGGCCTTGGCCGCCGCCATGGACTTGGCCGCGACCAGGTCGCCGAAGGAGACCACCTCGGCCTTGATGAAGCCGCGCTGGAAGTCGGAGTGGATGACCCCCGCGGCCTCCGGCGCGGTCGCGCCGACCGGGATGGTCCAGGCGCGCGCCTCCTTGGGGCCGGCGGTGAGGTACGTCTGGAGCCCGAGCGTGCGGAATCCGACCCGGACGAGCTGGTCCAGGCCCGGCTCGGGCTGGCCGATCGACTCCAGCAGCTCGCGGGCCTCCTCCTCGGGCAGGTCCACCAGCTCGGACTCGATCTTGGCGTCCATGAAGACCGCCTCGGCCGGGGCGACCAGGGCGCGCAGCTCGTCGAGGAACTCGGCGTTGCCCAGCTCGGCCTCGTCGACGTTGAAGACGTACAGGAAGGGCTTGGTGGTGAGCAGGTGCAGCTCGCGCAGGTGCTCCAGCTCGATGCCCGCGTCCTTGGCGCCCGCGTAGAGGGTGACGCCGGTGTCGAGCAGCTCGACGGCCTGCTTGGCGGCGGTGACGGCGGCGGCCCGGTCCTTGCGGAGCTTGGCCTCCTTCTCCAGCCGGGGCAGCGCCTTCTCCAGGGTCTGGAGGTCGGCGAGGATCAGCTCGGTGTTGATCGTCTCGATGTCGTCGGCCGGGGAGACCTTGCCGTCGACGTGCACCACGTTGGGGTCGGAGAAGGCCCGGACGACCTGGCAGATGGCCGAGGCGTCGCGGATGTTGGCCAGGAACGCGTTGCCCCGGCCCTGCCCCTTGGAGGCGCCGCGCACCAGGCCGGCGATGTCGACGAACGACACCGGGGCGGGCAGCACCTTCTGCGAACTGAAGATCTCGGCGAGCGTGTGCAGCCGCTCGTCCGGCAGCCCGACGACGCCGACGTTGGGCTCGATGGTGGCGAACGGGTAGTTCGCCGCGAGCACGTCGTTCTTGGTCAGCGCGTTGAACAGGGTGCTCTTGCCGACGTTGGGCAGGCCGACGATGCCGATGGTGAGACTCACGACGAGCCAGCTTACGCCGGTGCCGTCCCACCCCGGCACGCGGTGCGTCGTCGCCGGGTCGGGCAATACCGGATCTTGGTACGAAACGGCCCCCGGAGGGGCGTCACCGTACCAAGATCGGCAGCGGGGGTCGGGTCAGGCGAGCAGGCGGGGGGCGATCGGGGTCTCGCGGGCCGTGCCGTCCTCGGCGCGGCTGACCTCGTACGCCGAGACGCCCGCGCGGTCCGCGACCGCCTCGACCAGCCGGGTGCCCCGGTAGAGCAGGCCGGTGCCGTCGTCGGTGCAGTGGGCGGTCGGCAGCGTGCCGTCGGCGACCAGCCGGTGCATCAGCGGGCGGCGCTGCTCCTCGCTGTCGTAGTGCACGCCGTTGCCGTAGGGCAGCCAGCCCAGCCCGTCGGTGAAGCCGCGCAGGGTGGTGCCGAAGCTGTCGGTGGCCCCGCCGGCGTGCCAGCAGATCGAGCCGGCGGAGACGCCGCCGAGCACCACGCCGGATTCCCAGCACTCGCGCAGGATCTCGCCGAGGCCGTGCACCCGCCACACCGCGCAGAGGTTGGCGACGCTGCCGCCGCCGACCCAGATCACGTCCTGGGCGAGCAGGTGGGCGCGGACGTCGTCGACGTTGGGCATCGGGAACAGCGCCAGGTGCGTCATCCGGAACCGGCTGCCGGCGAACGCCTCGTAGACCCGGGCGAGCGTGGTCGGCTGGTCCCCCTCGGCCTGGTTGAGGAAGCAGATCCTGGGCTCCGGCCCGGCCCCGGCCAGCTCGGCGGCGAGGTCGAAGACGGGGTTGACCCGCCGGGGCCCGCCCTCGTGGCGCGGCGCGTAGATGCCCATGCTGGTGGCGAGGATGGTCGGTTCGCTGGCGGGCACGGTCGTCCTTCCGTCGGGGTCGGCGCTGCCCATCCTGCCCGAGGACGGTCCCCCGCCGCTCAGCGCCCGGGACGGTCGCCCGCCCGGGGCTGCCGCCCGTCGCCGCCGGGGTCCGCGCCGCCGCTCAGCGTCCGCCGTCGGTGACCGCGCCCAGCAGCGTACGCAGCAGGTCGGCGAGGCGCCGCTGGTCCTCGGCAGGCAACGCGTCGAGCAGCCGGCGCTGGACGGCCAGCCCGGCCTCGGCGGCCTCCTCCACGAGGTCGAGGCCGGCGGGGGTGAGCGTGACCTGGAGCCCGCGCCGGTCGGCCGGGTCGGGTGAGCGGCGGACCAGCCCGGCGCGCTCCAGCCGGTCGAGCCGGCCGGTCATCCCGCCGGAGGTGAGCATCAGCGAGGCGGTGAGCGCCTTCGGCGCCAGCGTGTAGGGGGCGCCGGCGCGGCGCAGGGCGGCGAGCACGTCGAACTCGCCCCGGCTGATCGACCAGCGGGCGTAGGTGCGCTCCTGTTCGTCGCCGACGAGGCGGGCCAGCCGGTAGATCCGGCCGAAGACCGCCATCGGCTCGGGACGCATCCCGGGTCGCTCCCGCCGCCACTGCTCGACGATGCCGTCGACGTCGTCCCGCTCGGTCACCCCCGGATTGTGCCGCACCTCGCACTCCCCTCTTGTCTCGCCGCAAAGTAGCTTAGTAACAAGATACTTGGCATCAAGCATTCAGGGGGAACCGTGGACCGACGCTGGACCGACGTCCTGCTCACCGCCGCCGCGCCGACCGCGTGGGGCACGACCTACCTGGTCACCAGCGAGCTGCTGCCGCCGGACCGGCCGCTCTGGTCCGGCGCGATCCGGGCCCTCCCGGCCGGCCTGCTGCTGCTGGCGCTGACCCGGCGTCGCCCGCGCGGCGTCTGGTGGTGGCGTGCCGTGGTGCTCGGCGCGTTGAACATCGGTGCGTTCTTCCCGCTGCTCTTCTTCGCCGCCTACCACCTGCCCGGCGGCACCGCCGCCGTGCTCGGCGCCACCCAGCCGCTGCTGGTGGCGGGGTTGACGGTGCTCGCGCTGCACGAGCGGCCCCGCCCCCGGGCGCTGGCCGCCGCGCTCGCCGCGCTGGCCGGGGTCACCCTGGTCGTGCTGCGCCCCGACGCGGGCCTCGACCCGGCCGGCGTCGCCGCCGGGCTGACCGCCACCGCCGCGATGGGTGCCGGTCTGGTGCTGACCCGCCGCTGGGGCCACCCGCCGGGCGTCGGCACGCTCACCGCCACCGGCTGGCAGCTCACCGCCGGCGGGCTGATGGTGGTGCCGGCGGCCCTGCTCGTCGAGGGGACGCCGCCCGTGCCCGACCCGCCGGCGCTGGCCGGCTACGCGTGGCTGACGCTCGCCGGGACGGCGCTGGCGTACGCGCTGTGGTTCCGGGGCGCGGCCCGGCTGCCGGTCACCCAGGTCTCGCTGCTCGGCGCCCTCAGCCCGCTGACGGCCGCCGCGCTCGGCTGGGCCGTGCTCGGGCAGGCGCTGACCGGCTGGCAGCTCGTCGGCTTCGCCGTGGCGGTCGGCGCCACCGTGGCCGGGCAACTGCCGGCACGCCCGCCCCGCCCGGCGGGTCGGTCGCGGGAGCCCGGACCGGCGGGTCAGTCGCGCGGGCCCGCCTGGCGGGGAACCACGGCCTCGATGCGCAGGGCGCCGGGGGCCAGCTCGCCGGCGGCGGCCAGCGGCAGGGTGAAGCGGGCCTCGGCGGCGGGGCCGGCCGCGTACGACTCGCGGAGCATCCAGCGCACCTCGTCGGCCGTCCAACCCAGCCCGGGGCGGCCGGCGATCTCCCGGACCAGTCGCAGCGCCACCCGGGTGTCGTCGTCGTAGAACCGCATGCACCAGTGGTGCACCCACATGCCCAGCGCGCGGAGGCCGTCGGCGTCGAGCGACCGCACGAGCCGACCGCAGGCCGTGTCGCCGAACGCCCGCCCCGGATCGCCGGCCCGGTCCCGTTCGATCGCGCCGACGGCGGCCGGGGCGACCGCGCGCATCCGCTCGTAGAAGCGCTGCACCACCACGCTGTCCAGCGGTGGGTGCCCGTCCCGTGCCGACGCCGCCTCCCGACCCGCCACGCTCGCCATCGCCGCACCCCTTCTTGAGTTGGTGGCCGGACGGTACCGGCCACAACCGACACTTTCGGCGCCGGACGTCCCGTTCGCGCCCGCACGGCCACGTCCGATTCCCGCGCGCCGTGGGCACCGAGCAGGGGCATCATCGGTGACGTGGAGTTGGACTTCGAGCGGTGCTACCGGGCGGTCGACAGCCGCGACCAGCGATTCGACGGCTGGTTCTACACGGGCGTCACGTCGACCGGGATCTACTGCCGGCCGTCCTGCCCGGCGACGACGCCGAAGCGGCAGAACGTCCGGTTCTTCCCGTCGGCGGCCGCCGCCCAGACGGCGGGGCTGCGCGCCTGCCGGCGCTGCCGGCCGGACGCCGTCCCGGGCTCGCCCCAGTGGGACGTACGGGCCGACGTGGTCGGCCGGGCCATGCGGCTGATCGCCGACGGGGTGGTGGACCGCGACGGCATCCCGGGGCTGGCCGCCCGGCTCGGCTACACCGAGCGGCACCTGCACCGCATGCTGCGGGCCGAGATGGGCGCCGGCCCCCTGGCCCTGGCCCGGGCGCAACGCGCGCAGACCGCGCGCACCCTTATCGAGACGACCGGGCTCGGCATGGCGGAGATCGCGTTCGCCGCCGGGTTCGGCAGCGTCCGGCAGTTCAACGACACGGTCCGGGAGGTGTACGGCAGGGCCCCGTCCGAACTGCGCACCGCGCGCGGGCGGTCCGTGACGCCGGGCGGGGCGGGCACGATCACGCTGCGGCTCGCGTACCGCCCGCCGTTGCACGCCCGGGCACTGCTGGACTTCCTCGCGCTGCGCGCGCTGCCCGGCGTCGAGGAGGTGCGCGACGGGACGTACCGGCGCGGCCTGCGGCTGCCGCACGGTCCGGGCGAGGCGGCCCTGACCCCGGCGGACGGGCACGTGAGCGCGACGCTGCGGCTGACCGACATGCGCGACCTCGCCCCCGCCGTGGCCCGCTGCCGCCGCCTGCTCGACCTCGACGCCGACCCGACCGCCGTCGACGGCACCCTCGCCGCCGACCCGGCGCTGGCCGGGGCGGTCGCCGCCGAGCCCGGGATCCGGCTCCCCCGCTCGGTCGACGGCTTCGAGATGGCCGTACGCGCGGTCGTCGGCCAGCAGGTCTCCGTCCGCTCGGCCCGCACCACCCTCACCCGCCTCCTGACCCACCTGCACCCACCCATCCCCAACCCCGGCCCCGGCGACGTTGATCAAGAGGTTCGGGCACCCGGTGAGCGGTCTCGGGAGCCCGAACCTCTTGATCGACCAGCCGAGGGCGTGGGGAGTGGCGAGGGGGCCGAGCGGGTGGGCCGGTTGCGGGGGTTTCCCACCGCCGAGGAGGTGCTCGGGGTGCCGGACGAGGTGTTCGGGATGCCGGCGGGGCGGCGGGAGACCGTCCGGGCGCTGGCGGGGGCCGTCGCCGACGGGTCGCTGGACCTGGCGCCGGGCGGCGACCGCGAGGAGACCGTACGACGGCTGCTGGCGCTGCCCGGGATCGGCCCCTGGACGGCGGGCTACGTGGCGATGCGCGCCCTCGGCGACCCGGACGTCCTGCTCCCCACCGACCTCGCCGTGCGCCGGGGCGCCGCCGCCCTCGGCGTCCCCGCCGACCCCCGGACCCTCGACACGTACGCCGACCGCTGGCGCCCCTGGCGCTCCTACGCGGTGATCCGACTCTGGAGAGCAGGATGAGCATGAACGACAGCACCGTCATCGACACCCCCGCCGGGCCGCTCAGCATCGTGGCCGGCCCGGACGGCGCGGTCCGGGCGGCGGGCTTCACCGGCGACCCGGAGAGCCTGCTCCCCCTCGTGCACCCGACCCTGCGGGCACCGCTGCGGCACCGGGGCGACCTCGGCCCGGTCAGCGCCGCCGTGGCGTCCTACCTGGACGGCGACCTGGCCGCGATCGACGCCGTGCCGGTGCGGCAGCACACGGGGGGCGCGTTCATGGCGCACGCCTGGCAGGTGCTGCGCGAGGTGAAGCCGGGTGACCCGGTGACCTACACCGGTTTCGCCGGGCTGGCCGGCCGGCCCGCCGCCGTACGCGCCGCCGCCGCGGCCTGCGCCCGCAACGCCGCCGCCCTCTTCGTCCCCTGCCACCGGGTGCTGCGCACCGACGGGACCCTCGGCGGCTACCGGTGGGGGCTGGACGTGAAGAAGTGGCTTCTCGGGCACGAGCGACCATGACGGGAAGCCGACACCTGCGCCGGGGCCGTTTGAGGCTACCGTCGGGTAGTGCCTGCGGAAGGTGACGGCAACCCGGCCTCCCGGGTGGAGGCCGGCCGGCATTCCCTGCACAATCTCTGGCGACTGCGCCACTACCTGCGCCCGCACGCGGCGGAGTTCGGCTGGCTGCTGCTGGCCGGCCTCGCCGCCACCGGGGCGGGCATCGCCGTACCGCTGGTCGCGCAGCGGGTCGTGGACGGCCCGGTGGCCCGCCAGGACCCGGCCGGGCTGTTCCGGCTGGCCGGGCTGGCGCTGCTGCTCGGCCTGGTCGAGGCGCTGCTGATCTTCATCCGGCGCTGGGTGCAGTCGTCGTCCTCGATGCGGATCGAGGCGGCCATCCGCGAGGACGTCTACGCCCACCTGCAACGGCTGCCGGCCAGCTTCCACGACCGCTGGCAGTCCGGCCAACTGCTCTCCCGGGTCACCAGCGACCTGTCGGTGCTGCGCCGCTTCCTCTCCTTCGGCCTCTTCTTCCTGATCCTCAACCTGGTGACCTACCTGGCCGTGGTGGTGCTGCTGATCCGGCTGCACCCCGCGCTGGGGCTGCTGGTGGCGGGCAGCGCGGTGCCGCTGTTCCTGATCAGCCGCCGCTTCGCGCGGCACTACCACGCGGCCTCCCGCCGGATGCAGGACCAGCAGGGCGACGTGGCCACCCTCGTCGAGGAGACCGCGCAGGGGCTGCGCACGATGAAGGCGTACGGGCGGGGGCCGGAACTCGCCGCCCGCTTCGGCGTCGACGCGCGGGCGCTGCACGACACGGGGGTCGCCAAGGGCCGGCTGCTGGCCCGCACCTCCGCCCTGCTCGACCTGGTGCCCAACCTGACCCTCGGCGTGGTCCTGGTCGCCGGCGCGGCGGCCGCCGCGGGCGGGGTGCTGACCATCGGCGAACTGGTCGCCTTCGTCAGCCTCCAGCTGATGCTGATCTGGCCGGTGCAGTCGCTGGGCTGGATCATCGCCAACGGCCAGGAGGCGGCCACCGCGGCCGACCGGGTGCGGGAGGTGCTGGACACCCCGCCGGCCATCGAGGACGCCCCGCACGCGCTGGCCCCCCGCCGCGCCGACGTACGCGGGCGGCTCCGCTTCGAGCGGGTGTCGTTCCGCTACCCGGGCACCGCCGCGCCGGTGCTGCGGGAGATCGACCTGACCGTCGAGCCGGGCGAGACCGTGGCGCTGGTCGGGGCGACCGGCTGTGGCAAGAGCACCCTGCTCTCCCTGGTGCCCCGGCTGCACGAGGTGACCGGCGGGCGGATCACCCTCGACGGGCACGACCTGCGCGAGCTGCGGCTGTCCGCCCTGCGCCGGCTGGTCGGGGTGGCCTTCGAGGAGCCGACGCTGTTCTCCATGTCGGTCTGGGAGAACGTCACACTCGGCCGGCCGGAGGCCGGCGAGGACGAGGTGCGCGCCGCCCTCGCCCTCGCCCAGGCCGACTTCGCGTACGAGCTGCCGTGGGGGCTGGCGACCCGCGTGGGCGAGCAGGGGCTGTCGCTCTCCGGCGGGCAGCGGCAGCGGCTGGCGCTGGCCCGGGCGGTGCTCGGCCGACCCGCCCTGCTCGTGCTGGACGACCCGCTCTCCGCGCTCGACGTGCACACCGAGGCGCTGGTCGAGACGGCGCTGCGGCGGGTGCTGCGCACCACCACCGCGCTGCTGGTGGTGCACCGGCCCTCCACGATCGCCCTCGCCGACCGGGTGGCGCTGCTGGAGGAGGGCCGGATCACCGCCGTCGGGCGGCACTCGGAGCTGCTCGCCGGTGTGCCGGCGTACCGCGCGGTGCTCTCGGCCGAGCCCACCCCCGCACCGCCCGGCGACCGCGGCCTGGTGCGTTCGTGACCGGCGACGCCGTCCGGCCCCCGGGCGGGGCGGGCCTCGCGCGGTGGCGCGGCGTCGCCACCGACCCGGACGCGGACCGCAGCCACGCCGAGGACACCGCCCCCGAGGCGGTCGCCCGCCTCCGGGCCCGCAGTCGGGTGCTGCTGCGCGACCTGCTGCGCCCGCACCGGCGCCGCCTCGGGCTGGCCGTCGCGCTGCTGCTCGCCCAGAACGCCGCCGCGATGGCCGGGCCGTACCTGGTGATGCTCGGCATCGACCGGGCGATCGCGCCGCTGCGGGCCGGCGAGCCCGGCCCGCTGATGGCCGTCGCCGCCGGGTTCGCCGCCGCCACCGCCGTCGAGTACGTCGCCCGCCGGGGCTTCCTCACCCTCTCCGCGCGGATCGGCCAGGCCGTCCTGCTCGACCTCCGTCAGCGGGTGTACGCGCACTTCCTGCGCCTGTCGGTGGCGTTCCACGAGCGCTACACCTCCGGCCGGATGGTCTCCCGGCTCACCAGCGACCTGGACTCCATCGGCGAGCTGGTCGGCGGCGGCATCGACGGCGTGGTGCTGGCCGTGCTGTCGATCCTGTCGATCGCCGGCATCCTGCTCTGGCTGGACCTGCCCCTGGCCGCGGTGACGCTGCTCGCGTTTCCGTTCCTGATCTGGCTGAGCCGCTGGTTCGCGCGGGCGTCGGCCGACGCGTGGCGGCGCACCCGGGAGACGGTGGCGCTGGTCATCGTCCACTTCGTCGAGTCGATGCGTGGCATCCGGGCGGTGCAGGCGTTCCGCCGGGAGCCGCGCAACCAGGAGATCTTCGGGACGGTCAGCGACGACTACCGGCGGGCCAGCCGCGACGCGTTCCGGCTGATCGCGACGTACTCGCCGGGGATCAAGGTGATCGGCAACGTCACCGTGGCGGTGGTGCTCTGCTACGGCGGCTGGCGGGTCCTGGGCGGGTCCACCGGGATCGGGGTGCTGGCGGCGTTCCTGCTCTACCTGCGGCGGTTCTTCGAGCCGATGCAGGAGCTGAGCCACTTCTACAACTCGCTCCAGTCGGCCACCGCCGCGCTGGAGAAGCTGGCCGGGGTGCTCGACGAGCGGCCGTCGGTGGCCGACCCGGCCCGGCCCGTGCCGCTGCCCACCGGGCCGGGCCGCGGCGCGGTCGCCTTCCGGGCGGTCACCTTCGGCTACCGGCCGGACGCGCCGATCGTCGCCGGACTGGACCTCGCCGTCCCGGCCGGCCAGACCGTGGCGCTGGTCGGGGCGACCGGCGCCGGCAAGTCGACCGTCGCGAAGCTGCTCGCCCGGTTCCACGACCCGGTGTCGGGGGCGGTCACCCTCGACGGGGTCGACCTGCGTGAGGTCGCCGACGCGGAGCTGCGGCGCGCCGTCGTGCTGGTGACCCAGGAGACCCACCTGTTCGGTGGCACGGTCGCGGAGAACATCCGCTTCGGCCGTCCCGGCGCCGACGACGCCGCCGTGGAGGCCGCCGCGCGGGCCATCGGCGCGCACGACTTCATCGCCGCGCTCCCCGACGGGTACGCCACCGAGGTGCGGCGGCGCGGCGGCCGGCTCTCCGCCGGGCAGCGGCAACTGGTCGCGTTCGCCCGGGCGTTCCTGGCCGACCCGACGGTGCTGATCCTGGACGAGGCGACCTCGTCGCTGGACGTGCCCACCGAGCGGCTGGTGCAGCACGCCCTCGGCACCATCCTGGCCGACCGCACCGCGCTGGTGATCGCGCACCGGCTCTCCACCGTGGAGACGGCCGACCGGGTGCTGGTGCTCGACGCCGGCCGGATCGTCGAGGACGGCCCGCCCGCCCGGCTCGCCGTCGCCGACGGCCGGTACGCCGCCCTGCACCGGCAGTGGCGCGACTCCCTGGTGTGAGCCCCGGTCGGTCGCGGTCGCCCACGGTCGACGGCCCCCACCATGATCGTCGATGCCACTAGACTCAGCGCGCCGAGCGGAGCGGTCCACCGGGTGGTCGTCCCGACGGCGGCGACGAGGGGGGTTGCGACGTGCGGTTCGGACGACGGGTGATGGTGGCCGGGGTGGTCACCGCCTGCGCGCTGGGTGCGGCGGCGGTCGCCGGGATGCCGTTCGGCGACGCCGGCCGGACACCGGCCACGCTCACCGCCGGGGAGGCCCCGGCGTCGCCGGGCGACGACGGCGCCCCGACGGGCGCGCCGGTCCGCGCCGACAGCGGGCCGGTCCGCGCCGACAGCGGGCCGGTCCGCGCCGACAGCGGGCCCGGCAGCCGTCCCCGAGGCGGCGCGACGCCGGGCGCGGCGACGACCCTCCGGGCCCGGCCGGCCGCCGAGGTCGCCGCCGGCAGCCCCGCTTCGGTCTCCTACCTGCGCGACCGCTACCGGGTCGACGCCGACGAGGCGGCCCGGCGGCTCGCCCTCCAGGAACTGTCCGCGCCGCTGGCCGCCCGGCTCGCCACGGAGTTCCCCGCCGCGTACGGCGGGATGTGGCTGGACCAGGCCGCCGGCGGCGTGCTGACCGTCGCCGCCACCAGCGTCGAACCGGTCCGGGCGGCGCTGGCCGGCATGCCGGACGCGGCGCGCGTCCGGGTGGTGCCGGTGCGCCACCCGCTGCGGCAGCTCACCGAGGCGGCGACCCGGCTGGCCACCACGCTCGACGCCACGGCCGGCGCCGACGTCCTGGTGGACGAGCGGGCCAACGAGGTCGTCGTGCTGACCGGCGACCGGATCGCCACCGACGACCCCCGGTTGGCCGGGGCGCTGCGCGCCGCCGGGGTGCCGGCCCGCGCGCAGGCCCGGATCGCCGGGACCGTGGTGCAGAAGGCCTGCGACCCGCGCGACTGCGCGCAGGCACCGATGCGCGGCGGCATCCGGCTGGACGTGCCGCGCGACGACGACACCGTGGGCGGCTGCACGACGGGCTTCAACGTGGTCGCCGGGCTGCGCGACCCGTACGTGCTGACGGCGGGGCACTGCGTCGTCGGGGGGCGGCACCAACTGGTGGACCGCACCTGGCACCGGTTCCTCGGCCCGAAGGTGCCGGTG
Source organism: Micromonospora sp. SD12 (assembly GCF_052068495.1). Lineage (NCBI taxonomy): Bacteria > Bacillati > Actinomycetota > Actinomycetes > Micromonosporales > Micromonosporaceae > Micromonospora > Micromonospora sp. SD12. Next base: position 195,474 of record NZ_JBQHDF010000005.1, on the reverse strand, counting down.
ACCGTCGAGTCGTCGAGGCCGGGGCTGGCCGAGAACGCCTACCCGTACGACTACGCGATCATGCCGTACCAGGCCGGGGCGCTCGGGCTGTGGGCGTACCCGGCGGGGGCCACGCAGGTGCCCAGCCTGGTCAACTACTGGTGCGTGCCGGACAGCACCGGATGCGCCACCCGGGGCAGCCGCGACGTGGCGGTCACCGGGCACGTGCCGTGGAGCGCCATCCAGCCCGGCTGGGTGGTCTGCGCCACCGGGGCGGCGTACACCCCGAAGGACGGCGAGCAGCACGTCGACTCGGGCGCCGGCGCCGGCTACGTGCCCGGCACCCGCTGCGGGGAGATCATCGGCAAGAGCAGCGGCGGCATCGACGTGCGCATCTGTGCCCGCCCGGGCGACAGCGGCGGCCCGCTCTTCACCGAGGCCGACGGCAAGGCGCTGGGCATCCTGTCGCACGGCGACCCGGGACAGGGCCCCTGCACCAACCCGAACGAGCGCAACTCCTACGCCCCGGTCTCCACGATCCTCGATCGGGCGAACGCCCGCACCTACGGGGGCCTGCGGCTCCGGCTGGCCACCAGTGGCCCGGTCCCCCCGCTGACCCGGCCGGTCATCCGCTGACCCGCCGACCGGGCGCCTCGGACGGCATCCGTCGTGGCGCGCGGGTTATCCCGTGGTCCGGCCGTCGGCCGGTGCCTACCATCGACGGATGACTGATACGGCGAGGACGGCCCGCGCCGGCGTCCCCGAACGTCCGACCCTGGACGGCATCGAGGAGACCTGGGCCCGCCGCTGGCAGGAGGAAGGCACATACGCGTTCGACCGCGCGAAGAAGCGGGCCGACGTGTACGCGATCGACACCCCGCCGCCGACCGTATCCGGCGAGTTGCACATGGGGCACGTCTTCTCGTACACGCACACGGACGTGGTGGCCCGGTTCCAGCGGATGCGCGGGCGGACGGTCTTCTACCCGATGGGCTGGGACGACAACGGCCTGCCCACCGAGCGCCGGGTGCAGAACGTGTACGGCGTGCGCTGCGATCCGGCGCTGCCGTACGACCCGGACTGGCAGGCCCCCGAGACCCCGGTGAGCGAGGCCGCCCGCAAGGACCCGACCCCGGTCTCCCGACGCAACTTCATCGAGCTGTGCGAGCGGCTGACCGGCGCCGACGAGCAGGTCTTCGAGGCGCTCTGGCGGCGGCTCGGGCTGTCCGTGGACTGGTCGTCGACGTACACCACGATCGGCGCGACGGCCCGGGCGGTGTCGCAGCGGGCGTTCCTGCGGAACCTGGCCCGGGGCGAGGCGTACCAGGCGGAGGCGCCGACGCTGTGGGACGTCGGCTTCGCCACCGCCGTCGCCCAGGCCGAACTGGAGGACCGGGAGCGGCCCGGGGCGTACCACCGGCTGCGGTTCGCCGGGCCGGGCGGGCGCGAGATCCTGATCGACACCACCCGACCGGAGCTGCTACCGGCCTGCGTGGCCCTGGTCTGCCACCCCGACGACGAGCGCTACGCCGACCTGGTCGGCGGCAGCGCGCGTACGCCGGTCTTCGGGGTCGAGGTGCCGGTGCGGGCGCACCCGCTGGCGGACCCGGCCAAGGGCACGGGCATCGCGATGGTCTGCACCTTCGGCGACCTGACCGACGTGACCTGGTGGCGGGAGCTGCGGCTGGACACCCGCGTGGTGATCGGCCGCGACGGCCGGCTGCTGCCCGAGCCGCCGGCCGGCGTGCCGGCGCAGCCGTACGCGAAGCTGGCCGGGCAGGGCGTCAACGGCGCCCGGCGGACCCTGGTGGAGATACTGGCCGAGGCCGGCGACCTGGTCGGCGAGCCGCGTCCGATCACCCATCCGGTCAAGTTCTACGAGCGCGGCGACCGGCCACTGGAGATCGTCTCGACCCGGCAGTGGTACCTGCGCAACGGCGGACGCGACGCGGGCCTGCGCGAGGAACTGCTCGCCCGGGGCGGGGAGCTGCGCTGGGTGCCGGAGCACATGCGGCACCGCTACGCGCACTGGGTCGGCGGCCTGACCGGTGACTGGCTGGTCAGCCGGCAGCGCTTCTTCGGCGTGCCGGTGCCGGTGTGGTACCGGCTCGACGACGCTGGCGAGCCGGACTGGTCCCAGCCTCTCACGCCGGCGGAGTCCGCGCTGCCGGTCGACCCGTCCACCGACGCCCCGCCGGGGTTCGAGGAGGAGCAGCGGGGCCGCCCGGGCGGCTTCGTCGGCGACCCCGACGTGCTCGACACCTGGGCCACCTCATCGCTGACCCCGCAGATCGCCGGCGGATGGGAGACCGACCCGGACCTGTTCGCCCGGGTCTTCCCGATGGACCTGCGCCCGCAGGGACAGGAGATCATCCGCACCTGGCTGTTCTCCACGGTGGTCCGCTCCCACCTGGAGCACGGGGTGCTGCCCTGGCGGGACACGGTGCTCTCCGGCTGGATCCTCGACCCCGACCGGAAGAAGATGTCCAAGTCCAAGGGGAACGTGGTCACCCCGATGGCGCTGCTGGAGCAGCACGGCTCCGACGCGGTGCGCTACTGGGCGGCCAACGGCAGGCCGGGCATGGACCTCGCTTTCGACCCGGCCCAGATCAAGGTCGGTCGGCGGCTGGCCACCAAGCTGCTGAACGCGTCGAAGTTCGCCCTCGGGCTGGGCGCCGCCGACGCGTTGCGGGCCCCGGCCACCGAGGCGCTGGACCGCGCCATGCTCGCCGAACTCTCCGGCGTCGTCGCCGCCGCGACGTCGGCGCTGGAGGCGTACGACCACACGGCCGCCTTGCAGGTCGCGGAGAGCTTCTTCTGGCGGTTCTGCGACGACTACATCGAGCTGGTGAAGGAGCGCGCCTACGGCTCCGGGCCGGGGGCGGACTCCGCCCGGGCGGCGCTGGCCACCGCGCTGTCGGTGCAGTTGCGGCTCTTCGCCCCCGTGCTGCCGTACACGACCGAGGAGGTGTGGTCGTGGTGGCGGTACGGGTCGGTGCACCGCGCGACCTGGCCCACCACGTACGAGGTGGACCGGGCCATCGAGGGCGCCGGCGAACCGGAGCTGCTGCGGCTGGCCGGCGACGCGCTCAGCCAGGTGCGCCGGGCCAAGTCGGAGCGGAAGCTGTCGATGAAGGCGGAGGTGCCGCTGGCGGAGGCGCTCGGCCCGGCCGCCCTGCTGGAACAGTTGAGCGTGGTCGCCGACGACGTGCGGGCCGCCGGCCGCATCGCCAAGTTGGACCTGCTCCCCGACCGCACCCCGGAGCTCGTGGTCGCCTGCGCGTTCTGACCGTGGCTACCCGCCGCGCCCCCTACGGCGCGGCGGGGTCCAGGGCGAGACGGGCGGAGAGGTCGCGCAGACACTCCTCGAAGACGGGCTCCACGTCGGTGTAGGCGAAGTCCAGTTGGTGCAGGACCTCCATGCACAGCAGCCCGTAAAGACGGATCCAGCAGTCGAGGAAGACGTGCGCGGCTTCGGGCGGCAACTGCCCGTCGACGGCGGCGGAGTAGGCGACGAGCTGCTCGCGCAGGGACGGGGGCAGGGCGGCCAGGTCCGGCACCGGGAATGGCCGCGTCCGCCACAGTTCGACGGTCAGGTCGAGCAGGACCTGTTCGAACCGTAGGGCCGCCTGGTGTCGTGCCGAGTCCAGCCGGCGGTTCGGCGCGGCGATCGGGCTGGCGAAGATCCAGCCGAACTCGGCCGGATGGGCGACGGCCCAGGCTCGCATGGCTCGGCAGGCCGCCAGGATGCGGTCGCCGACCGAGGCGTCGGCACGGGCGTCGCGGGCCTCCTCCATCGCGGCGGTCATCTCGCGGAAGAAGCCGGCGGTCACCGCCCCGACCAGCTCGTCGTGGCCGGCGAAGTAGTGGTAGAGAGCCGGCCCGCTCATGCCCACCTGGCGGGCCACCGCGTTGATCGTCACCGCAGCCGATCCCTGCTCGACGAGCAGCTTGCGCGCGGCCGCGTGGATCTCCTCCAAGGTTGCCTGGCGCAGTCTCTCCCGCCTGCTCACCGGTGCCGGCATCGCCACCCTCTCCCTGTCGCCCGCCTCGCTGGTTGACAGCCTAGAGCACATATGATTACTTAGGACCTCTAAATAATCTAGAGCCACTAGGAAGAACCATGGTCCGTACGACGCGCAACCCCCTGACCGCCGTCTTCGGCAAGTACGCCCACGAGGCGACCGTCACCGTCGCCGAGCAGGTCACGCCCACCATGCGACGCCTTCGGCTGGAGGCCGACCAGCCCGTCGCCTTTCCCTACACCCCGGGTCAGCACATCCGGGTCCAGCTGATGGACCCGCTGTCGGTGGCGGGCATCCTGCGTCCGTCCGAGACGCTGCGCACCTACACCATCTGGGAGTTCGGGGCCGACCGGCGGGCCATCGAACTCCGCGTCCACCTGTACGCGGGCGACGGCATCGGGCTGCGGTGGGCCCGGGCGGCCCGGGCCGACGACCGGGTGACCTTCTGGTGGGCACAGGGCCACTTCTTCACCCACCCGGCGCCGTACCACGTGTTCGTCGGGGAGGAGACCGCCAGCGCCGCGTTCGGGCCGATGATCCGGGCGCTGGACGCCTCGGCCAAGGTGTACGGGGTCCTGGAGAGCGAAAGCCCGGAGCACGACCTGCCCATGCCCGGAAACCGGGCGTTGCGCCGCGTCCACCGGCACGGGCGGCCGGCGGCGTCCTCCCAGGTGCTGCTCGCGGCCGTGGCCGATCTCGACCTACCGGCCGACGCCGGGGCCGCCTACGTGGCCGGCGAGGCCAGGACCTGCCAGCTGGTGCGCGACTTCCTGGTCCGCGAGCGCGGCTGGCCACGCACCTCCGTCAAGGTCAAGCCGTTCTGGGCCCCCGGCAAGCGGGGCCTGCACTGAGTCGGCGTCGCCGCCGACGCCCTGACGAGACCGACCGCCGAGAGGTGGAACCGCCATGACCCTGCCACGAACCCTGACCATCCTCGTCGCGACAGTGACGACGATCAGCGCCGTCCTCGCCGACCTGGTCGTCCCCGACCTGGCGGCACAGCACGTGCACAACCCCGGTTGGCCGCCGCACGCCAAGTTCCATGACGCCCAGTACGTGGTGATGACCGTCCTTCTCGGCCTCGTCGGCCTGGCGCTCGCCGCCCGGCCGGGCCCGACCCTGCGTGCGCGGCTGCTCTGCGCCGACGCGGTCGTGGCCACCCCGTGGCTCGGCATGCTCGGTGCGCTGCTGTTCCCCGGGACGGCCGCCTACGATCCGGAGTTCGCCGACCAGACCGTCTTCGTCCTCGGCCTGCACGGGCAGATCTTCATGGCCGTCGTCCTGTTGCTTGTCCTGATCGGCTCGGCGGCGGGGGCCCTGCGCATGTCCGTCCACCATCCCGTCGTGCCAGTTTCCGAGGGAAGCAGCCGTGCCACGCTGTCGAGCTGAGTCGCCTGCGACATCAAGCGGCGACCGGGCCGCCGCGGCAGCCAGCCGAACCGCCGTGAGTCGCCTGCGACATCAGCTCGAAAGCCCGCCGGTGCGGGTAGGCCCCCGCACCGGCCGCGGTCACCGGCCGCGGTCACCAGCCGCGCAGCAGCCGCAGGCCGAGCAGGAAGGCGACGACGGCGGGGCCGACCAGCAGGGTGATCGCCTGGAGGCGGTACGGCATCCGGTGCCGGGTCAGCTCCACGGCGTTGCCCAGCACGATCACCCCGGCCAGCATCAGGAACGCGCCCCACATCGGGGCCGCCCCGACGTCGACCAGGCCGACGCGGACCAGTTGCAGCGTCCCGCCGAGCAGCAGGGCGCCGGCCAGCGCCAGCAGGGCGACCGCCCGGTGCAGCCCCCGGGCCAGCGGGTGGACCAGCCGCCAGTGGTAGGTGCCGGCGACCGCGAGGCACGGCAGGACGACCATCAGCGGCCAGCCCCGCCCGAACGCGCCGAACATCAGCAGCGCCCCGACCGCGAAGACCAGCGCGCCGAGGCAGGCGACCACGTAGCCGGCGAAGGCCCGCCCACCGCCCCGGGCCAGCAGCGGCCCGCCGGTGGCGGCGATCAGCGCGCCGGGGATCAGCACGAAGCCGGCCCACCAGTGGAAGTGCCCGGTGGCCTGCGCGGCCGTGGTGGTCGCCGCCGCCGCGAGCCCCGCCACCGCCAGGCTGACCATCCAGTGCCGGCCGGCTCCCGGATGGGACTCCCGCGACATCACCAGCCCCGTCTCCGCGCTCACGCCGTCAGCCTCGCGCAGTCGTCCGAACCGGTCCATCCGGCCAGCCCTACCATCGCAGGTGGGGCCGCCCGGACGACCGCCATGGCGAAGATCAGCTCGGCTCGCCGGCCACGCTGAACGAGCGGAGCCGGTCGATCGCCAGCGCGGTGAACCCCACGCTGATCAGAGCGGCCATCACGGCCGCCACCGGCACCGAGACGCCGGCCTCCAGCAGCCCGGTGGGGGCCATCCGGTCGGCGAGGCTGATCACGTACTGCTGGATGGAGAGCACCTTGGTGCCGCTGACGACGTTGCCGAGCAGCCCCTCCCAGATCAGCACGTAGACCAGGCCGAGCAGCACCGGCCGCCGGGTGAGGAGGCTGAGCGCCACGAACAGCGCCGAGTACGCCAGCGCACCGACCGCCGACGCGGCGGCGAGCGACAGCCCGAGGCGTACGGAGTCGGCCAGCACGCCCGCCACGTAGAGCGGCACGGCGACGGTGACCGCGGTGACGCCGGCGGCCACCGCCAGCTTGGGCAGCACGATCTGCCAGCGCGGCAGCGGCTTGGTCAGGATGTGCACGACCGTGCCGTCGTCGATCTCGGCCCCCAGCACGCCGGTACCGACGATCAGGGCGACCACCGGGAGCACCACGGCCAGGCCGAGGCCGACCAGCACCGGCGGACCCCACTCGCCCGGGTCCACCCCGAGCGCGCGGGAGAGCACGGCGAGCAGCACCAGCACCACGGGCAGCGGCAACAGCAGCAGGAACCGGCGACGCCCGAACAGCCCCCGCACGGTGATCCAGGAAACGGTAGACATGGGTTCAGGCCTCCACGAGGTAGGAGAAGACGCTCTCCAGGGATTCGTCCTCGGGCACCAACTGCCGCACCCGGATGCCCTCCGCCAGGGCGATCTTCGGCAGGACGCGGGTGAACGCGCCGTAGTCGCCGGCCCGCACGGTCAACCCGGTGCGGCCCAGCTCGACCCCCGTCACCGACGCCTCCGCCATCAGCGCCACGGCGAGCGCCCGGTCGTCGGTGGAGTGCACGGCGAAGACGTGCGGCCGGTTGGTCATCAGCCGGCGGATCGTACGGAAGTCGCCGGAGGCGGCCAGCCGGCCGGCGACCATCACCTGGACGGTGCCGGAGACCTGCTCGACCTCCTCCAGGATGTGCGAGCTGAACAGGATGGTCCGGCCGGCGTCGCCGAGGCGGTGCAGCAGCTCCATCATGTGCAGCCGCTGGCGCGGGTCCATCCCGTTGAACGGCTCGTCGAGCAGCAGCACCTGCGGCTCGTGCACCAGCGCCGCGGCCACCCGGGCGCGCTGCCGCATGCCCTTGGAGTACGTGCCGATCCGGCGGCCCTGCGCGCCCTCCAGCTCCACCAGGGCGATCGCCCGACGGGCCGCCTCCGCCGGGTCCGGCAGCCGGTGCAGCTTCGCGCTGGCCAGCACGAACTCGTAGGCGGTGAGGAAGCTGTGCACCGCCTCGCGCTCGCTGACCAGGCCCAGCCGCCGGTAGACCTCCGGGTTGCGCCAGGTGGGCCGGCCGTCCAGGCTCACCGCCCCGCGCGACGGGGCCAGGAAGCCCGCCATCATGTGCAGCAGGGTGGTCTTGCCCGCGCCGTTCGGGCCGAGCAGCCCGGTGACGCCCGGGCCGAGGCTCATGCTGACGTCGTTGACCGCCACCACGTTGCCGTACCAGCGGGAGACGCCGGCGAGGTCGAGGGTGCTGACGGCGGCGGTCGGCGTCCCCGCCACCTGGTCGGCGCTGATCGTGGTCATCGGGCGGCCACCTTCCGGTATCGCAGCATCAGCAGGGCGACGCAGCCGGCCACGAGCAGCACGGCGGCGACCGCGTAGACCGGGCCGAAGTCGCCGATCAGGATCCCGCCCTGCCCCTCCGGCAGCAGGTCGCCGAGGGCCCAGTCACCGACGCCCTGCACCAGGGTGGAGGGCGAGGCGAGGAAGGCCAGTTCGTTGACCGTCCGGGACGGCATGATCGACAGGGTGCCGACGACCGGGGTGGTCATCAGGAACACGGCCACCACCCCGCCGGCCGCGAACGCCCGCTTGCCGGTGAGGGAGGCGACCAGCAGGCCGACCGAGGCGAAGACGACCGCCCAGAGCCCGGCGTAGAGCAGGCCGGGCAGCAGGTCGAGCAGCTCGTTCCAGACCCCACGCATGCCGTCGCCGGTGGTGAAGGCGGCGCCCAGGAACATCAGCAGCTGCGGCCCGCCGAGCAGCAGCCAGAGCGCGGTGGCCAGCGCCAGCAGCTTGGCCAGCGGATAGTCCGACCTCGGCAGCGGCCGGGAGAAGTAGAGCGGCAGCACCCCGCTGCGCAGGTCCCGCGAGACCAGCTCGGGGGCGACCACCGCGACGAAGAAGATGACCAGCCAGCTCATGTTGTCGGCGAACTGGGCGTACGTCATCACCGTCTCGCCGACCTGGCTGCGTACCGCGGTGATCCCCGCGGCCACCACGCTGACGATGGCGACCACCAGCCAGGGGAAGATCTTGGCCTTCGCACTGCGGCCCAGCCCGAACGCCGTACGCAGGCCGTGCAGGTAGAGCGCGCCGAAAACGGCCCGGCGGCCCAGCCGGGGGCCGGTGTAGCGCTGGTAGCCGATGTCGTGGATGACGCCGGTCGGCTCAGGCATGGCTGGGCTCCCTCGTGGCGAAGAGTTCGGCCACCCGGTGCCGGCGCTGGTCCAGCCGGTGCAGCGGCAGGTCCAGCTCGGCGACCGCGCCGAGGATCAGGTCGTAGGTGGCGTCGTCGGCGAGCTCGACGAGCAGCAGCCGGCCGTCCCGGCGCACCGGCAGGTCGAGCGCGGCCAGCCGGGTGGCCAGCTCGTCGGTGCCCTCGCTCACCTCGACGGCGAGCACGTCGGTGGCCGAGGTCATGGCGGAGATGTGGTCGGCGCGCAGCAGCCGCCCGCCGTCGATGGCGACCAGGGTGTCGCAGATGCGCTCGACCTCGCCCAGCAGGTGCGAGCAGACCAGCACGGAGATGCCGAACTCGGTGCCGATGCGGTGCACCAGCGCCAGCATGGCGTCGCGACCGGCCGGGTCGAGGCCGTTGGTCGGCTCGTCGAGCAGCAGCAGGTCGGGGTCGTGCACCAGGGCCTGGGCGAGCTTGACCCGCTGCTTCATGCCGGTGGAGTAGCCGCCGACCGGACGGTAGCGCTCCTCGTAGAGCCCGACGTGGCGCAGCGCCTCCGAGGCCCGTTCGCGGGCGACCGTACGCGGCAGGCCGCTGATCCGGCCCAGGTGGGTGACCAGCTCGGCGGCGGAGAGGTCCGGCGGCAGGGCGTCGTGCTCGGGCATGTAGCCGACCCGGGCGCGGACCTGGGCGGCGTCGGTGGTCGGGTCGAGGCCGAGCACCCGGACCCGTCCGCTGGTCGGGGCGAGGAGGCCGAGCAGGATCTTGATCAGGGTGGACTTGCCGGCGCCGTTCGCGCCGACCAACCCGATGATCCCCGGCTCGACCGCGACGGTCAGGTCGGCCAGCGCGGTGACCCCACCCCCGTACGTCTTGGTCAGCGACTCGGTCGCGATCAGTGTCACGTCGTACAGCGTAGGAGGCGACGACCGCCCCGGGCAGCGGCTCGCCCCCGGGCGCTCCCCTGATCCTGGCGGTCCGCGTCCCCTAGGGTCCGTCGCGGCCCCGGCGCTGGCGGGCGGCGGGCCGGCACCGCCGGCACGCATCCGCCTCCGCCATGCCGCACGGGGCAGACAGGACGCGGCCGGGACCGACACACTGTGGGCATGCCCCGACTTTTACGCGCGCCGCTGACGTGGGTGGTGGTCGCCGTCCTCGCCGCCGGGTCGGCGTTCGGCCTCTACTGGTTCCAGCCCTGGAAGCTGGTCACCGACGCCGAGGTCGACGAGACGCTCTCGAACGTGGCGGCCACGCCGGCGCCGACGGGTTCCGCCACGGGCGCGGCGCCCGCCCCCGTCGGGCCGGTCCTCGTCGGGCAGGGCGACTTCGTGACCCACGAGCACGACACGTCGGGCAGCGCGCGGATCGTCCGCGCCCCCGACGGGCGGCACCGGCTGGAACTCGTCGGCCTGGCCACCTCCAACGGCCCGGACCTGCGGGTCTGGCTCACCGACCAGCCGGTGCGCAACGGCACCGCCGGGTGGCGGGTCTTCGACGACGGCCGGTGGGTCGAGCTGGGCCGGCTCAAGGGCAACCGGGGCGACCAGGGTTACGACATCCCGGCCGACGTCGACCTGACGGGCCTGACCAGCGTCTCCATCTGGTGCAAGCGCTTCGCCGTCTCCTTCGGGGCCGCGCCCCTGGCCCCGCCCCGCTGACCCGCCGGCCGCCGTCGCCCACCGGCTGAGCCGCCGGTGGAGTGGCGCTCTCGACCGATCGCCGGCCGGCTGAGAAACTGTGTGCCGGCCAGTGTCGTTTGGGGGATGGATGAGCAACAGCTGGGTGCTGCCCGACGAGGTGCTCCGGGATGCGCCGGCGTACACGCCGCGCCCCGGCGAGCTGGCCGACCTGGAGCTGCTGCTGACCGGGGCGTACGCGCCGCTGGCCGGCTTCATGACCCGCGCCGACCTGGTCTCGGTGAGCCGCCGGGGCCGGCTCGCCGACGGCTCGCCGTGGCCCGTGCCGGTGACCCTCCAGGTGCCGACGGCGCTCGCCCAGGGCCTCGACCCGCGCGACGAGGCACGCCGGGCCCTGGTGCTCACCGACGGCGAGGGCGCGCCGGTCGCGGCGCTGGCGGTCGCCGACGTGTGGCAGGTCCGCGACGGGGTGGCCGGCGTCGGGGGCACCGTCCGCCGGCTCGGCGACGGCGGGCACGGCCCGTTCCAGCGGCTGCGCCGCACCCCGGAGGAGGTACGCCCGCTGCTGCCGTCGGGGCGGGTGCTCGGGGTGATCGCCGACCGCCCGCTGCACCGGCCGCAGCTCGCCCAGATCGCCCACGCGGTCCGCACGCTCGGCGCCCACCTGCTGGTGATGATCCCGGTCGGTGAGGACGGCCTCGGCGGGCTGCCGCCGGAGGCGCTGGTGCGCAGCGTCTTCGCCGCCCGCGACCGGATGCCGCCGGCCACGCTGGTCGCCGTGCCGCTGTCCCGGCGGCGCGACGAGATCAGTGACGCGCTGCTGCGGGCCCGGGTGTCGGCGGCGTACGGCGTCACGCACCTGCTCTCCACGGGCGAGATGCTCTCCGGCGCCGGCCTGCGGGTGCTGGTGCCGCGCGAGCTGGCCTACGACAACCGCGACGGGCAGTGGCGCTGGCGGGAGGACATCCCGCCGCGCAACCGGCGCCTGGCCCTGACCCAGCCGGAGATCGACGACCTGCTGGACCGGGGTTTCCCGCTGCCCGAGTGGCACACCCCGCCGGCGGTGGCGAAGGAGCTGGCCCGGGCCCGGCCGCCGCGGCGGCACCGGGGCCTGGTGATCTTCCTGACCGGGCTCTCGGGCTCCGGCAAGTCGACGATCGCCCGGGGCCTGGCCGACGTGCTGCGCGAGCAGGGCGACCGGAGCGTCACGCTGCTCGACGGGGACGTGGTGCGCCGTGAACTCTCCGCCGGGCTGGGCTTCAGCAAGGCCGACCGGGATCTGAACGTCCGGCGCATCGGCTGGGTGGCGGCGGAGATCGCCCGGCACCACGGCGTCGGCATCTGCTGCCCGATCGCCCCGTACGCCCAGGCCCGCGCCACCGCCCGCGAGATGGCGCTGGCAGCCGGCGCGGGCTTCCTGCTGGTGCACGTGGCGACCCCGCTGGAGGTCTGCGAGCAGCGCGACCGCAAGGGCCTCTACGCCCGGGCCCGGGCCGGCCTGCTGACCGGGATGACCGGCATCGACGACCCCTACGAGGAGCCGACCGACGCCGACCTGGTGGTCGACACCAGCGACCTGTCGGTCGAGGAGGCGGTCGAGGCCGTCCTGCACCACCTGAACGAGACGGGTTGGGTCGAACCCCGCCTCCCGTCCCTCTGACAGCCCTCCGCCTACCGGTGGTCCCCTCCTTCACGCTAGTGTTCATCTTTGTTCGAACACGTTCGACCGCGTGAGAGTGCGCGGCTGGCACGGAGGTGCGGCGGATGCTCGCTCAGCAGCGACAGGCGGCCATCCTGGAGCGGGTCCGCGCCACCGGGGGCGTACGCGTCACCGAGCTGGCCGCCGAGTACGGCGTGTCGGACATGACCATCCGCCGCGACCTGGAGGCGCTGCACGAACGCGGCCTGCTGGCCAAGGTGCACGGCGGCGCGACGGTGGCCGGCCCCGGCTCGACCGACGAACCCGGCTTCCGGGCCAAGTCGGTGCGGCAGCTCGCGGAGAAGGCGGCCATCGCGGGCCGCGCCGCCGAGCTGGTCCGGCCCGGGGCGGCGGTAGCCCTCTCCGCGGGCACCACCACCGCCGAGCTGGCCCGCCGGCTGGTCGACGTGCCGGGGCTGACCGTGGTCACCAACTCGCTGCCGGTGGCCGAGATACTGCACGCCGGCGGCCGGTCGGACCAGACCGTGGTGCTCACCGGCGGGGTCCGTACGCCCTCGGACGCGCTGGTCGGGCCGCTCGCCGTCGCCGCCATCCGGTCGCTGCACCTGGACCTGCTCTTCCTCGGGGTGCACGGGATCACCGAGCGGGCGGGATTCACCACCCCGAACCTGATGGAGGCGGAGACCGACCGGGCCCTGGTGGCCGCCGCCGACCGGCTGGTCGTGCTCGCCGACCACACCAAGTGGGGCACCGTCGGCATCTCCTCGATCGTTGAGCTCTCCGCCGCCCACGTGCTGGTCACCGACGACCGGCTGCCCCCCGACGCGCGGCAGGCGCTCGACGAACGGGTGGGCGAGCTGGTCGTCGTGCCCGCCTCGGCGGGCGCGGGACGGGCGGCCACGACGACAGATGAGGGGATGGCGAGGTGAAGCGCACCGCTATCGCGCTGGCCGACGGCCGGGAGCTGATCTACTTCGACGAACGGGACGACGCCGTCCGGGACCAGCCGGACCGGCGCGAGCTGCCACCGCCACCGCCCGCGTCGCAGCTGCGCCTGGACCCGCTGACCGACGAGTGGGTGGCCGTCGCCGTGCACCGGCAGACGCGCACCTTCCTCCCGCCGGCCGACCAGTGCCCGCTCTGCCCCAGCACCGACGGTCGGCGGAGCGAGATCCCGGCGCCCGACTACGACGTCGCCGTCTTCGAGAACCGGTTCCCCTCGCTGAGCGGCCGGGTGGCCGACGAGCCCGCCGAGATCACCCCGTACACCCCGGTCCGGCCCGGCCGGGGCCGCTGCGAGGTGGTCTGCTTCACCGACGACCACAACGCGTCCTTCGCCGCCCTGCCGCCGCGTCGGGTGCGCACCGTCCTCGACGCGCTCGCCGACCGTACGCAGGTGCTCGGCGAGCTGCCGGGGGTGGAGCAGGTGTTCTGCTTCGAGAACCGGGGCGTGGAGATCGGCGTGACCCTGCACCACCCGCACGGCCAGATCTACGCGTACCCCTTCGTGACCCCGCGGACCCGGGCGTTGCTGGCCGCCGCCCGCCGGCACGCGGAGGGCACCGGCGGGCGCAACCTCTACGCCGACGTGCTCGCCGCCGAGCGGGCCGCCGGCACGCGGGTGGTCGCCGAGAACGACCACTGGACGGCGTACGTCCCGGCGGCGGCCCGCTGGCCGTTCGAGGTGCACGTGGCCCCGCACCGGCCGGTGCCGGACATTCCCGCGCTCGACCACGCCGAGCGGGACGCCTTCGGGCCGCTCTACCTGGACCTGCTGCGCCGCTTCGACGGGCTGTTCGACCTGCCGATGCCCTACATCGCCGCCTGGCACCAGGCGCCGGTACGCGTCGACCGCGAGCTGGGTCACCTGCACCTTCAGCTGTTCAGCATCCGGCGCGCGAAGGACAAGCTGAAGTACCTGGCGGGCTCCGAGTCCGGGATGGGCGTCTTCATCAACGACATCGCCCCGGAGCGCGCCGCCGAACTCCTCCGCGCCGCCTGAGCCACGGCACCGCGCCCACCGAACTGGGCTCAGCAACCGCGAGAAGGCCGCCGGCGTGACCCCGCCGGCTCGACCGGCTAAAGCGGTACCGGTGGGCGCGGGCGGTCGGATGGTCGCCGGTGCCGGGGTGGAGACAGGGCGCGGGGGGCCCGGGACAGGGCCCCCCGCAGGGAAGGGACGGCTGGCTGTGCGCGACAGCCGGGAAGGCTGGCTGATCGGCGCGCTTGCCGCGAGGCGACCGCGGTCAACCTTCCTGGACGCGACTGGCATCTCGTCCACCCAGGTCAACGAGGCGCGCCGAAGTAGGTGACGCCAACGGCGTGTCACCCCCCGACACGCCGCAAGCACGTGCGCCGGAAAGCCGAGCAGATCGATCTTGGTAGGAATGGGCCCCTGGAGGGGCCGTTTCTCACCAAGATCTCAGGCGCTCGGCGAGCGGCCACCGTCAGACCGCCGCTCGGCGGGACGGCAGGACGGCGGGAGCGAGTGGAACGGCGGGAGCCCGCCGGCGGGTGCCGGCGGGCTCCTGGTGATGCGGCGGCAGCACCGTCAGGTGCCGCCCGAAGGCGCAGAGAGGATCAGGCGGAGAGCTTGCGCGCCAGGTTCTCGTCGAGCGCGTTCATGAACTCGTCGGTGGTCAGCCACGGGGCGTCCCGCGAGATGAGCAGCGAGAGGTCCTTGGTCATCTGGCCGCCCTCGACGGTGTCGACGATGACCTGCTCCAGCGTGTTGGCGAACTCGGTGACCGCCGGGGTGCCGTCCAGCTTGCCCCGGTGGGCCAGGCCCCGGGTCCAGGCGTAGATCGACGCGATCGGGTTGGTCGAGGTCTTCTCGCCCTTCTGCCACTGCCGGTAGTGCCGGGTGACCGTGCCGTGCGCGGCCTCGGCCTCGACCGTACGGCCGTCCGGGGAGAGCAGCACCGAGGTCATCAGGCCGAGCGAGCCGAAGCCCTGCGCGACGGTGTCGGACTGCACGTCACCGTCGTAGTTCTTGCAGGCCCAGACGTAGCCGCCCTCCCACTTGAGCGCGGCGGCGACCATGTCGTCGATCAGCCGGTGCTCGTAGGTGATGCCGGCGGCGTCGAACTCGGCCTTGAACTCGTTCTCGAACACCTCGGCGAAGATGTCCTTGAACCGGCCGTCGTACGCCTTGAGGATGGTGTTCTTGGTGGACAGGTAGACCGGGTAGTTGCGGTCCAGGCCGTACCGGAACGAGGCGCGGGCGAAGTCCCGGATCGACTCGTCGTAGTTGTACATGCCCATGGCGATGCCGCCGCCGGGGAAGTTGGCGACCTCCATCTCCATCGGGGCGCCGCCGTCGGCCGGGGTGTAGGTGACGGTCACCTTGCCCGGGCCCGGCACGACGAAGTCGGTGGCCTTGTACTGGTCACCGTGGGCGTGCCGGCCGATGATGATCGGCTTGGTCCAGCCGGGGACCAGCCGCGGCACGTTGGACATGATGATCGGCTCACGGAAGACGACGCCGCCGAGGATGTTGCGGATCGTGCCGTTCGGCGACCGCCACATCTTCTTCAGGCCGAACTCCTCGACCCGGGCCTCGTCCGGGGTGATGGTCGCGCACTTGACGCCGACGCCGTGCTCCTTGATGGCGTTGGCGGCATCGACGGTGACCTGGTCGTCGGTCTCGTCGCGGTGCTGGATCGACAGGTCGTAGTAGTGCAGGTCGACGTCGAGGTAGGGCAGGATCAGCTGCTCCCGGATCTGCTTCCAGATGATCCGGGTCATCTCGTCGCCGTCGAGCTCAACGACCGGGTTGTTTACCTTGATCTTCGCCATCGGCCGGCGCTCCTCTCGGGGGACACGTGCTCAAGCAGTACGAGCGTACTGGAAACTGGTTGGCAGTCCCCAGCCGGCCTCGGTCGGGCCGGAACAAACGAGGTGCACGGCGCAGGGACCGCTGGCATGATCGCCCGATGCCGCTGAGCCGCATCCTCGGGTCTATCACGGTCACCGCGCTCACCGACGGCGAGGGGCCGTTCTTCCAGCCCCGGGCCGAGGCGTTCCCGGACGCCACGGCGGAGCACTGGCGCGCGGCCGACCAGCGGGACCCGGGCACGGTGACCGCCGACGGGCGCTGGTGGTTGCCGTTCCGCAGCTTCGCCATCCGCGCCGGGGACGGGCCGGTGACCCTGGTCGACGCCGGAATCGGCCCGGCGGGCTCCCCCGCCGCGAGCTGGGCGCCGGTGCCCGGCCGGCTGCCGGCCGAACTCGCCGCCGCCGGCATCGACCCGGTCGACGTCCGCGCGGTGGTGCTCACCCACCTGCACAGCGACCACGTCGGCTGGGCGGTCACCGGCTCGCCGGGCACGCCGTACTTCCCCAACGCCGACTACCTGCTCCAGCGGGCCGAGCTGGCCGCCGTGGGGCAGCTCAACCCGGGGCTGTCGGCCGGCCTGGTCGCGCCGTTGCGCGCCGCCGGCCAGCTCCGGGTGGTCGACGGCGGGGAGAGGCTCGATCCGGGCGTACGGCTGCTGCCGACGCCGGGCCACACGCCCGGGCACCAGTCGGTGCTGCTGGAGATCGGCGACGAGCGGCTGCTGCTCACCGGCGACCTGCTGGTGCACGCCGTGCAACTGGTCGACCCCGAGCTGGCGTACGCCCATGAGGAGGACCAGGCCACGGCGCGTGCCTCGCGGGTGGGCCTGCTGCGCGACCTGGCCGCGCGCGGCCCCACGGTGCTCGCGACCCCGCACCTGAGCGAGGCGTTCGTCACGCTGTAGCCGGATAGGACGCGAGGGGGCCCGCCGGCGACCGGCGTGCCCCCTCGACGGGTGGATCACATGCTGGCGACGTCGCCCTGCTTGGCGCGGACGGCCTCGGCGGCCTCCTTCAGGCTGGCCAGCTCGTCGGCGTCCAGGTCGGTCTCGACGACCCGCTTGACGCCCTCGGCGCCGATCGCGGCCTCGACACCCAGGTAGACGCCGGAGATGCCGTACTCGCCGTCGACCCAGGCGCAGACCGGCATGACCTCGCCGGAGTCCTCCGCGACGGCCTTGGCCATCCGGGCGGCGGCGGCCGACGGCGCGTAGTACGCGGAACCGGTCTTGAGCAGCGCGACCACCTCGGCGCCGCCGTTGCGGGTCTTGACGACCAGCTCCTCGATCTGCTCGGCCGGCATGGCCTCACGCAGCGGCTTGCCGTCGACGGTGCTCTGCGACGGCACCGGCACCATCGTGTCGCCGTGCGAGCCGAGGGTCAGCGTCTTGACCGACTTCACCGGTACGCCCAGCGCCTCGGCCACGAAGTTGGTGAACCGGGCGGTGTCCAGCATGCCGGCCTGGCCGAGCACCCGGTTCTTCGGGAACTGGGTGGCGAGCTGGGCCAGCGCGGTCATCTCGTCCAGCGGGTTGGACACCACGATGACGACGGCGTTCGGGGCGTACTTGGCGACGTTCTCGGAGACCTGGCGGACGATCTTGGCGTTCGTCTCCAGCAGGTCCATCCGGCTCATGCCCGGCTTGCGCGGCAGGCCGGCGGTGATCACCACGACGTCCGAGCCCTCGATGGCCTCGTAGCCCTCGCCGTTCGGGCCGGTGGTCGCGCCGACCACCTTGGTCTCGAAGCCCTCGATGGCGCGCGACTGGTTGAGGTCCAGGGCGAGACCCGCGGGCTTGCCCTCCACGATGTCGGTGATCACGACGGTGTCGAAGACGTCGTACTCGGCCAGGCGCTGCGCGGTGGTGGAGCCGTAGAAGCCGGCCCCGACGACAGTGACCTTCTTACCCATGGTCGTCCCACTCCCTGCTACCAGTCGGTTTTCCGGACCGTATCAGTCATCCTGGCACCGAACAGGCCAGGGGCGGCGGCCATCGCCGGGATGGGGCGAACGTCACCGCCGTCCGGCTCCGAGCGGGGCCGGCCGGCGGCTCACCGGGGCGGGGGCCGGACGGGCCACTCAGTCGCGCTCGGCCCGCTCCACGACGTTGGTCAGCAGCATCGCGCGGGTCATCGGGCCGACGCCGCCCGGCATGGGCACCAGCTTGCCGGCCGCCTCCGCCGCCTCGGTGGCGACGTCGCCGGTGTAGCGGCCCTTGCCGTCGGGGCCGATCACCCGGGTGATGCCGACGTCGACGACCACCGCGCCCGGCGTGATCATGTCGGCGGTGAGCAGGCCGGGCACGCCGGCGGCCACGATGACGATGTCGGCGGCCCGGGTGTGCGAGGCCAGGTCGAGGGTGCCGGTGTGGCAGAGGGTCACCGTGGCGTTCTCGCTGCGCCGGGTGAGCAGCAGACCGAGCGGACGGCCGACGGTGTTGCCGCGACCGACCACGGCGACCTTGGCGCCGCGCAGCGCCACGTCGTGCCGGCGGAGCAGCTCGACGATGCCGCGCGGGGTGCAGGGCAGCGGGCCGTCGTAGCCGAGCACGAGCCGGCCGAGGTTGACCGGGTGCAGCCCGTCGGCGTCCTTGTCGGGGTCGATCAGCTCCAGCACCCGCTGGGTGTCGAGGTGGCCCGGCAGCGGGAGCTGGACGATGTAGCCGTGGCACGCCGGGTCGGCGTTCAGCTCGTCGAGCACGGCGTCGACCTGCGCCTGGGTCGCGTCGGCCGGCAGCTCCCGGCGGATCGAGGCGATCCCCACCTCGGCGCAGTCGCGGTGCTTGCCGTTGACGTACGCCTGGGAGCCGGGGTCCGCACCGACCAGGACCGTGCCGAGCCCGGGGGTGATACCGCGTTCCGCCAGTGCCTTGACCCGTGTCCGCAGCTCGTCCTTGATCTCGGCCGCGGTCGCCTTGCCGTCCAGAAGCGTCGCCGTCACGCCCAGATCGTCTCACGGTCCACGGCCGGTGATCCGACGACCCGCGTCAAGCCGGCCGCGCGATCACGAAGAGTGAGGTGCCGTTAATCACCCTGAGTCACGCCAGGGTGGCCGGGAGGCCTCCCCGATCCGGACGGAACGGTGGCGCGGGGGCCGGATCGGCACGGCCGGGACGGGCGGGACCAGACGGGCCGACCGTCGCGACCGGCCTCGGCGACACCGAGAGTCTCCGCAGCCACACCCCACATCAGGGAGCCGACAGCCATAGCAGATGCGGGCCACCTCGACAAGGCTCAAGCCGGCACTCCGTTACCGGTTCGCAACCGACTCTTTGTCGATCGCCGACCGGCGACCTACCGTTGCCCAACGTTGCGCAGCGTTAACCCAGCGCCGGGCCTGACTGCGCAGCGTGAGGAGATGAGGAGGCTACATGCGTGTTCGTAGGCTCGCTGCCTGGACCGCCCTCCCGCTCGCGGTGACCCTGGGCCTGGTGGCCTGCGGCTCGGGCGGCGACGGTGGATCCGGCGAGAGCAACCCCGACGCGGCCGTGCGGATCGAGATCGCCGAGCCGCAGCACCTGGTGCCGACCAACACCAACGAGACGAGCGGCTCGCAGGTGCTCGCCGCCCTGTTCAGCCCGTTGGTCGACTACGACGAGGCCAACAAGCCCTACGAGGTGGCGGCCGAGTCGGTGACGTCCGAGGACAACACGACCTGGACGGTCAAGCTGAAGGACGGCTACACCTTCCACAACGGCGAGAAGGTCACCGCCGACAACTACGTCGACGCCTGGAACTACGGCGCCTACGCCCCCAACGGGCAGAACTCCAGCTACTTCTTCGAGAAGATCGCCGGCTACGAGGACCTGCAGGGCGAGACCCCCAAGGCCAAGACCCTCACCGGTCTGAAGAAGGTCGACGACCTGACCTTCACCGTCACGCTGTCCCAGCCGTACAGCGAGTTCAGGACCATGCTCGGCTACACCGCCTTCTACCCGATGCCGAAGGCCGCGTTCTCCGCGCCCGGCGTGCTGGCCGAGGCCTACGAGCAGGCGCCGATCGGTCAGGGCCCGTTCAAGATAAAGGGCACCTGGCAGCACGACGCCAAGGTCGAGGTCGAGAAGTACGACGCCTTCCCCGGCGAGAAGCCGAAGGTGGCCGGCGTCGAGTTCCGGATCTACCAGCAGCCGACCGCCGCGTACGCGGACGTGCTCTCGGACAACCTGGACGTCATCAAGACCATCCCGACCGAGAACCTCTCGACGGCCGGCACCGACCTCGGTGACCGGTTCAAGCAGAGCTCCGCGTCATCGCTACAGGTGCTGGCCTTCCCGACGTTCCAGGAGGAGTTCAGCAACCCGGACGTGCGCAAGGCCATCTCCATGGCGATCGACCGGGACGAGATCACCAGGTCGATCTTCAAGGACTCGCAGCAGCCGGCCCGCTCGTTCGTCTCGCCGGTCGTCGCGGGCTACCGCGACAACACCATCGGCGAGGCCGGCGAGTTCGACGCGGCCAAGGCCAAGGCCCTGTACCAGGCCGCGGGCGGCCCGGCGAGGATCGAACTGTCCTACAACGGCGACGGCGGCCACAAGGACTGGATCGACGCGACCTGCAACCAGCTCAAGACCAACCTGGGCGTGGACTGCGTGGGCACCGCCGAGCCGAAGTTCGCGGACCTGCTGACCAAGGTCAAGGCCAAGCAGCCGGTCGGCCTGTTCCGGATGGGCTGGGTCATGGACTACCCGTCCATGGAGAACTACCTGGGCCCGCTGTACAGCAGCAACGGCTCGTCGAACTACTACGGCTACGGCAACCCGGAGTTCGACAAGCTGCTCGCCGAGGGCGCCAGCGCCGCGAACGAGGACGAGGCGATCAAGAAGTACCAGGCGGCGGAGGACCTGCTGGCGGAGGACCTGCCGGTGATCCCGCTGCGGTACGGCCAGAACAACTTCGGCCACTCGACCAAGGTCACCAACGTGGAGATGGATCTCTTCGACCGGATCGACCTGCTGGAGATCGAGGCCGTCAAGTAACACCACGGCAGGACGGGTCGGGTCATCGGCGTACGGTGGCCCGACCCGCCTTCCTCTTCGCACTTTTTCCGCCAGACTGCCAAGTATGTTCCGCTTCATCCTGCGGCGTCTGCTCCAGATGGTCCTCGCGTTCTTCGGGACCACGCTGATCGTCTACGCGCTGATGTTCGCCGGCCAGGGCGATCCCATCCAGGCGCTCGCCGGCGAGCGCCCGGTCACGGCGGCCCAGCGGGCATACCTGACGGAGAAGTTCCACCTCGACCGCACCGGGGTCGGGGGCTTCTTCTACCGGTACTTCGACTACCTCAAGAACCTGCTCCAGGGTGACCTCGGGCAGTCCCTCACCGGACGCTCGATCGGCGACATCCTGGCCGCCGCATGGCCGGTCACGGTCAAGCTGGCGCTGATCGCCATGGCGGTCACCATCCTCTTCGGGGTCACCGCGGGCGTCCTCGCCGGCATCCGGCGGGCCAGCATCTTCGACAACTCGACCCTGCTGCTGACCCTGCTGGTGCTCGGCATCCCCACGATCGTGCTCGCCCCGCTGGCGCAGTACCTCCTCGGCGTCAAGTGGCAGCTCTTCCCGCCCACCGCCGGCGCCGACCCGGACCTGTACGCGCTGCTGCTGCCGGGCATCGTGCTCGGCTCGCTCTCGCTGGCCACCGCGCTGCGGCTGACCCGGACGTCGGTGGCCGAGAACCTGCGCGCCGACTACGTCCGCACCGCCCGGTCGAAGGGGCTCGTGAAGCGGCGGATCGTCAGCGTCCACGTGCTGCGCAACTCGCTCATCCCGGTGGTCACCTTCCTCGGCGTCGAGCTGGGCAACCTGATGAGCGGCGCGATCATCACCGAGGGCGTGTTCAACATCCCCGGGGTCGGCTTCAACCTCTTCCGCGGCATCCGCACCGAGGACGGCCCGCTGGTGGTCGGCATCGTCAGCGTGCTCGTCGTGGTCTACCTCGTCTCCAACCTGGTGGTGGACGTCCTGTACGCCGTACTCGACCCGAGGATCCGCTATGAGTGAGCGCAGCGAACGAATCGGCAGCGCAGTGTTTCGCACCTCCGCGCCCCGGAGCGCAGCGACGGGGAGCGCCGAGCGAGTGCACCGAAGGAATCGGGCATGAGTGACTTCGAGACTGTCGCCGCGAGCGAGAACCAGGCCGCGCGGCGGGGGCCGTCGGGTGAGCCCGGCGCGCCGAACCAGGTGGGCGTACCGCAGAAGCCCCGCAGCCTGGCCGGCGACGCCTGGCGCGACCTGCGCCGCAAACCGATCTTCTGGGTCAGCCTCGCCCTGGTGGTGCTGGTCGCCGCCATGGCCGCCGTGCCCGGCCTGTTCACCGCGAACGACCCGCGCGACTGCGTGCTGGCCCGCCAGCACGCCGGTCCGTCCGGCGGGGCCATCTTCGGGTACGACTTCCAGGGCTGCGACACGTACTCCCGGGCGGTGTACGGCGCCCGCGCGTCGCTGCTGGTCGGCGCGCTCTCCGCGCTGCTCACCGGCCTGATCGCGCTCGCCGTGGGGATGCTGGCCGGCTACTTCGGCCGCTGGGTCGACGCGGTGCTCTCCCGGGTGATCGACATCGTCCTCGGCATCCCGCTCCTGCTCGCCGCGATCGTCCTGCTCAAGCGGGTCAACAGCGACAGCTCGGCGGTCCGGATCGGTGCGGTGATCTTCGTGCTGGCGGTCCTCGGCTGGACCACGGCCGCCCGAGTCGTCCGTTCCTCGGTGATCACGGCCAAGGAGCAGGACTACGTCGCGGCGGCCCGGATGCTCGGTGCCGGCAACGGCCGGATCATGCTGCGGCACATCCTGCCGAACGCGCTCGCCCCGGCGATCGTGGTGCTGACCATCGCCCTAGGCTCCTTCATCGCCGCCGAGGCCACGCTCAGCTTCCTGGGCATCGGCCTGAAGGCGCCGACCATCTCCTGGGGCATCGACATCGACGCCGGCCGGGTCCACATGCGCGAGTCGGCCACCCCGCTGCTGGTTCCCTCGGTCTTCCTGGCGCTGACCGTGCTGGCGTTCATCATGCTCGGCGACGCGATCCGCGACGCCTTCGACCCGAAGCTGCGCTGACCCCGCCCACCACCGTCACGAGCGAGAGGCAGAGACCATGCGAGCGCGAGGAGTGAGCGCAGCGAGCCCCGCAGGCGCGGGCGAAAGGCGTGAACCGTGAGCCAGTCCGCCGTCCGGCCCACGCCGGCCTCCCCCACGCCCGAGGGCGGCCACCTGCTGGACGTACGGGACCTGCACGTCGAGTTCCGCACCGGCGAGGGTGTGGCCAAGGTGATCAACGGGGTGTCGTACCACCTGGACCCCGGCGAGACGCTCGCCGTGCTCGGCGAGTCGGGCTCGGGCAAGTCGGTCACCGCCCAGGCGATCATGGGCATCCTCGACACTCCCCCGGCCGTGATCCGCTCCGGCGAGATCCGCTACCGGGGCCGGGACCTGCTGAAACTGCCGGAGGAGCAGCGCCGGCAGGTGCGCGGCAAGGAAATCGCCATGATCTTCCAGGACGCCCTCTCCGCGCTGAACCCGGTCTTCGGAGTGGGCTGGCAGATCGGCGAGACGCTGCGCCAGCGCGAGGGGATGTCGAAGGCCGCCGCCCACGCGCGGGTCGTGGAGCTGATGGACCTGGTACGGATCCCCGGCGCCGCCAGCCGGCTCGGCGACTACCCGCACCAGTTCTCCGGCGGCATGCGGCAGCGCGTCATGATCGCGATGGCGCTGGCCATGAACCCGAAGGTGCTCATCGCCGACGAGCCGACCACGGCCCTGGACGTCACCGTGCAGGCCCAGATCATGGACCTGCTGGCCGACCTGCGCCGCGACCTCGACATGGCGATGATCCTGATCACGCACGACCTCGGCGTGGTCGCCGGCGTCGCGGACCGGATCGCCGTCATGTACGCCGGCCGGATCGTCGAGCACGCCGACGTCCACTCGCTGTACCGGGCGCCGGCCCACCCGTACACGAAGGGGTTGCTGGAGTCGATCCCGCGCCTCGACGTGCGGGGTCAGGAGCTCTCCACGATCAGGGGGCTGCCGCCCAACCTCATGCGGATCCCGTCCGGTTGCCCGTTCCACCCCCGGTGCCCGTACGCCCAGCAGGTCTGCGTCGACGTGGTGCCGCACGACCTGGTGCTGGGCGACGGCCGGACCAGCGCGTGCCACTTCGCCCAGGAGGTCCGTGATGACAGCGCCCGCTAGCCCGACCAAGGTGCGTGGCGAGACCATCCTCGCCGTCGACGACCTGGTCAAGCACTTCCCGATCCGGCAGGGCGTGCTGTTCCAGAGGCAGGTCGGCGCCGTGAAGGCCGTCGACGGGGTCAGCTTCGAGCTGCGCCGGGGCGAGACCCTCGGGGTGGTCGGCGAGTCGGGCTGCGGCAAGTCCACGTTGGCCCGGCTGCTGATGCGGCTGGAGACGCCGACCGCCGGGCGGGCCACCCTGGAGGGCAGGGACCTGTTCTCCGCCTCCGGTGCCGAGCTGCGCCGGCTGCGGCGCAACATGCAGATGGTCATGCAGGACCCGTACACCTCGCTGAACCCACGGATGACGGTCGGCGACATCATCGGCGAGCCGTTCGAGATCCACCCGGACGCCGCGCCGAAGGGCAGCCGACAGACCCGGGTGCGGGAGCTGCTCGACCTGGTCGGCCTGAACCCGGAGCACATCAACCGGTACCCGCACCAGTTCTCCGGCGGTCAGCGCCAGCGCATCGGCATCGCCCGGGCGCTCGCCCTGCGGCCCGAGATCATCGTCTGCGACGAGCCGGTGTCCGCCCTGGACGTGTCGATCCAGGCGCAGGTGATCAACCTGCTGGAGAAGCTCCAGGACGAGTTCGGTCTGTCGTACATCTTCATCGCGCACGACCTGTCGGTGGTCCGGCACATCTCGGACCGGGTCGCGGTCATGTACCTCGGCAAGATCGTGGAGATCGGCACCGAGGACGAGATCTACGAGCGGGCCACCCACCCGTACACGCAGGCGCTGCTCTCGGCCGTGCCGGTGCCCGACCCGGAGGCCCGCGACCAGCGCACCATGATCAGGCTTACGGGCGACGTGCCGAGCCCGGCCGACCCGCCCAGCGGCTGCCACTTCCGCACCCGCTGCTGGAAGGCCCAGGAGGTCTGCGCGACCCAGGAGCCCCACGCTGTCCCCCGCGCGGCGGACCCGCACCCCTCGGCCTGCCACTTCGCCGAACTCCGCCCCGCACCCTGACCCACCCCGCCCTGTCCCCCCGGATCATGCAGTCGTGATGGGCGGATTCCGCCTTCACCCCTTTCGCGGGGCACCACAACTGCATGATCCACAAAGGAGGGAGGTCGGCTCAGTGGAAGAAGTGGCGGGTGGAGGTGAGGTACATGGTGACGCCGGCCTCCTTGGCGGCGGCGATCACCTCCTCGTCGCGGATCGAGCCGCCCGGCTGCACGATCGCGCGTACGCCGGCGTCGATGAGGATCTTCGGGCCGTCGGCGAACGGGAAGAACGCGTCCGAGGCGCAGACGGCCCCACGGGCCCGGTCCGCGCCGGCGCGGCTGACCGCGAGCTGCGCCGAGTCGACCCGGTTGACCTGGCCCATGCCGACGCCGACGGTCGCGCCGTCCTTGGCGAGCAGGATCGCGTTGCTCTTCACCGCGCGCACGGCCCGCCAGGCGAAGGCCAGGTCGCGCAGGGTCGCCTCGTCGGCGGCCTCACCCGTGGCCAGTCGCCAGTTGGCCGGGTCGTCGCCCTCGGCGTCGATCCGGTCGGCCACCTGCACCAGTACGCCGCCGGTGACCTGCCGCCACTCCGCCGGCAGCGGGTCGAAGGCCGGCGCGTGCAGCAGCCGGATGTTCTTCTTCGCCTGGAGGACCTCCACCGCACCCTCGTCGAAGCCCGGCGCCACCAGCACCTCGGTGAAGATCTCCGAGACCTGCCGGGCCAGCTCGACCGAGACCGGCCGGTTGACCGCGATCACCCCGCCGTACGCGGACACCGGGTCGCAGGCGTGCGCCTTGCGGTGCGCCTCGGCCACGTCGGCGCCGACGGCGATGCCGCACGGGTTGGCGTGCTTGATGATCGCCACGGCCGGCTGGTCGGCGAAGTCGTTGGCCGCCCGCCACGCCGCGTCGGCGTCGACGTAGTTGTTGTAGGACATCTCCTTGCCGTGCAGCTGCTCGGCCTGGGCGAGCCCGGCCGGGCTGGCCGGGTCGACGTAGAGCGCGGCCGGCTGGTGCGGGTTCTCGCCGTAGCGCAGCACCGCCTGCCGGCGCAGCGACAGCCCGGCGAAGTCCGGCCAGCCGTTCTCCTCGGGCGCCAGCGTGGTGGCGCACCACTCGGCCACCGCGACGTCGTACTCGGCGATGACGGCGAAGGCGCGGGCGGCCAGCACCCGCCGCTGGGCCAGCGTGAAGCCGCCCCCGTCGAGCGCGGCGAGCAGCGCCGGGTACGCGGCCGGGTCGGTGACCACGGCGACCGAGGCGTGGTTCTTGGCGGCGGCCCGGACCATGGCCGGCCCACCGATGTCGATCTGCTCGACGCACTCCTCGACGCCCGCGCCGGAGGCGACCGTGGCCTGGAACGGGTAGAGGTTGGACACCAGCAGGTCGATACCGGCGATGCCGTGCTCGTCGAGCTGGGCGACGTGGGTGTCCTTGCGCAGGTCGGCGAGGAGCCCGCCGTGCACCTTCGGGTGCAGCGTCTTGACCCGCCCGTCGAGGATCTCCGGGAAGCCGGTCACCGTCTCCACCGGGGTCACCGGCACGTCCGCGCCCGCGATCGCCGAGGCCGTGCTGCCGGTCGAGACGATCTCCACCCCGGCCGCGTGCAGCGCCCGGGCCAGCTCGACCAGGCCGGTCTTGTCGTAGACGCTGACCAGCGCCCGCCTGATCGGGCGGCGTTCGTCCTGAGTGGAACTCACGGAACCGTGACCTTTCTTCCGGTGATCGTCCAACCTTCGCGGACCAGGCGGCCCACCTGCTCGACGAGCTGGCGCCGCTCGGCTTCCTTGATGCGCTCGGTGAGCGTCTCGACGTCGTCGTCGTCGTGCACCGGCACCGCGACCTGCGCGACGATCGGGCCGGTGTCCATGCCGGCGTCGACGAAGAAGAGGGTGGCCCCGGTGACCTTCACGCCGTAGGCGAGGGCGTCGCGCGGGCCGTGGATGCCGGGGAACGCCGGCAGCAGCGTGTTGTGCGTGTTGAGGTAGCGGTCGCCGAAGGCGGCCAGGAAGCGCGGGCCGACCAGCTTGAGGAAGCCGGCGGAGACGACCAGGTCGGGCCGGTGTTCGGCGACGCGGGCGGTCAGCGCCGCGTCCCAGTCCTCTCGGGTGGGGTGGTCGGCGACCCGCTCGACGAAGGTCGGCACCCCGGCCGCAGCGGCCCGGTCCAGGCCCGCGATGCCGTCCCGGTCGGCGCCGACGGCCACCACCCGGGCCCCGTACGCCGGATCGGCGCCGGCGTCGAGCAGTGCCTGGAGGTTGCTCCCGGAGCCGGAGACGAGGACGACGATGCGGGCGACGGACGCGGGCTCGGTCACCGGGCCACCCTATCGGGCCTGCCGCCGGGTCCATCCGCTGGGCATTGCGACATTCACCGACGACGCGAATGGCCCGGACCAGGTACGCTGCCGGTCGCTCGGGCCCGGCGCGCGTCCGGCCCGCACCCGTCAGTGATCCGACGCCCCGCAGGGTGTCGAGTGGAATGAGGAGTACGCCGAGATGCAGCCCGGATACCAGCCGCAGCAGCCGCAGATCAACAACAACATGACGATGTCGATCGTCGCCATCTTCCTCTTCTGGCCGCTGGCCATCCCGGCGATCATCAACGCCTCCAAGGTGAACCCGCTGCTCCAGCAGGGCGACTACGCCGGGGCCCAGGCCGCCGCCGCCGAGTCGAAGAAGTGGTCCAAGTGGGCGCTCATCGTCGGCATCAGCTGGTACGTGATCGTGCTGGTGTGCTGCCTGCTCGGTGGGCTCGCCGGCGTGGTGGGCGGCAGCACCTCCACCAGCAGCTACTGACAGATCGGACGAGGAGTCGCATGCAGCCCGGTTACCCCGGACAGGATCCGTACGGCCAGCAGCCGCACCAGGATCCGACCGCGCCGCACCACGACCCGTACGCCCCGCCGCCGGCGGCGCCGTACGGTCAGCAGCCCACCTCCGGGC
This sequence comes from Micromonospora sp. SD12, assembly GCF_052068495.1. Classification (NCBI taxonomy): domain Bacteria; kingdom Bacillati; phylum Actinomycetota; class Actinomycetes; order Micromonosporales; family Micromonosporaceae; genus Micromonospora; species Micromonospora sp. SD12. The sequence continues at coordinate 167,395 of NZ_JBQHDF010000005.1, read as the reverse complement.
AGCCGAACGACCCGTACGCCGCGCCGCAGGATCCGTACGGCCAGCAGAACCCGTACGGCCAGCAGGACCCCTACGGGCAGCCGCCCACGTCGGGTCAGCCCTACGGGCAGCCGATCTCCGGCCAGCCCTACGGCCAGCCGGCGTCCGGTCAGCCGTACGGGCAGCAGCCGTACCAGGACCCCTACGGCCAGCAGGCGTACCCGCCGCCCATGTATCCCAACGCGGGGTTCGCCGCGAAGGGGCCGGGGCAGCAGCAGAACACCCTCGGCCTGGTGTCCATGATCCTCGGCATCGCCTCGATCCCGCTGGTCTGCTGCTACCTCGGCATCCCGCTGGGTCTCGGTGCGCTGGTGACCGGGTGGCTGGGCAAGCAGAAGGCCGCCCAGGGGCTGGCCGACAACAACGGTCAGGCCCTCGCCGGCATGATCTGCGGCGCCGTCGGCGTCGTGCTCGGCCTGCTCCAGATCGTCTTCCTGGGCTTCAGTCTGACGCTGCCCAACCAGCCCTGACCGGCATGCGACAGGGGCGTCCCGGCTCGTCCGGGGCGCCCCTTCGGCGTCTGCCGGCTCGCCGCGCCTGCCGGGCCCTCCGCGTCTGCCGGCTCTCGGCGTCTGCCGGCCCTCAGCGGGACGAGCGGGACAGCACCCTGGTCGCGGCGGCACCGAGGAGTGCCCCGACGGCGACGACCGCGGTGGCCACCGCCGCCACCTGCCAGGCGACGGGCCCCACCTCGGCCAGCCGGCCACCGCCGAGCGATCCGGCGGAGCCGGCCGCGGCGGCGCCCAGCAGCAGACCGGCCACCGGGCCGGCGATCACCGCCGGCCCGAGCAGCGGCCCCCAGCGCAGCGGTGCCCGGTCGTCGGCGGCGAGCCGGAGCAGCCGGCGGGCGAGCAGCCAACCCGCGGCCATCCCGGCGAGGACCGGCACCGCGAGCAGCCCGGCCCCGAGCCCGTCGACCGGCCCGCGCGGCAGCCCGGCCAGCAGCGGTACGGCCGGCAGCGCCCCCACGGATACCTCGCTGGTGCGTACCGCGGTGTCGGTGCCGACGGCGAAGCCCGGACCGAGCAGGTAGCTGACCGCCCAGATCGCGGCGTTGGGCGCGTAGGCGAGGCTGACCAGTGTGATCCCGGCCTGGCCGGCGACCCCGGTGCGGTAGGCCCCGATCAGGTCGGCGGCGTCGCCGCCCCCGACGGCAACGGCGAGCCCCGCCGCACCGGCCCCCGCGCCGAGGAGCAGCAGCGCGGCCACCAGCCCGGTGCGGATCCCGTCGCGCAGCGGCGCCGGGGAGCGCACGGCGAGCAGGCCGGCCACGTGCGTCGTCCGGGCCGAGCCGACGAGGGCCCCGAGTGTGCCGAGCACCACGAGGGTCAGCCCGGCGCGCACCGGTGACGCGCCGGCCAGGACCGCGCCGAGCACCCCGAGCAACGCGTACGCGACGCCGACCGCGCCGGCGGCGAGGAGCGCCTGCCGGGGCGACCGCCCGCCGCGCGCGCCGATGGCCCGGCTGGCGTGCACGCCCGCCCTGGTCAGCCGCCAGAGCACCAGCGCGGTCAGCGCCAGCGGGGTCAGCCCGAGCGGGCCGGCGGGGGTGTCCAGCGGGACGCCGTGCCCGAGCAGCCAGCCGGCCAGCCCGGCGCGCAGCGCGCCCGGCACGGAGGCGGCGCCCTCGCTGAGCTGGAACAGCCAGAGCACGAGCGCGACCGGCAGCCACGAGGTGAGCGCCGCCCACCCGGCGGCGACCCCGGCGGCGACCACGAGCGGCGCACGGCTGCGGCGCGGCTCGCCGGCGCGCGGCGCGGGCACCCGCCGCCCCCGCCCGACGGGCGCGGCCGGGCGGGCGCCGGGGCCGACGTCGACGCCGGGACGGCTGGGCTGATCAGGGGTGACGGAGGACATCGCGTCTACTCTGGCATGCCGGGCCGGCGGTGGCAGTCCGATACCGCCCCCCAGGGGCGACGAGTTCCGTGATCCACCGTCTTCGGCCCCCGTTCCGGTCTAGCGTCAGGCGCAGGGACGCGATCGAGAGTCGCGGCACCGACGCCCGGAGGAGAGTCGTGAACACTCCGTATCCGCCGCCCCCACCACCACCGGCCGCGGCCGGCAGCGACCGCACGGTGCTCTGGGGCGTGCTCGGCATCATCCTCGGCCTGCTGTGCTGCGGCATCCTGGGGATCGTCTTCGGTTACCTGTCGATCCGGGACGCCAAGCGCTACGGCCAGTCGCCCGTGCTCGGCTACCTGGCGATCGCGTTCGGCGTACTGAACATCGTCGGCAGCGGCATCCTCTGGGCCGGCGGCAACTACCCGCTCTACAACGACTGAGGCCGACCGGCCCACGACGACGGAGGGCCGACCGCGAACGGTCGGCCCTCCGGTCGTACGTCAGTCGGGCTCAGCCCGCGGACATGATCTCCCGCATGAGCTTGGCGGTCTCGGTCGGGGTCTTGCCGACCTTGACGCCGACGGCCTCCAGCGCGCTCTTCTTGGCGTCGGCGGTGCCCGCCGAGCCGGAGATGATCGCACCGGCGTGGCCCATGGTCTTGCCGGGCGGCGCGGTGAAGCCGGCGATGTAGCCGACCACCGGCTTGGTCACGTTCGCCTTGATGAACTCGGCGGCCCGCTCCTCGGCGTCGCCACCGATCTCACCGATCATGACGATCGCGTCGGTGTCGGGGTCGGCCTCGAACGCGGCGAGCGCGTCGATGTGGGTGGTGCCGATGATCGGGTCACCGCCGATGCCGACGCAGGTCGAGAAGCCGATGTCGCGCAGCTCGTACATCATCTGGTAGGTCAGCGTGCCGCTCTTGCTGACCAGGCCGATGCGGCCGGTGCCGGTGATGTCGGCCGGGATGATGCCGGCGTTGGAGGCGCCCGGCGAGGCGATGCCCGGGCAGTTCGGGCCGATGATCCGGGTCCGCTCCCCCTTGGCGACGTTGTACGCCCAGAACGCGGCGGTGTCGTGCACCGGCACGCCCTCGGTGATCACCACGGCCAGGTCGATCCCGGCGTCGATCGCCTCGACGACCGCGCCCTTGGTGAACTGCGGCGGTACGAAGATCACGGTCACGTCGGCACCGGTCTGCGCCATCGCGTCCGCGACGCTGGCGAAGACCGGCAGCTCGGTGCCGTCGAAGTCGACCGTCTGGCCCGCCTTGCGCGGGTTGACGCCGCCGACGACGTTGGTGCCCGCGGCGAGCATCCGCCGGGTGTGCTTGGAACCCTCGGAACCGGTCATCCCCTGGACGATGACCTTCGAGTCCTTGGTCAGCCAGATAGCCATTGTCAGACCCCCGCAGCCGCCAGCTCGGCGGCCCGCTCGGCCGCGCCATCCATCGTGTCGACCCGCTGGACCAGCGGGTTGTTCGCGCCGTCGAGGATCGCCCGGCCGGCCTCGGCGTTGTTGCCGTCGAGGCGGACGACCAGCGGCTTGGTGACCTGCTCGCCGCGCTGCTCGAGCAGGGCCAGCGCCTGCACGATGCCGTTGGCGACCTCGTCGCAGGCGGTGATGCCGCCGAAGACGTTGACGAAGACGCTCCTCACCGACGGGTCGGACAGGACGATCTCCAGCCCGTTCGCCATCACGGCGGCGCTCGCGCCGCCGCCGATGTCGAGGAAGTTGGCCGGCTTGACGCCGCCGTGCCGCTCACCGGCGTACGCGACCACGTCGAGGGTCGACATGACCAGGCCGGCGCCGTTGCCGATGATCCCGACCTCGCCGTCGAGCTTGACGTAGTTGAGGTCCTTCTCCTTGGCGGCCTGCTCCAGCGGGTCCACGGCGGCCTGGTCGACCAGCGCCTCGTGGTCCGGGTGCCGGAACGCGGCGTTCTCGTCGAGGGTGACCTTGGCGTCGAGCAGCAGCAGCTTGCCCTCGCCGGTCTTGGCCAGCGGGTTCACCTCGACCAGCGTGGCGTCCTCGGCGACGAAGGCCTTCCACAGCCCCACGGCGACCTCGACGACCTGGTCGGCGACCTCGGCCGGGAAGTTGGCGGCGGTGACGATCTCGCGCGCCTTCGCCTCGTCGACGCCGGTGTTGGCGTCGATCGGAGCCTTGACGACCTTCTCCGGGGTCTCGGCGGCGACCTGCTCGATGTCCATTCCACCCGCGACGCTGGCGATGCAGAGGAAGGTGCGGTTCGCCCGGTCGAGCAGATAGGAGAAGTAGTACTCCTCGGCCACGTCCGCGGTCACGGTGATCATGACCTTGTGGACGGTGTGGCCCTTGATGTCCATGCCCAGGATGTCGGTGGCGCGGGCCACCGTCTCCTCGGCGCCCTCGGCCAGCTTCACGCCGCCGGCCTTGCCTCGGCCACCGACCTTCACCTGCGCCTTGACGACCACCCGACCGCCGAGGCGTTCGGCGATCGCGCGGGCCTCCTCCGGGGTCGTGGCGACGCCGCCGGCGAGCACGGGCAAGCCGTGCCGCTCGAACAGGTCCCGCCCCTGGTACTCGTACAGGTCCACGTTTGCGCGTCCCGTCCCGTCTCCGCGGCGCGCCGTCGCGCCGCCACCAGCGTTATGGAAAACAGTTTGACGCCTGTCATCACTTGAAACAGGCCATTGGGCGCAGCCTAGCGAGGTGGACACCGCCGGCAACCGAGCGGGTGCGCGTTGTGTGGTAATGCACATTCGGCGGCGTCACGCGGCCTTTTCGCGACTTCGGCCCGATCTCCGCCGTCCGGGCGATGTTGCCGGGGGTGCGTAACCCCGCCGTGGGGACGTCGTTGAGTCAGGTGTCGGAGCGCTGATCGCAGCGCGACGGCGGGAGCGGCCGATGCCCTGTCGGTCGAGGGGTGGCGGCGGGGCATCGTGCATAGAGGGGCCGGACGTGTGAGGGGTGCGTCCGGCCCCTCCCCCTGTCCGGCTCCGGCCGACCGGCCCCGCGGCTGCCGTCAGACGGCAGGCTGCGCGACTGCTGTCAGGCGACCCGCGGCTGCCGTCAGGCGACCGGCTGGGCGACGTTCTGCCGGACCCACTCGACGATCGACTGGGTGGTCGCGCCCGGCGTGAAGATCTTCGCGACGCCGATCCGCTGCAACTCCGGGATGTCGGCGTCGGGAATGATGCCGCCGCCGAACACGACGATGTCGCGGGCGTCGCGCTCACCGAGCAGCTCCACCACCCGCCGGAACAGCGTCATGTGCGCCCCTGACAGCACGGAGAGCCCGACCGCGTCGGCGTCCTCCTGGATCGCGGTCTCCACGATCTGTTCCGGGGTCTGGTGCAGGCCGGTGTAGATGACCTCCATGCCGGCGTCCCGCAGGGCACGCGCGACGACCTTTGCACCACGGTCGTGGCCGTCCAGGCCCGGCTTGGCGACGACGACCCGAACACGAGAGCTCATCAGCGCATCCCTTTCACCGGCTCCGCGGCTTCACTGAACGAACGGTAACCCGCCCGGCCCTGCCCGGGAAATCCGGGCGGCGAACCGCACGGCAACCGGGCGCGGTCGCAGCTCTGCGGGAGCGGGCGCGGCGGACCGCGCCGACGGCCGGCGTCAAGCCGGACACCTCCGCCGTTCGGTCACCCTGCGCGACGAACGGGCAGTTAGGGGGGCACCGTTCGAGGGGTACGAGCCATGACAATCACGGACGCAAAGGGACAGAACGCGGTAGCAATTCGGCGCTTCGGCTTGTGACGGGACTGGTGGTTGGCTAACGTGTCCACGGTTGTCATCAGGTCCACGGACGGGTGACGACGCGGCCAGGCGACGTTCACCCGAGTTTCACGGGCGTCGAGGAAGCCGCATCGGATCCCCGACAACGGAGGGTGTGCGTGCGCCAGCGCCTGTCGTCTGAGCCCGATCGATATCGCGGTCGTCGCCGCGTACCCACCCCCCCGCGTAGCCGCTACGCGGCCGTCGTCACCACCGCGTTCGTCGGGGCCGGCATCGTCGCGATCGGCGCGGGCGCCCTGCCGGACGCCAAGAGCGTCAGCCCGTCGGTCCTCGACGAGCTCAAGGCCGCCTCGACCATCAACCAGGACACCGCGGCCCGCGCCGATTCCGCCAACCGGGCCAGCCGCGACAGCGACCGGGCCGGTGCCGACGAGTCCGCCGAGTCCGAGGTCTGGCTGCTCCCCCTCCAGGGCTACGAATTCAACTCCCCCTACGGCATGCGCTGGGGCAAGCTGCACACCGGCGTCGACCTGGTCGCCGCCGAGGGCACGCCCTACGTGGCCATCCACGGCGGCACCGTCACCAAGGCCGGCTGGTTCGGCGGCTACGGCTACACGGTGATCGTCCAGCACGCCGACGGCAGCGAGGCGATCTACGGCCACTCCTCCGCGCTCAGCGTGAAGGAGGGGCAGCAGGTGAAGGCGGGCGACCAGCTCGGCCTCGTCGGCAACACCGGCCACTCCTACGGCTCCCACCTGCACCTCGAGGTGCATGTCAAGGGTGAGCCGCTCGACCCGGTGCCGTGGCTCAAGGAGCGCGGAGTGGACATCCAGCTACAAGTCGAGGCTTACTACAGCGAGGTAGCCGCGCCCTGACGCTGCGCATCGCACGGTGACCGCCCGGATCTGTCGATCCGGGCGGTTTTTCGTTGGCGACAATTAGCCGAAGTAAGCCGCGTCACACTCACGACTGTGACGGGCGCCATTCACCGGCATGATCACTTTTGCCCGCGAATACCCCTAACGGGCACGCAACAGACGGCGACGGCCGCCACGGCCCGCCCCGACTCCGTATCCCTACCCGTCACGCGGCGTGGCGACACCAGTATTTCGAGGTCAAGTGCCCCCTCGATCAGTGAAGGTCCGCCGTGCAGGAAGACATTCGGAACGAGAACACCCCCGACGCCCCCGTCCGGCACCGGCGGCGGATCGGCAGCCGTACCCGCGTGATCATCGCAGCGGCGGCCCTGGCCGGCCTCGGTCTCGGCGGAGCCGCCTTCGCGGCCACCGGGAACGACGAGCCCTCCGTGCCGGCCGCCGCCGCGGAGCCGCAGGCCCGCGCGCAGGCCGCCGACCGCGCCGACCGCGCCGCCCGGGAGACCACCGCCCCGGCCACCCCCTCGGCGAGCCCGACGCCCAGCCCCACGAAGGCCAGCCCTTCGGCGAAGCCCCGCCCCAAGGCCACCACCGCCAAGCCGAAGCCGAAGGCGACCACCAAGCCGAAGCCCAGTTGGGTGATCCCGATGAAGGGCGCGGCGATCACCTCCTGCTACGGCCCACGCTGGGGCACGCAGCACGCCGGCATCGACTTCGCGCTGCCCGCCGGCACCCCGGTCCGCGCGGCCTTCGGCGGCACCGTCACCAAGGCCGGCGACGTCGGCGACGGGTACGGCATCTCCGTCTTCGTCGACCACGGCAACGGCTACCTGACCCACTACGCGCACCTGAGCACCACCAAGGTGGGCGTGGGCGACAAGGTCGACGCCGGGCAGACCATCGGCCTGGAGGGGTCCACCGGCGACTCCACCGGCCCGCACCTGCACTTCGAGGTGCACCAGGGCCAGATGTGGAACCAGATCGATCCCGCGCCGTTCCTGCGTGCCCGGGGCATCGACGTGGCCTGCTGACCCCGTAGCCACCGGGACGGCCCGGTCCGGCGTGCTGCCGGGCCGGGCCGCGGCGCGTCTCAGAGCTTGTCGATCGGGGCGTGCCGGAGCACCAGCCACATCGTCTGGTCGCCGAAGTCGATCTGCGCCCGCGCGCCCGGGCCGTGCCCCTCGACGGCGAGCACCCGGCCCAGGCCGTAGCGCTGGTGGTTGACCCGGTCGCCCACGGCGACCTTCGGCCCCTGCGGCAGCTCGCTCGCCGTGGTGAGGCGGCTGGCGTCGACCCCCAGCCGCTTCGCCAACTGCGCGGCCTTGGGAGTGCCGCCGTTGAAGCCCCCGCGCCCGCCGGGCACCCGGTCCGCGCGGCCACCCACGCCGCCGCCCCCGCCGGCCCACGAGGTGTACGAACCCTCGGTGCGCTCCCAGCGCACCAGCTCCGGCGGCAGCTCCTCCAGGAAGCGCGACGGCGGGTTGTAGGCCGGCTGCCCCCACGCCGAGCGGGTGACCGCCCGGGAGAGGTAGAGACGCTGGCGGGCCCGGGTGATGCCGACGTACGCCAGCCGGCGCTCCTCCTCCAGCTCCCGGCTGTCGCCCAGCGAGCGCAGGTGCGGGAAGACGCCGTCCTCCAGGCCGGTCAGGAAGACCACCGGGAACTCCAGGCCCTTGGCGGTGTGCAGCGTCATCAGCGTGACCACGCCCTGGTGGTCGGGGTCGTCCGTCGGCACCTGGTCGGCGTCGGCGACCAGCGCGACCTGCTCCAGGAAGCCGGCCAGGGTGGCCCGCTCCCCCTCCTCGCCGAGGGCCTCGATCCGCTCGGTGTACTCCCGGGCGACGCTGACCAGCTCCTGGAGGTTGTCGACCCGCCCCGCGTCCTGCGGGTCGAGGCTCTCCTCCAGCTCGGTGAGGTAGCCCGAGCGGGTCAGCAGCGCCTCCAGCACCTCCTCCGGGGTGCCCGTCTCGGCCAGCTCGCGGGCGCCGTCGAGCAGGGCCACGAAGTCGGCGATGCCGTTGGCCGCCCGAGTGGAGATGCCCGGGGCGTCCTTGGCCCGCCGCAGCGCCGCCCCGAAGGAGACCCGGTCGCGGCTGGACAGCGCCTCCACGCACGCCTCGGCCCGGTCGCCGATGCCACGGCGCGGCGTGTTGAGGATCCGGCGCAGGCTGACCGTGTCGTCGTCGTTGACCACCGCGCGCAGGTAGGCCAGCGCGTCGCGGACCTCCTTGCGCTCGTAGAAGCGCACCCCGCCGACCACCTTGTAGGGCAGGCCGACGCGGATGAACACCTCCTCGAAGACCCGGGACTGGGCGTTGGTGCGGTAGAAGACGGCCACGTCACCGGGGCGGGTCTCGTCGGCGTCGACCAGCCGGTCGATCTCGCGCGCCACCCAGTCGGCCTCGGCGTGCTCGGTGTCGGCCACGTAGCCGACGATCGGCTCGCCGGCGCCCGCCTCGCTCCACAGCCGCTTCGGCTTGCGCGACGTGTTGCGGTCGATCACCGCGTTGGCCGCGTTGAGGATGGTCTGGGTGGAGCGGTAGTTCTGCTCCAGCAGGATCGTCCGGGCGTCGCCGAAGTCGCGCTCGAACTCCAGGATGTTGCGGATCGTGGCGCCCCGGAACGCGTAGATCGACTGGTCGGCGTCACCGACCACGCAGAGCTCCGCCGGCTCGATCCCCTCCGTGCCGGCGACCAGCTCCTTGATCAGCACGTACTGGGCGTGGTTGGTGTCCTGGTATTCGTCGACCAGGACGTGCCGGAACCGCCGGCGGTAGCTCTCCGCGACGTGCGGGTGGGACTGGAGCAGGTGCACCGTCGTCATGATCAGGTCGTCGAAGTCCAGCGCGTGCGCCTCGCGCAGCCGCCGCTGGTAGAGCGTGTAGGCCTCCGCCAGCGCCCGCTCGTTGGGCCCCTTGGCGCGGCCCGCGAACTCCTCGGGGTCGACCAGCTCGTTCTTCAGGTTGGAGACCTGGGCGGCCAGCCCGCGCGCCGGGTAGCGCTTCGGGTCGAGGTCCAGCTCCCTGGCGACCATCTGCATCAGTCGGCGGGAGTCGTCCGCGTCGTAGATCGAGAAGGTCGACTTCAGCCCGGCGTGCTCGTGCTCGGCGCGCAGGATGCGTACGCACGCCGAATGGAACGTCGACACCCACATCAGGCGGGCGCGGGGACCCACCAGGTGGGCGACGCGCTCCTTCATCTCGCCGGCGGCCTTGTTGGTGAAGGTGATCGCGATGATCTCGCCGGGGTGCACGTCCCGGGCGGCCAGCAGGTAGGCGATCCGGTGGGTGAGCACCCGGGTCTTGCCCGAGCCCGCACCGGCCACGATCAGCAGCGGCGAGCCGGCATGGGTGACGGCGTCGCGCTGCGGGCCGTTCAGGCCCTCGACCAGGGCCTGCGGGTCGAGGTGGACGGCCGACGACCTGGGCCGGTGCGGCGAGGTCGGGGCAGGCGTCGGCGCGGGCGGGGACGCGGGGATGTCGAAGAGAGGATGCATCGCACGGCGAGTCTATGCCGCCGGGCGGACAGTTCCCCCGCCGCGCGTACCCCGGCTCGCCCGAGCCGTTCCCCGGGCCGGTCGATCCGCCCGGTCCGCGTCGCCGCCGGCTGCCCGCCGCAGGCGCGTGGTGGAGGGAATCGTGCCCTGACTCATCCGGTCGAGACGAAGATGTCACCCTGTCGTGTCTGGTGCCGCCGTCCCCCGTGCAGAACGATGACGGTGAAAATCCGGCTCCTCCCCCGTACACGACTGGGAGAACGACCATGACTCAGCCGCGTTCGCGCGGTCGGGCGGCGCTGCGCCACCTCGCCGCGCCCACCCTCGCGTTGGCCGTCGTCGCCACGCTGTCCCCCGCTTCCCGGCCCGCGCCGGGTCCCGCCGGCGACCAGACGGCCGGCCTCACCCCCGTCTCGGTCTCCTACGCCGCCCCGAGCGGCGGCGAGGTCAAGGGCAACTTCCTGAGCTACAACGACTTCCACGGCGCCATCGACCCGCCCGGCGGCAGCGGCGCGGCGGTCAACGGCACCCCCGCCGGAGGCGTGGAGTACCTCGCCACCTGGCTGAAGAAGCTGCGCGCCGAGGCCAAGGCCGAGGGGCGGAGCACCACCACCGTCGGGGCCGGCGACCTGATCGGCGCCACCCCGCTCGTCAGCGCCGCCTTCCACGACGAGCCGACCATCGAGCTGATGGACGAGATCGGCCTGGACGTCAGCAGCGTCGGCAACCACGAGTTCGACGAGGGCGTCGACGAGCTGATCCGGATCAACAAGGGCGGCTGCCACCCGGTCGACGGCTGCCAGGACGGCGACGGTTTCGCCGGCGCGAAGTTCACGTACCTGGCCGCCAACACCGTGAGCAGGAAGACCGGCCTGCCGATCCTGCCCCCGGTGGACGTGCGGTTCGTCGGTGGCGTGCCGGTCGGCTTCGTCGGCGTGACCCTGGAGGGCACCCCGGGCATCGTCAACCCGGCCGGCATCGCCTCCGTACGCTTCACCGACGAGGTGGCGACCGCCAACAAGTGGGGCGGCCTGCTCAAGCTCTTCGGCGTCAAGGCGATGGTGCTGCTGGTGCACGAGGGCGGCGCCCAGTCGCCGCCGCCGGCCACCCCGGGCGTCTCGGACTGCGCCAACTTCTCCGGCCCGATCGTGGACATCGTCCGCGGCCTGCGGCCGGAGTTCGGGCTGGTCGTCTCCGGCCACACCCACCGCTTCTACTCATGCTCGCTGCCGAACTCCTCGGGCGCCCCGAGCGTGGTCACCAGCGCCGGCAACAACGGTCAGCTGATCACCGACGTCGACTACTCGCTGGACCGGCGCACGGGCCGCTTCACCGGGATCACCGCCCGCAACGTGGTCGTCGAGAACGGCGTCCGCAACCCGGACGGCACCTGGCAGCAGAGCGCCCCGGGCACGTACGTGCGCAACCCCGACCTGGTGGACCCGGGCGCCAAGGCCCTGGCCGACAAGTACCGGGCGGCCGTCGCGCCCATCGCCAACCGCGTGGTGGGCCGGATCTCGGCCGACATCGTCCGCGACGCCCGCCCCAGCGGGGAGAGCCCGCTCGGTGACGTCATCGCCGACGCCCAGCTCGCGTACACCCGCTCGAACGGGGCGCAGATCGCGCTGATGAACCCGGGCGGCATCCGGGCGTCCCTGCCGTACGCGGCCTCGGCCGGGGGCGAGGCGCCGGGTGAGGTCACCTACGGCGAGGCGTTCACCGTCCAGCCGTTCAACAACCTGGTGGTCACCCAGACCCTCACCGGCGCGCAACTGCGCAACGTGCTGGAGCAGCAGTTCGTGGGCTTCAAGGGGCAGACCACCCAGCGCATCCTCCAGGTCTCGGCCGGGCTGACCTACTCGTACGACAGCACCGCCCCGGCGGGCTCGCGGGTCAGCGCCCTGGCGTTCGACGGCGCGCCGGTCGACCCCGCCGCCAGCTACCGGGTCACCACGAACGACTTCCTGGCCAACGGCGGGGACGGGTTCACCGAGTTGCAGGCCGGCACGGCGCGGACCACCGCCCCAGGGTTCGACGTCGACGCCCTGATCGCCTACCTGGGCGCCGGCGCCCCGGTCGCCCCCGGGCCGGCCGACCGGATCACCCGCCTCGGCTGAGGCGCGGGCGGTCCCGGCGTCACGACGGCGCCGGGACCGTCCGTCCGGGCACGGGTTGCGCCGAATCCTTGCGCCGGCCGGGCCGGGGTCGGCATACTCGACGACGTGTTCGGTCAGCGCTTCTACTTTTACTACGGCACCGGGAGTCCGGCAGCCGTAGGTCGCGCCTGATCGACAAGACCTACGAGAAAGCCCCGGGCTCCTGGAAGCCCGGGGCTTTCTCCGTCCCGGGATCCGGGCACCGGGCACCTGACGGCGAGGGGTACCCGATGATGACAGACGTGGTGGAGTCCAACGGCAGCCTGACGCGACCCGAGGCGGGTCGGCCCGGCCCGGGTGCCTCCGGGTCCCCGGTCGACGGCCCGAACGGCGCCGACGACGCCAGGCCGGAGGCGGGCACCGGCACCCCGGAGCCGGCGGCGGCCGCCCGGATCGTCGAGATCCGGGAGCGGATCGACGAGATCGACCGGGCGTTGATCGAGCTGTGGCAGGAGCGGGCCCGGCTCTCCCAGGAGGTCGGGGTGACGCGGATGGCCTCCGGCGGCACCCGGCTGGTGCTTTCCCGGGAGCGGGAGATCCTGGAGCGCTTCCGGGTCGCCCTCGGCGCCGACGGCACGCAGCTCGCGTTGCTGCTGCTCCGCGCCGGCCGCGGCCCCCTGTGAGGCGTACGCCGGCAGCGGCCCGCCCCGCGCCCCCGTGGGGGCCCGGGCGGGTCGCCCGTCCCCGGAAACGACAGAACCGCCCGCCGTCGTCGCGGTGACGTCGGCGGGCGGTTCCGTGGGGCTCACACTTCGTGCGTCTGCACGATCTCGCGCTTCTCCGCGAAGTGGCAGGCGCTCGGGTGGTCCGAGCCCGGGCGGACCTCCAGCAGCGGGACCTGCTCGGCGCAGATGTCCTGCGCCTTCCAGCAGCGGGTCCGGAACCGGCAGCCCGACGGCGGGCTCACCGGCGAGGGCACGTCACCGGTGAGCCGGATGATCGCCTTGTTGTCCCGCACGGTCGGGTCCGGCACCGGCACGGCCGAGAGCAGCGCCTGGGTGTACGGGTGGGTCGGCCGCTCGTAGATCTCGTCCTCGGTGCCGATCTCGGCGATCTTGCCGAGGTACATGACCGCGACCCGGTCCGACAGGTGCCGGACCACCGACAGGTCGTGCGCGATGAACACGTACGACAGGCCGAACTCGCCCTGGAGCTTCTCCAGCAGGTTCATCACCTGGGCCTGGATCGACACGTCCAGCGCGGACACCGGCTCGTCGCAGACGATGATCTCGGGCCGCAGGGCGAGCGCCCGGGCGATGCCGATGCGCTGGCGCTGACCGCCGGAGAACTGGTGCGGGTACCGGTGGATGTGCTCCGGGTTCAGACCCACCAGGTCGAGCAGTTCCTTGACCTTGTCCCGGCGGCTGGCCTTCGGCGCCACCTCCGGGTGGATCTCGAACGGCTCGCCGATCAGGTCGCCGACCGTCATCCGCGGGTTCAGCGAGGTGTACGGGTCCTGCATCACCAGCTGGATCTGCCGCCGCAGCCGGCGCAGTGCCGGGCCGGAGAGCTTCGAGATGTCCTGGCCCTTGTAGTGGACGCTGCCACCCGTCGGCTTCTCCAGGTTCATCAGGACCCGGGCCAGCGTCGACTTGCCGCAGCCCGACTCGCCGACCACACCCAGGGTCTCGCCGGCCTTGAGCTCGAAGGAGACCCCGTCGACCGCCTTGACGTGACCGATGGTCTTCTTGAACACCACGCCCCGGGTCACGGGATAGTGCTTGACCAGGTCACGGACCTCGAGGATGTTCTCAGTCACGGTTCACCAGCTCCTCGGCGAAGTGGCAGGCGCTGGCCCGGCCGGAACCGACCTGCAGCAGCGGCGGGACCTTCTCCCGGCAGACCGGCTGCGCCATGGGGCAGCGCGGGTTGAACGGGCAGCCCGGCGGGATGTTCATCAGGTTCGGCGGGAGACCCTTGATCGTCCGGAGCTGCTGCCCCTTCTCGTCGAGCCGCGGGATCGAGTTGATCAGGCCGATCGTGTACGGGTGCGCCGGCTTGGCGTACAGGTCGTAGACGTCGGCTTCCTCGACGATCCGGCCCGCGTACATCACCGCGATCCGGTCCGCGACGTCGGCGACCACGCCGAGGTCGTGGGTGATCAGGATCAGGCCCATCTGCCGCTCACGCTGGAGCTCGGCGAGCAGGTCCATGATCTGCGCCTGCACCGTCACGTCGAGCGCGGTGGTCGGCTCGTCCGCGATCAGCACCTCCGGGTCCAGGGCGAGCGACATCGCGATCATCGCGCGCTGCCGCATACCGCCCGAGAACTGGTGGGGGTAGCTGCTGAACCGCCCCTTGGCGTTCGGGATCTTGACCTGGTCGAGCATCTCGATCGCGCGCTTCTTCGCGTCGGCCCGGCTCATGCCGCGCCGCACCCGGAACTGCTCGGCGATCTGGAACCCGACGGTGAAGACCGGGTTCAGCGCCGAGAGCGCGTCCTGGAAGATCATCGCGATGCCCTCGCCGCGGATGCGGCGCCGCTCCTCGAAGGACATGGCGAGCATGTCCTTGCCGTGGAAGCGGACCTGGCCGCCGGTGACGTAGCCGGGCGGCGTGTCGAGGATGCCCATGATGGTCTGCGCGGTGACGCTCTTACCGGAGCCGGATTCGCCGAGCACGGCGAGGGTCTCCCCCGCGTCGACGTGGTACGTGACCCCGTTGATGACCTTGGCGATGCCGTCCCGGGTGCGGAACTCCACCCGGAGGTCGTCGACCTCGAGCAACCTGCCCGAGGGGCGGCCGGACGCACCGGCCGCGGACTGCTCGGACACCAGAATGTCGGACAACTGAATCTCCCCTAGCGGAGTTTCGGATCGAGGGCCTCGCGGACCGCCTCACCGAGCATCACGAAGCTCAGGACGGCGGCGACGAGGAACGCGGCGGGGAAGAAGAGCAGGTAAGGCGCCACGCGCAGGAGGTTCTGCGCCTCGTTGATCATGATGCCCCAGGAGACCACCGGGCTCTTCAGGCCGACGCCCAGGAAGGACAGCGTCGCCTCGGCGCCGATGTACGAGCCGACCAGGATCGTCCCGTAGACCAGCAGCGGCGCGAGGCAGTTCGGCAGCAGGTGCTTGAGGATGATCCGGCCGGTGCCGGCGCCCAGCGCGCGGGCGGCGACGATGTAGTCCGCCTCCTTGGTGGCCAGCACCGAGGAGCGCATCAGCCGCATCACGACCGGCCAGCCCAGCACGATCAGCGAGATGCTCACCAGGGCCATGATCTCGGCCTTGCTGTTGCTCGTGCCCGACCCGTTGAAGGTGGTCAGGATGACGATGGCGCCCAGCACGAACGGCAGACCGAAGAAGACGTCGGCGATGCGGGAGAGCAGCGCGTCCACCCAGCCGCCCCGGTAGCCCGCGACGATGCCCATCGCGCCACCGAAGAGCAGCACGCCGAGCACGGAGAGCAGGGACACCACGATGGACGCGCGGGCGCCGTAGATCACCCGGGCGAAGACGTCGCGGCCCTGGAAGTCGTAGCCGAACCACGCCTCCGACGACGGGCCGACCAGGCTGTTCTGCAGGTTGCCGTTCTCCGGGTCGCCGGAGCTGAACAGCGAGGGGAACGCGGTCATCAGCATGAAGACGAGGATGAACGTCGCGGAGATCCAGAACAGCGGCTTGCGCCGCAGGTCGCGCCACGCGTCGCCGAGCAGGCCGCGCGGCTTCTCCTTGCGGGCGTTCTCCGGCAGGCCGGCGTTGGTCGGCGCCCCGATCTCGTCGGGGGCCTGCGCGGGCGGCGTGCTGACGATCGAGGCGGAACTCGGGTCGCTCATGCCCGCACCTCACTCCGCTCGGCGCGGGCGCTCGTGCCCGCGGACGCTGCAATCATGATTCGTTCGCTGCGCTCACTCATAGCGGATCCTCGGGTCCAGGGCGGCGTAGAGCAGGTCGACCAGCAGGTTCATCACCAGGTAGACGAGCACCAGGACCACCACGATGGAGACAACGGTAGCGCTCTCCTTGGTGACGATCGCGCGGTAGACCTGGCGGCCGATCCCGTTGATCTGGAAGATGCCCTCGGTGACGATCGCGCCGCCCATCAGGGCGCCGAGGTCGGTGCCGAGCAGCGTCACCACCGGGATGAGCGAGTTGCGCAGCAGGTGGATTCCGACCACCCGGCGCATCGGCAGGCCCTTGGCGATCGCGGTGCGCACGTAGTCGGCGCGGCGGTTCTCCGCGATGCTCGTGCGGGCCAACCGGGCGATGTACGCCATCGAGGCGCTGCCCAGCACGAAGCCGGGCACGATCAGCTCGGAGAGCCGCATCTCGCTGGAGACCGTCGGCTTGACGATGCCCCACTGCACGCCGAGCAGCCACTGGGCCACGAAGCCGATGACGAAGATCGGCAGCGCGATCAGGAAGAGGCTGGAGACCAGGACCAGGTTGTCCAGGAAGCCGTTGCGACGCAGACCCGTCAGCACACCGGCGGTGAGGCCGATGACCGCCTCGATGGCCAGCGCGACCAGCGCCAGCTTCAGGGTGTTCGGGTACGCCGTGGCAATGATGTCGCCGATGTCCCGGTTGTTGAACGTCTGCCCGAAGTCACCTTGGAACAGGTTCTTCATGTAGTTGCCGTACTGCACGACCAGCGGCTCGTCGAGCTTGAACTTCTCGGTCATCTGGTTGACGAAGCTGTCGGGGCAGCGTCGCTCGCCGCACTTGCCGGCGAACGGGTCGCCGGGCACCGACCACACGAGCCAGTAGATCAGGAACGTCGTCCCGATGAAGACCGGGACGAGTTGGAGCAGCCGTCTCAACAGATAACGGCCCATGGGGTGGTCCTCCAGACAGGGGGCGCGCGTCGGACGGCCGACACGGGGATGACAGACGTGGCGAGGAAGTGTGGTGACACCTCCTCACGGAACGGCCCGGGTCGGGCTCACCGGTAGGTGAGCCCGACCCGGGGTCAGACCGTTCGGATCAGAGCTCGACCGAGGTGAGGTCGAGTTCACCGACGTTGGAGAGCTCGAGCTTCTTGATCTTCTCCGAGTGGCCGGACTGCTGACCACCGAAGTAGACCGGGATCGAGGGGACGTCCTGGTCGATCAGGGCGACCGCCTCGGCGTACTTGGCGTGCGAGGCCTCCAGGCTCGGCGCGGAGGCGGCTTCCTTGGCCAGCGCGTCGACCTGCGGGTTGCTGTACTTGCCGTCGTTCGAGGAACCGCCGGTCACGTAGAGCGGGCCGACCCAGTTCTCCACGTCCGGGTAGTCCTGCTGCCAGCCGGCGCGGTACATGCCGGTCATCTTGCCGGCGTTGATGTTCTGGCGGAACACCGCGAAGGTCGGGACACCCTCGGCGCGGGCGTTGATGCCGAGGTTCGTCTTGACCTGCTGCGCGACGGCCTCCATCCACTCCTTGTGGCTGGCGTCGGCGTTGTAGAACATGACCAGCTCGCCGGAGAAGCCACCGGCCTCGGCGAGGAGCTTCTTGGCCTCCTCGACGTTGAACTGGCACGCGGTGCAGTTGCCCGCCTTGGCGCCCGGGGTCAGCGGGTTGGCCCAGCTGTCGGCCGGCTTGCGCGAACCGAAGAAGATCTTGTCGCTGATCTCCTGGCGGTTGATCGACATCGAGATCGCCCGACGCAGCTTCGGGTTCTGGAAGCGCTTGTCGTAGATCGGGAAGGCGATGATGCCGGTCGACGGCGTGGTGGAGGGGATGGCCCGGTCAGCCAGGTCGGTCTTCCACTTGTCGCCCGCGATCGCGGAGACCGGAACCTGCTGCTGGAAGTCCAGGTTGCCGGCGAGCAGGTCGTTGTACGCCGCCGTGTCGTCCTGGTAGAGCTTGATGTTGACGTCCTTGATCTTCATCTTGTCGTTCAAGGAGTAGTCATCGAAGCGCGTCAGCTTGATCTGGACGTCGTCTTCCCACGACACGAACTTGATCGGGCCGTTGCCGATCGGCTTCTTGCCGAACGCCTCGGCGCCCTGGGTGAAGAACGCGTCCGGCAGCGGCATGAAGGTGCTGTAGCCGAGCTTGGTCGGGAACACGGCGGTCGGCGCCGCGAGGGTGACCTCGAAGGTGAAGTCGTCGACGACCTTCAGGCCGGACATCTCCTTGGCCTTCGGCTCCGGGGCCTTCTGCGGGCCCTCGGCGCCGTCCGGGTCCTCGGTGTGGACGTCCGCGAAGCCCTGGATGTCGCCGAAGAAGCTGCCGTTCTGCGCGCCGTTCGGCGAGTAGGCGCCCCAGTTCCAGGCGTCCACGAAGTTCTTGGCCTTGACGACGGTGCCGTCGTGGAACTTCGTGTCCTTCTTGATCTTGATCGTGTAGACCTTGGAGTCGGTCGTCTCGATCGACTCGGCGACCGCGTTGCGCGGGGCGCTGCCGTCGTTCGGGTACTCGACCAGACCGGTCCAGATCCAGTCGATGATCGCCCCACCACCGGTCTCGGTGGTGTTCGACGGGACCAGGCCGACCTCCGGCTGCGTGCCGTCGATGGTGATCGCGCCGTCCGAGCTCGCGCCGGCGTCGCCGCCGTCGCTGTCACTGCTCGAGCAACCGGACGCGACGAGCGCGAACGCCGCGCCCAGCGCGACCGCGCTGCTTGCCCGCTTCGAGACTCTCATTCCGAGGGGCCTCCTCTTTCTGAACCTGGTTCCGTCGTGGGTATCACGCACGTTGGGGGGTGACACGTCCGGCGCCCGCACCGCGGGAGCCGGTTTCACCGCAGAGAATTCGGGACAAGATGTTGTACGAATCCGCCGGGCCGCCCCGCCCTTGACGCTCGGCACCGCGCACACGAGACCACCACGGAGCACCGTCAACAGGCGGATCCCATGGTCGTCAGGCCGTACGGAGTGCCTCACATGAGGGGTGAGGTGCTGCCACTGTGACACCCACCGGCCCGTTCCGTGAAGGTGCCGTTATCAAGCCGTTAGTTGGTCGCCACGTTGCCGATACTTGAAAAAAGATCATGATCTACGCCGGTCGTACCGCTCTGAGCAGGAAAGACACGGTTCGGCGGGGGCGCCGGCCCGGGCGTGGAGGCTGCGGCTGTGACCTTCCCCGCGCCCGCTCCGGCGCTCACGGACGCCGTCCGGGCGTTGGCCGTTTTTGCCCATCCGGAGGATGCCGACCCCGGCTGTGCGGGCACCATCGCCACCTGGGTGGACGAGGCCATCGACGTCGCGTACCCGCCTGTCACCCAGGGTGACCCGACGGTTGCGGCACGACGCCCGCGCGGCGAAGGGCGGCGCCGATCCCCTACCGCTGGCCGAGGGCCGTGGCGCGGTCACCGCGCAGGAGTCGGCCGATGGCGGCGTCGATCAGCGTGGTGCGGTCGCCTCCGGCGGGGCTGGAGCCGTGGGTGGTCCCGGCGATCCGACACGCCGGGTAGGCCGGACAGCGGACGGCCCCGACACCGCGCGGGCGGTGCCGGGGCCGGGGCCGTGGAACGGGTGTCGATCAGGCCGTGAAGCGCAGCTTGCGACGGCGGAACAGCAGCACGGCGACCGCGCCGGCGGCCAGCAGCGCCACGCCGGCGGCGATCGAGGCGGCGATCGGGGAGCCGGTCAGCGGCAGGTCCCCGCCGCTGCTCGCGGGCGAGGTCGACGGGGCCGGGCTGTCGACCGGGGCGCTCGGCGACGGCGACTCCGCCGGGGCGCTGGGCGACGGCGACTCCGCCGGCGCGCTCGGCGACGGCGACTCGGTCGGGGCGGCGGTGAACGCGGCCTCGGCCTTGGCGGTCACGGTGGCGCCGGTGCTGCCACCGAGGATCAGCTTCTGCGCGGCGCGCTCGCCGGTGAAGAGGAACACCCGGCCGAAGGAGACCGAGTCCTGGGCGGAAACGGTCACCTTCACCTCACCGGCACCGTCGGCGACCAGCCAGAACTGCCCGCCGTTGGTGGTCGTGGTGACCGGCTTGCCCTCGGCGTCGACCGCCGAGCCGCCGTCGACCGCGACGGTGATCTCGCCCGCCGGGCCCTTGACGGTGAAGGGGCCGGCCTTCTCGCCGACGGTGGCCTTGGCGCTGGCCGGGTCGACGCTCAGCTCGGCCTTCGGCTCGGGCTGGTCGGTGGCGTTGGCGACCAGGTAGTCGTGGACCTTCTTGACCACGTCGTACTGGTTCTTGCCGAGCAGCTTCGAGTTGTCGACCCAGTCACCCAGCTTGACGCCGTCGCTGAAGTTCCAGATGGCGGTCTGGGTGCCGAAGTAGAGCAGCTTGTCGGCGTCGGCCTTCGCCGGGGCGGTGGCGCCGGCGGCGGCCAGCAGCTTGGCGGCGTCGGCGTTCGGGTAGCCGTGGGTGAGCACCCACTGCACCTTGCCGAGGTTCTTCACCTGGGACTCGTCCCAGGTGCCCTCCTTGTACTTACCGTCGATCGCCACGTTGGTGTGGTAGTCGATGCAGAAGGCGGGGACGAGCTTGCCATCGATCTTGAGCGCCAGCGCACCGGTGCTCTTCGGCTGCCCGTTGAGCATGAGCGTGACGTTGCTGCCCTTGACCGACTTGGCCACGCCGGTCTTGTCGGCGGCGGCGGCCGGCGCCACCGCGCCGAGTGCCAGCGCGCCACCGGCGACGGTCGCCAGGGCGATCCGCGCCCAGCGCCGTCCTCGTTGTCCGAACATCAGATTCGTGCACCTCTCCCCAGGGGTGACCCGCGCACGGCGGGTTGCGTGAAGCCGCCGTTCCCGCGGGATGCGCACCACCCGCACGCGAGAACGCGACGGGGCATTATGTGACGTCAGTTGATCGTTTGTCAGCCCCTGTGGGCCACATTCGTCACTTCCGTCCCAAATGACGGGGAAAAGAAATGGATCACACGAGCCGACGGTCGGCCGCCCAGCGGGACAACTCGTACCTGTTGGACATCTGGAGCTTGCGCAGCACGTTCGACACGTGCGTCTCCACGGTCTTGATGGAGATGTAGAGCTCCTTGGCGATCTCCTTGTAGGCGTACCCCCGGGCGAGCAGCCGCAGCACCTCGCGCTCGCGGTTGGTGAGCTGGTCCAGCTCGGGGTCGGCCACCGGGGCGTCCGGACGGGCCGCGAACGCGTCGAGCACGAACCCCGCCAGCCGGGGGCTGAACACCGCGTCGCCGTCGGCCACCCGCCGGACCGCGGCGGCCAACTCCTCCGGGGAGATCGTCTTGGTGACGTAGCCCCGCGCGCCGGCCCGGATCAGCCCGATCACGTCCTCCGCCGCGTCCGAGACGCTCAGCGCCAGGAACTTGACCTGCGGGTGGGTACGCCGCATCGCCTCCAGCACCGCGCGGCCGCCGCCGTCGGGCATGTGCACGTCGAGCAGCACCACGTCGGGCAGCGTGACGGCGATCCGGGTGACCGCCTCGCCGACGGTGCTCGCCTCCCCCACCACCTCGACGTGCGCGCCCAGCTCGGCGCGGACCCCCGCGCGGAACATGGCGTGGTCGTCGACGAGGAAGACCCGCAGCCGCTCGGTACGGGCAGCAGCCCCCTCGACCGGTTCCATCGACTGCTCGGTCATCCCTTGTCCCTTTCCGCCGTTGCCGAGTCCCGGCTGATCGGCAGGATCAACCGGACCTCGGTCCCTTCCCCCGGCCCGGAGCGGATCTCCGCCCGGCCGCCGTGCCGCTTCATCCGCCCGATGATCGAACCCCGGACCCCGTGGCGGTGATCCTCCACCGTATCCGGGTCGAAGCCCTTCCCCCGGTCCCGGACGAAGACGCTGACCTGTTCGGGCTCGACCTCGGCATAGAGCGAGACGGTCTGCACCCCCGCGTGCCGGGCGGCGTTCACCAGCGCCTCGCGCGCCGCCGCCACGAGCGCGCCGACCCGTTCGTCGGTCTCCCGGTCGCCGACCACCACCGCCTCCACGGTGATCGCGAACGTGTCCTCGACCTCGGCCGCGGCCTGCTCCAGGGCGGCGGCGAACCGCTCCGTGGGCGAGCCGGTGGGCTTGTAGAGCCAGTTGCGCAGCGAGCGTTCCTGCCCCCTTGCGAGCCGCTGGACGGTCTTCACGTCGCTCGCGTTGCGCTGGATCAGGGCCAGGGTGTGCAGCACCTGGTCGTGCACCATGGCGGCCAGTTCGGCCCGCTCCTGCTCGCGGATGCGCCCCTCGCGCTCCGAGCGGAGCTGGTTGTACGTCCGCCACAGCACCGGCGCGGCCACCACGCCGACCCCGGCGAGCCCCACCAGGGCGAAGATCACGCCGTTGAGCACGGCGTCGAAGTTCTGCGCCGGGGAGTAGACCGCGGCGACGCCGATGATGCCGACCGCGACCAGCACCCCGCCGCCGATGAACCGGAGCACGAAGGCCCGCCGGTCGCTCTCCTCCACGACCGCGCCAAGCCAGGGCACCGGCATGGAGTCGCCCCACTGCCGCCGCCGCTCCGGGGCCGACTGGTGCCAGATCACGCCGGCGCCGACCGCGATGATCGCAACCAGCCAGCCGGCGGTGCCCGCCGCGCCGATCGAGTCGAAGACCATCACCTGCACCAGCAGCACGCCGAGGCCGATCACCACGAACGGCAGCAGCTGGGCGACGTCCCTGCGGGGCGGTACGGCGGTGTCGCCCGGGCGCAGCGGCACGACCGCCCAGAAGGCCGCGTAGAGCAGCAGGCCGAGGCCGCTCAGCCCGAGCAGCACCATGAAGGCGACGCGTACCCGCAGCACCGAGATGCCGAGGTGGTCGGCGATGCCGGCGGCCACCCCCGCGGCCATCCGGTGCTCGGGGGCGCGGTAGAGGCGCGGTGGCTGGGTCACGGCACTGATCGGAGACTCCCTGGTCACGACGGGCACGCGGCGGGCGACGGTCCGTCGCCGGCGCCGGGTCGATCGTCACACGGCGCGCCGTCGCCCGACCACGGGGACGCCCCCGACATTCGGGCCACCGGGATCTCAGGGTGGGGTCAGGGTCGGCTCCTGAGGCCGTCCGGCGGGTCGGGGCAGCAGGATCGAGGCATGAACGAGGAAGCTGCCCAGTCCGCCGGTCCCGGGGCGGCACAGCCGGGTGGGCCACCGGCCGCCGCGACGCCGCCCGGCGGCTCTGCGACACCGCCGCCCGTGGCCGCGCCGGCCGCCGGGGGCGCGGGTGCGCCGCCACCACCCGGGCCCGGCCCCGGACCGCAGCCGTCGTTCGGCGGCGCCGGCTTCACCTCGCGGTACGGGCTGGTGCGCCCCCGCGACGGCCGCTACCTGGCCGGCGTCTGCGCGGCGATCGGCCGGGCCACGAACACGGACCCCGTCCTCTGGCGGGTGCTGCTGGCGGTGCTCGGCTTCTTCGGCGGCATCGGCATCCTGGTCTACGTCACCGCGTGGCTGATCATCCCGGGCGAGGGCGACAGCGCCTCCCCCGTCGAGTCCATGCTGGGCCGGGGCCGGTCCAGCATGTCCCCGGTCACCGTGATCGTGCTGAGCATCCTGGTCGCGATCAGCTTCGGCTACATCGTCACGGACGCGTTCCGGGCGGTGCTGCTCGGCGCCACCATCCTGGTCGGCGGCGCGCTGCTGCTCAACCGCGACAACAGGGGCGCCCAGCAGGCTCCGGTCGGCCCCGTGTCGCCCGGTGCCCCGCCCGGGCCGGTGCCGCCGGTCACCCATCCCGCCCCGGTCGCGTACGCGGCCCCGCCGACCGTGACCGTGCCCCCCGGCGCGGGCCCGGTCCCGGCCCCGCCGGCGACCGCCACCCAGGCCGCCTGGAGCGCCCCGGTCCCCACCCCGCCGGCCGACCAGACCGCCGGGCTGCCCGCCTGGCCGCCGGCCGCCCCGGCCGCGCCCGCCCGCCCCTCGACGGGTACGCCGACCGCCGGCTGGCCGCCGGCCCCGCCCACCTCGGGCTGGCCCGCCCCGACCTCGGGCTGGCCCGCCGCGACGTCGGGGGCACCGGCTCGCCCGGTCGCCCCGCCGCTGCCGCCGGGCTACCGGCCCCCCTTCGCCCCGCACGGCCCGTACGCCGCGCAGACCCCCGTGCCACCGGCGCCACCGAAGCCGCGGGTGAAGCCGCCGAAGCGACCCCGCGAGCGCTCCCCGCTCGGCGCGGTGACGTTCTCGCTGATCTTCCTCGCCCTGGGCGTGGTCGCCGTCGTCGACCTGCTGGACGTCTTCGACGTCGGGGCGTCGGCGTACTTCGCCGCCACGCTGGCCACCATCGGGTTCGGGCTGCTGGTCGGCACCTGGTTCGGGCGGGCCCGCTGGCTGATCGCGCTCGGCGTGGTGGCCGCCGCCGCGCTCGGGGTGGCCACCGTCGCCGAGTCCTACGACCGGATCCGGGGCGTCGACGGCAACGTCACCTGGGCGCCCACCGACCACCGCGACCTGGCCCTGCGGTACGAGAACAGCTTCGGTGACACCGTGCTGGACCTGCGCGCGGTCGACTTCGACAAGAAGAACACCGAGATCACCGTCGCCGTCAACTTCGGCGAGTGCACGGTGGTCGTGCCGCCCAACGTCGACGTCACCACCGTGGCCGACGTCAACGCCGGCGACGCGCTCGTCTTCGGCAAGCGCTCCGGCGGGCTCGCCGGCGAGCTGCGGGAGACCACCGACCTCGGCCCGGACGGCACCGGCGGCGGCGCGCTACGGCTCTACATCCACGTCAACGCCGGCAACCTGGAGGTGACCCGGTGAAGGCCCACCGCACCGACATCGTGTCGTTCGCCTTCGGGCTGATCTTCCTCGGCCTCGCCGCGTGGTGGCTGCTCGCGCAACTGCTCGGGCTCGCCCTCCCGGCGGTGGGGTGGTTCCTGGCCGGCGCCCTGATCCTGATCGGCCTGCTGGGCCTGGTGGGCGCGCTGCGCTCCGGGCGGCCCGCCGACACGGCCCCGCGACGCGACGCCGCCGCCCCCGACGACGGCCCCGGAGCCTCGGAGCCGGCCGGCTCCGACTCGGCCCCGCCGGAGCCGTCGGGCCGGGTGGGGACGGACCAGCCCGCCGAGGTCGACCCGACCCGCTGGGACCTCGACCGGCCCGCGCCGGCCGACGAGCCGACGGCGTGGGGCGGCCGGCGCTCCGACTGGGGCGAACCGACCGACTGGGGCACGCGGTCCGAGTGGGACGTCTCCGCGCCGACGACCGGCGCACCGACGACGGCCGGATGGCCGCCGAGCGGAGCGACGACGGAGGAGCCGACGGCCGCCGGACCGATGGCGGAGGGTCCGGGGGCCGGCGGGCCGACGGCGGAGGGTCCGACGACCACCGGGCAGACGACGGACGGGCCGGCGACAGGCGGGCTGCGGGCGGGGAACGAGGCCGACGAGTGGCCGACGGAGGCCGCCACCGACGTCCGGCCCGAGGCGGTGGAGGACCGCGCCGCCGACGAGGGCGCGCCGCAGCGGCGCACCGACCGGCCGCCCGCCGACGAGGAACGCCCGCGCGGCTGACCACAGCGGTGCGGACGCTGTCGGCGGCGGCCTATGCTGGCCGTGGAGAACTCGCCCTCCGCCGGCCGGCCCGCGCCGACCGGGGCGCCGCGCCGGCCGGACCGCGCCGCCGTGGCGGTCCCGCCGCGATTCCCGTCTCTACCCCGTCAGGAGTCCGTCCGACATGACGCAGTCCCCCGCCGTGCGCACCTCCGGCCGCTCCGGTCCGGTCCGCATCGGCGAGCGAGCCGCCCGTACCCTCGTCTCCGAGCTCGCCCGGATCAACGACCCGAAGGCCGCGCTGCTGGTCGGCGCGACGCCCGAGTCCGCGGTGCTGGCCGCGGCGATCGACGCGCTGCTGCCCGGCGACACCCTCACCCTGGTGCCCGCCGGTTCGGCTTCCGCGGCGGCCCTGCGCGAGCACGTCACCGCCCAGGGCCGTTGGGTGGCCGACCGGGTCCGCGTGGTCGACACCCTCGCCGAGGCCGAGCCCGCCGCGGTGGTCGTCGCCGCGGAGCCGCTCACCGGCACGGCCGACGAGACCCGCGCCACCGTCGAGGGCCTGACGAAGTACCTCACCGACGGCGCGGTGCTGAGCGTTGCCACGACCGCCACGCCGGGACGTACCGCGGGCGCGGCCGCCGAGCTGGAGCGGCAGGGCGCGCTGTACGGCGTCGGCGTCGACCTGGTGCTGCGCAACACGCCACCGCTGCGGGTGTACCGGCTCCGCTACACGCCGGCCGACGCCGCGTCGGCGGTCGGGCTGGCCCCGGCGTACCGCCCGTCCAGCGTCCCGCTGACCCGCGGCATGCACATCGACTCCAACGGGGTGGCCGCGGCCGGCATCGCGCTGGGCCTGGCCGCGGTGGCCCGGGCCACCCGGCCGAAGTCGAAGCTCTGGCTGCTCCCGGCCCTGGCCGCCGCCCCGGTGGCCGCCTTCTTCCGGGACCCGGAGCGCGACGTACCGGAGGACGCGTCGGCGGTGGTCGCCTCGGCCGACGGTCGGGTGCTGTCGGTGCAGCGGCTGCACGACGAGCGCTTCGGCGAGGGCGAGTGGCTGCGGATCGCGGTCTTCCTGTCGGTGCTGGACGTGCACGTCAACCGTGCCCCGGTGGCCGGCAAGGTGGTCGACTACTTCGTCGCCGACGGTGGCTTCGCCAACGCCATGAAGCCGGCGGCGGAGCACAACGCGGCCGCTTACACGGTGCTGGACACCGCGCACGGCACGGTGGTCGTGGCGCAGCGCACCGGCCTCATCGCCCGGCGGATCGTGCAGCGGGCGCCGATCGGCGCGCTGCTGGCCCGGGGTGAGCGCTTCGGCCTGATCCGGTTCGGCTCGCGCACCGACGTCTACCTGCCGGCCGACGCCGCGGAGCCGCTGGTCGGCCCCGGGGACAAGGTCGTCGGGGGTTCGAGCGTCATCGCCCGCTGGCGCTGACGGACCGGACGGACGACACGAAGAAGGGGCGCCGCGGATCGCGGCGCCCCTTCTCGCGTACGTGCCTCAGGCGGTGCGACGCTGACGCAGCCAGAGCACCGGGCCGCTGACCAGGTAACCGACCACGATCAGGGCGAAGGTGAGCCGGATGTCGATCAGCGCGCCGATCACCGGGGCCAGCCACAGCCACGGCGGAAGCTTCACCAGCCGCGCGAGCTTCGCGTAGGGGAAGCTGGAGACCATGGCGAAGGCCAGCAGCGCCACGCCGGCGACCAGGACGATGCCCGGCACGGGCAGCCCGATGGCGACGGTCAGGGCGAGCACGGCGGCCGCCATGGTGGTGGGCACGCCGCAGAAGAACCGGCCGTCCTTCGGCGAGACGTTGAACCGGGCGAGCCGGATCGCCGCGCACGCCGCCACGAGGGCACAGGCCACCGCGGCGGCCGGTGTCGAGACCGAGCCGGCCAGCGAGGCGTAGACGACCACCGGGGCGGCGAGGCCGAACGAGCACATGTCGGCCAGCGAGTCCATCTGCGCGCCGAACGGGCTGGCCACGCCGAACTTGCGGGCGAGCGCGCCGTCGAGGCCGTCGAAGATGACGCAGGCGATCAGGAAGAGCGCGGCGACGCGCACCTCGCCCTGCATCGCCAGGAAGATGGCCAGCATGCCGAGCATCAGGCTGCTGAGGGTGCAGGCGTTGACCACCGCGAACTTCATCCGGCGGGCGACCGTACGCTCGCCCGGAAGCAGCGGGATCGACATCGCGGCATCGTCGTCGACCGGTGTCGTGGGGCCGAGGGCGGGGCTGACCGGGACGATCGAGGCGACCTCGGCGCGCTCGACGCGGGTCAGCCCGTTGCGGCGGCGTGGCCGGTCGGCGTAGCGGTGCTCGGGCATCGACAGGTCGCTGCCTCCGTGCAGGTCACCGTCGCGGCGCCCCACCCGGACCAGCAGCACCTGCCGGGCGAACGTGCTGCTGCGGCGCAACGGGCCCGCCCAACGACGCCCTGCGGGACGCGGACTGTCAGTGGTACGACGCCGGCGCCATGGGGCTCTCGGCACGTTTCCTCCATCACCGGATCGGCTTACCGCCGCGAGGGCGGGTGTCCGGCTGTCTCGTGCCGGACCTTTCTGGCCCGGCAGCCGTTTTGCGGAGTACACCATCGCATAGGGGAACGGGGGTTGGCGATAGCTGCCGGCGGTACTTATATCTGGTCTAACCGCTCGAACCGCGCTCTTATTCCCATCCCGGGCTCCATCGCCCGTTTCCTCCACCAACCCCACATCGAATGTACCGGACCCCGTCTCCACCGGCTCGGCGAGCGGGCGTCAGGGACGCCGATGTCCGGTTACGGACGGCCGGCGGCGGGCCCCCCGGCCAGCGCCAGTACGGCGATCTCGGTCAGCGGCAGCCCGACGAGCCGCCCGGGCGTGAACCAGGCCGCCCGGGCCGTGGAGCCGCCGGCGAGTTCGGTCACCCGTGGCTCGGTGGGCAGGTCGACCGCCACCCGGTAGACCACCCGGACGCCGTGCCAGTCGAGCGGGCGCCCCTCCGGGCCCAGCGCGGCCGGATTGTGCAGGTTGTCGACGCCGACCAGCTCGACCACCCGACCGAGCTGACCGGACTCCTCGACCAGCTCACGTAGCAGGGCGGACACCGGCTGCTCGCCGTGGTCGGTCCCGCCGCCGGGCAGGTGCCACCGGCCCGCGCCCGGGTAGCCGTCGGCGATCATGGTGAGCAGCACCCGACCGGCGGGGTCCGTGACCAGGCCGTACGCCCCGAAACGCTGCCTCCGGTCGGGCGGGAGCGCGGCGGCGGGCTCGGTCGCCGACGAACGGGGCAGACCGGACGGCAGGGGCGACACGGGCAGGTCGAGCAGCTCGGCGGTGAACGGCATCAGCGGCACCGCCGCCGCCTCGTCGGTCGTGAACCAGCCCAGCTCGTCGCTGCCGCCGGCCTGCTCCGGTCGCTGTCCGCCGCTCCGCGCGCCGACGTCGAAGACCAGGCGGTCGGTGTGCACCGCGACGCCGGCGTCGCGGAAGGTCGTCACGTCGGCGAGCGCGGCCCGCAGCCCCGCCACCTCCACCGTGAGGCCGGTCGCCTCAGCGAACTCGCGGACCACCGCGTGCGCCGGATGCTCGGCGTGCTCGACCCCGCCCCCGGGAAGCTGCCAGACGCCCGGGAACGGGCACGAGCCCGAGCCGCGGGCCAACAACACCCGCCCGTCCGAACGCCGACACACCCCGTACGCGCCGACCCGCCGCCGTTGCTCCACCCGCTCGCACTCCCCCGCCTGCCCGGCCGATCCCGGGTCGCCCCGTCGATCATGAGGCTAGTCGCAGCGCAGCTCGCGCGCCGCCCGGTCGAGGTCATGATCGGCGAACGGGATGCGGGGGTGGGAGAGTCAGGCCAGATGGGCGGCCTGGACGGCCTCCGCCGTCACCTCGGTCAGCCGGTCGGTCGGCAGGGCGCCCAGCTCGTCGCGGGCGAACCAGCGGGCCTCGCAGGTGGAACCGCCGACGTCGGCGACGGTGGGCGGGGCGGGCTTGTCGACGACGACCCGGTAGAAGGCGCGTACGCCGTGCCAGTCGATCGGGTAGCCCTCCGGGCCGAGGGAGGCGGCATCGCGGTGGCTGGCCACGCCGAGCAGCTCGACGAGGCGGCCGTTCTGCCCGGTCTCCTCGACCAGCTCCCGGATCAGGGCGGCACCGGGCTGCTCGCCGTAGTCGGTGCCGCCGCCGGGCAGGTGCCAGCAGCCCGCGCCCGGGTAGCCGTCGGAGACGCGGGTGAGCAGCACCCGCCCGTCCGGGTCGGTCACCACGGCGTACGCGGCGAAACGCTGGGCCCGGTGCAGCCCGTCGGGGCCGGGCACGGCGTAGAACGAGGGGAACTCCGGCGCCTCGTCCGGCACGATGTCGGCCGACGAGGCGGGCAGGCCCAGCGCCCGGGCGGTGAACGAGCGCAGCGGCAGCTCGCGCGCCTCCGCCGGGGTGAACCAGCGGGCCAGGTCGGTGGGCCGGTCGACCCGGTCGGCGAGCGTCCCGCCCCGCACCGAGACCTGGTAGATCAGGCGGTCGGTGTGGATGGTGATGCCCCGCTCCGGCAGCGCCCGCATGTCGGCGAGCACGTCGTGCAGGCCGGCGACGGTGACGGAGAGGCCGGTCTCGGCGGCGGTCTCCCGGACGACGGTGTGGTGGGGGTCCTCACCGTGGTCGACCGCCCCGCCGGGCAGCGACCACGTGCCCGGGGTGCCGGAGCGCTCCGATGCGCGGACCAGCAACACCCGGCCGACTGAATCAGCACAAACTGCGTATGCCGCGATTCTGCGGAGCGGCTCCAGCATGGTGGTCACGGGGCCAAATTCTCCCCGGCCCAGGTTGCCTCCATCGAAAAGAGTCAGATTCCTGACTGAATGCTCGCGCCTCAGGGCCGGCTCAGGGTAGGGATCCGGGCGGTCACCGAGGCCGACCCGACGACCGGCGCGGACCGTGGAGACATGACCTACACCGCCCCGCCCCAGCCCCCGTACAAGCAGCTCCGCCGGCCCGTCACGGACCGGATGGTCGCCGGCGTGGCCAGCGGCCTCGGCCGGTACTTCGCCGTCGACCCCACCCTGGTCCGGGTGGTCTTCGCCGTCGCCGGCCTGCTCACCGGCGGGCTCGCGCTGCTCGCGTACCCGATCATGTGGTTCCTGATGCCCGAGGAGCCGGCCGACGCGCCGGCCTGGCCGCACCCGGCGCAGGCCGCGTCGCCGGCCGACGGCGCGCAGCCGGCACCGCCGGCCTACCCGCCGGCGGCGTGAGGCGGGCTCACTCCCACTCGATCGTGCCCGGCGGCTTGCTCGTCACGTCCAGCACGACGCGGTTGACCTCGGCGACCTCGTTGGTGATCCGGGTGGAGATCCGGGCGACCACCTCGTAGGGCAGCCGGGACCAGTCGGCGGTCATGGCGTCCTCGCTGGAGACCGGCCGCAGCACCACGGGGTGCCCGTAGCTGCGGCCGTCGCCCTGCACCCCGACGCTGCGCACGTCGGCCAGGAGCACGACGGGGAACTGCCAGACGCCGCGGTCCAGGCCGGCGGCGGTCAGCTCCTCCCGGGCGATCAGGTCGGCCCTGCGGAGCAGGTCGAGCCGCTCCCGGTCGACCGCGCCGATGATCCGGATCGCCAGGCCAGGGCCCGGGAACGGGTGCCGCCAGATCATCGCCTCGGGCAGGCCGAGCTGGAGGCCGAGCGCGCGGACCTCGTCCTTGAACAGTGTGCGCAGCGGCTCGACCAGCGCGAACTTCAGGTCCTCCGGCAGGCCGCCGACGTTGTGGTGGCTCTTGATGTTGGCGGTGCCGGTGCCGCCGCCGGACTCGACGACGTCCGGGTAGAGGGTGCCCTGCACGAGGAACTCGACGTCGCCGTGGGCGGCGACCTCCCGCGCGGCGGCCTCGAAGACCCGGATGAACTCGCGGCCGATGATCTTGCGCTTCTGCTCCGGGTCGGTGACCCCGGCCAGGGCGCCCAGGAACCGGTCGGCCGCGTCGACCACCTTGAGCTTGATGCCGGTGGCGGCGACGTAGTCCTTCTCCACCTGCTCGGCCTCGCCGGCACGCAGCAGGCCGTGGTCGACGAAGACGCAGGTGAGCTGGTCGCCGACGGCCCGGTGCACCAGCGCGGCGGCGACGGCCGAGTCGACCCCGCCGCTCAGGCCGCAGATGACCTCCTTGTCGCCGACCTGCTCGCGGATGCGCGCGACCTGCTCGTCGATGATGTTCTCGGGCGTCCAGGTCGGCTCGATGCCGGCGATGTCGTGCAGGAAGCGGCGCAGCATCTCCTGGCCGTGCGCGGTGTGCCCGACCTCCGGGTGGAACTGCACGCCGGCACGGCGGCCGGCCACGTCCTCGAACGCGGCGACCGGCGCGCCCGCCGACTCGGCGGTCACCGTGAAGCCCGCCGGGGCCTCGGTCACGCAGTCGCCGTGGCTCATCCAGACCGGCAGGTCGTCGGGCAGCTCGCGTAGCAGCACCCCGGCCTCGGGGCGGGCGCGCAGCGGGGTGCCGCCGTACTCGCGGTTGCCGGTGCGGGCCACCGTGCCGCCGAGCGCCTGGGCCATCGCCTGGAAGCCGTAGCAGATGCCGAAGACCGGCACCCCGGCGTCGAACATGCCGGCGTCGATCTGCGGGGCGCCCGGCGCGTAGACGCTCGACGGGCCGCCGGACAGGATGATCGCGGCCGGGTCCTTCGCCAGCATCTCGGCGACCGGCATCGAGTGCGGCACGATCTCGGAATAGACGTTGGCCTCACGCACCCGACGCGCGATGAGCTGGGCGTACTGGGCTCCGAAGTCCACCACGAGGACGGGGCGAGGCGTGCTCATGGCAGCAGATCCTACCGACGCCACCCGCGCCACCCCCGCCGGTCCGTCACCGCGCCGCCGCGGTGATCCCCCCGCGTGGGCGGGCGACGTCGTCCTCGACCGCCGGGGCGTACCCCTCGGCGGCGCTGACCTTGCGCGCGATGACGCTGAGCAGCACGCCGTAGATCACCTTGGAGGTGATGTCGGCCACGGTGTAGGTGATCTGCCTCGCCACCACCCCGTCGGCGGAGTCCCACATCGCCGGCATCAGGTAGGCACCCGGGTAGAGCAGCCAGGAGATGAGCACCAGCCACCAGACGGCGCGCGCGAGACCCCGGGCGGACTCCGGCAGTCGGGCCAGGCTGCCGAAGATCACCCGGGCGACCAGGACGAGCAGGAACAGGAAGAACGCCGTGCTGACCAGGCCCCAGATCCAGTACGGGGCCGAGCGGTCCACCTCGTAGAACTGCCCGGCGTAGCCGGTGTAGATCATCCCGAGGCCGCCGACCACGAACATCGCCCAGTTGCGATGGAACGCCCGACCGGTGACCCCCAGCACGATGAGCAACTGGATCAGCAGGACGGGGACGTCGATGGACCAGTTCATGTACCGGTAGCCGTTGGAGAAGAGCACGTCCGACTGGACGTACGCTGTCCCGTTCCAGGTGAAAGCCTGGCGCCAGCGTTCCGAGAGCACCCACAGCTCGAAGAAGGCCGACACCATCACCACGGCGGAGAGCACCGAGGCGAGCTGGTAGCGCGGTGCGGCAGAGCCGCGGGTCGCGAGGAAGTAGACCAGGCCGGCAGCCATCACCGCGAAGCCCAACGTGAGCACGTGGGACACCAGCGTGTACTGGATCACGTTGTAACCGAACAGGTTCTCGACGTTCACGGTGACCTCACGGCTTTCTGCGGCTCGAACCGCCGCTATTGCCCCTTAAGGGCCTTATGACGCGTATAGGTTATCTGTGCCAGCCGGCACCGGACTCCCGAACGAGATCTCCACCGGCGTGCCGGCAGCGGCGCCCCGCTTACCTCCGGGTCGTCACACGCGGCCGCCCGGCGGGTGCGGCGCCGCCCCAGAACCGGCCGAGGAGCGGACACATGACCGAGTGGTGGCTGTGGACGTACGTGGCCGCCATGGCGGGCGGGGTCCTGCTGTTCAGCCGGTGGCGCGCGGACCCGCGGGGAGTCCCGCGCAGCGAATACCGGGTGGCGATCGCGATCCCGCTCTGGTCCGGCTTCTGGTATCTCGTCATGGCGCTCGGCGGCGGGCGGGCGGAGGTGGCCGGCCACACGGTCTACTGGGCGCGGTACGTCGACTGGGTGGTCACCGCCCCGCTGCTGCTGGTGGCCCTGATGCTGACCGGGACGCACGCCCTGCCCGGACGCCGCTGGCGGTTGATGACCGCCCTCGTCGGGGCGAACGTGGTGGTGATCCTCAGCGGCCTGGCAGCCGATCTCACCGCGAGCGCCACATCCCGCTACGGCCTGTACGCGATCGGGATGCTGTCCCTGCTCGCGGTCTACGCCCTGGTCTGGGGGCCGCTGCGCGCCCACGCCCACCGCCAGCCGGAACGGATCGCGGCCGTCTACACGGAGGCCGCCCTTCTGCTCAGCGTGCTCTGGGCCGGTTACCCGCTGTTCTGGCTCCTCGGCCCGTCCGGGGTGGGCCTGCTCGGTTCCACCGCCACGAGCATGCTCTTCGTCGGGCTGTCCATCCTGTCGAAGGTGGGCTGGAGCATCGTCGATCTCAGCCGGCTACGCACCCTGTCCGACCGTGGTCACCTCACCGTCGTCTGATCCGGCCAGCGGGGTCGCCCCTCCGGTGCCGGTGGCCCAGGACCGGGCCCGGCTCCGACGCCGACAATCTTCCGCGTGTGGAAGCGCGGCGCCGGCGCAGCAGCCGGACCGGCTGCTGCGAGGTGCCGGGACCGCCTCGCAGCTCGCGCTCGGCGGGCTGCTGGCGCTGGCGCCGCTGATCGGCGCCGCCGGGCTCGGCGGCTCGCCGGCCTTCCTGATCGCGGGACTGCTCCTAGGGCTCCCGCACGGCGCGGTCGACCATCTCGTGCCCGCCTGGCTGTCGGCGCGCGCCCGGCCGCTGCCGGCCCGCGTGGCGCTGCTGGTGGTCTACACCGCCGTGGCCGGCGCCGGGCTGGTGGCCTTCCGGGCCGCGCCGGACCTGGCGCTGGTCGGGTTCCTCGTGGTGTCCATCGTCCACTTCGGCAGCGCCGACGTGGCGTTCCACGCCGAGCGGGACCGCCGGCCCGTGCGGCCGAGAGTGACGGCCGTGCTCGCGTACGGGGGACCGCCCGTGGTCGTTCCGTTGGCGCTCTGGCGGGACCAGGTCGACCCGGTGCTGGCCGCTGTCTCCCCCCGGGTCCCGGCCCTGATCGCCGTCGAGGTACGGGCACTGGCGTTGGCCACCGTGCTGTGCGCGGTCGTGCTCACCGCGATCCGGGAGGTCCGCGCCGGACGGCCGCGCGACGCCGTCCAGCCCCTCCTCCTCGTCGCACTGTTCGGCACCGTGCCGCCGGCCCTGGCCATCGGTGCGTACTTCGCGCTCTGGCACTCCTGCCGCCACGTCGCCCGGTTGCTGCGGCACGACCCACGCAACACCGCCGATCTGGCCGCCGGGCGGGTCGGACGGCCGCTGCGTCGCTTCGCCCGGCAGGCGGCGGCTCCCACGGTGCTCGCCGTCGTCGCCCTGATCGCCCTGGTCACCTGGCCCGGCCACCGGGCGGACCCGCTGCCCGCGACGTTCGCCGTACTGGCCGCGCTGACCCTCCCGCACGCGGTGCTGGTCGCCTGGACGGACCGACGCGGGTCCGGGCCCCCGTGCCGGGCGGGTGGCGGGCTGCTCCCCCGCCGGGACACCCGGCGCCGCAGTTGACCGGGCACCGGGCCCTGGTCACGTCCGCAGGGCGCCGGGGGCGTGCGGGGGGACGGCGGGGTGGCGCGGGGGAACCGGGGGCAGGCGACGGTACGGCGAGCCGACCGGCGGCCGCGGGTCCTCCTCGCCCTTGTTGGGCCAGAACGACATGGCCCGCTCCGCCTGGGCGGTGATGGTCAGCGACGGGTTCACCCCGAGGTTCGCCGACACCGCCGCCCCGTCGACCACGTGCAGCCCCGGGTGGCCGAAGACCCGGTGCCACGGGTCGATGACGCCGTCGGCCGGGGTGGCGCCGATCACCGCCCCGCCCAGGATGTG
This sequence comes from Micromonospora sp. SD12, assembly GCF_052068495.1. Taxonomy (NCBI): domain Bacteria; kingdom Bacillati; phylum Actinomycetota; class Actinomycetes; order Micromonosporales; family Micromonosporaceae; genus Micromonospora; species Micromonospora sp. SD12. The sequence goes on along the minus strand of NZ_JBQHDF010000005.1, from coordinate 131,986 downwards.
CGCGGTCAGCGGGATGTCGAACGGCTCGGTCAGCGCGCCGCCGGGCGTACCGCCGATCTCCTCGGCCAGCAGGCGCGCCGCCTCGTTGCCGGCCGGGATCCAGGTCGGGTTGGGCGCGCCGTGCCCCGGCCCGGAGACCAGGCGCCGGCCGAGCAGGCCCCGCCGCAGCCGGGTGGTCAGCGAGTTGTCCGCCGACTGCATGACCAGGGCGATCACCGTACGCTCCGACCAGCCGCGCACCGAGGCCAGCCGGGCCGCCGTGCCGGGCTGACGCAGCAGGATCCCCAGCCAGCGGCGTACCCGGTGCGGCCCGCCGTCGACCAGCAGCGACTGGAGCAGCCCCATCGCGTTGGAGCCCCGGCCGTAGCGGACCGGCTCGATGTGGGTCTGCGGGTCGGGGTGGAACGAGCTGGTGATCGCCACCCCCTCGGTGAAGTCCAGCCCCTGCTCGCGGGCCCGCCGGCGGGGCACCGAGGCGCCGAGGATCGCCTCCGAGTTGGTCCGGGTCAGCTCCCCGAGGCGGGGCGAGAGCGCGGGCAGCGCACCCTCCGCCCGCATGGAGTGCAGCAGCCGCTGGGTGCCGAGCGCGCCGGCGGCGAAGACCACCTGGTCGGCGTGGATCACCTGCCGTCGCGTACGCAGCCACGCCCCGGTACGCACGGTGTGCACGGCGTACCCGCCGCCGTCGACCGGGCGGACGGCGGTGACCGTGGTCAGCGGGTGCACCCGCGCGCCCAGCCGCTCGGCCAGCCAGAGGTAGTTCTTGACCAGCGTGTTCTTCGCGCCCTGCCGGCAGCCGGTCATGCACCCCCCGCAGTGCGTGCAGCCGGTGCGCTCCGGCCCCGCGCCGCCGAAGTACGGGTCGGCGGCCCGCCGGCCGGGGCTGCCGATGAACACGCCGACCGGGGTGGCGTGGTAGGTGTGCCCCACCCCCATCCGGTCGGCCACCGCCCGCATCGCCCGGTCCGCGCGGGTGACCAGCGGGTACGTGGTGGCGCCGAGCATCCGCTTCGCCTGGTCGTAGTGGCGGGCCAGCTCGTCGCGCCAGTCGGTGACGTCCCGCCACTGCGGGTCGTCGTAGAAGGCGTCCAGCGGCTCGTAGAGCGTGTTGGCGTAGACCAGCGAGCCGCCGCCGACCCCGGCGCCGGAGAGCACCAGCACGCCGCCGCCGGCCTTCCGGTCGGCCGGGCGCAGCAGGGTGAGCCGCTGGAGGCCGTAACAGCCGAGGCGCGGCGCCCACAGGAACCGCCGCAGCCGCCAGGAGGTCTGCGGGAACTCGTCGTCGGCGAAGCGCCGGCCGGCCTCCAGCACCCCGACGGAGTAGCCCTTCTCCGCCAGCCGCAGCGCGGTGACGCTGCCGCCGAAGCCGGACCCGATGACGAGCACGTCGTACCGCATGACCGCATCATTACCGCTCAGTAGCCATCGCGCCAGCGCCCGTTTTCGCGGGATCATGCACGCGGTCCGCGATCCGGAGGCGCCCGCCCGCAACTCGGTGCCCCCGTCCGGACGTTGTCAACACGGGGGTGTCGCATGACGGAGCGGACAGGGGCACCGCGCCCGCGCTGGATGCTGGGGCTGGCCGTCCTCGCGGCCGTGGTCCTGGTGGCCGTGGGCACGCTGGTGGTGACCCGGCTCGTCCGCGACGACGGGCCGCAGCGCGGCGCCGGGCCGACGGCCGCCACCGGGACGCCGCAGGCGAGCCCCACGCCCAGCCCGAGCCCGACCGTGCCGCCGGGCGCCGGCATCACCGGCCCGCTCAACCTCCTGCTCGTCGGGGTGGACACCCGGGTCAGCGTGCCGGGCTGGGAGCCGCACGGCGACGCCGTACTGGTGCTGCACGTGCCGAAGGGTCTCGACCGCGCGTACCTCTTCTCCCTCCCCCGCGACCTGCTGGTCGACATCCCGGCCTTCCCGAAGGCCGGCTACCGCGGCGGGAAGACCAAGCTCACCCACGCGATGAGCTACGGCAGCCGGGTGCCCGGCAAGCCCAAGCAGCCGAGCACCGCCCAGGGGTACGAGCTGCTGCGCAGCACGGTCAGCGGCTACACCGGGCTGCGCTTCGACGCCGGCGCGGTGCTCACCTTCAACGGCTTCGACCGGCTCGTGGACAGCCTGGGCGGGGTGGACATCTACGTCGACCAGCGGGTGGTCTCGCTGCACCGCCGCCCCGACGGTCGGCACCGGGAGCCCGCGCCGGGCGGCGGCGGCTACGTCGGTCCGCAGATGGTGTACGAGAAGGGCGAGCGCCACCTCACCGGCTGGCAGGCGCTGGACTACGCGCGGCAGCGCTACGTCACCGGCGGCGGCTACGCCCGGCAGCGCCACCAGCAGCAACTGATCAAGGCGATGGCCACGAAGATCCTCGACGAGAACCTGGCCCGGCAGCCGGAACGCGTCCAGCAGGTGGTCGACGCGCTCGGCGACACCCTGGTCTACGCGGGCGGGCCGCGCGTCGTCGACGTGGCGTACGCCCTCGGCGGGCTCACGCCGGAGAGGTTCGTGCTGGTCGACCTGCCCGGCGCGGGCGTGGGGCGGGGCAGCGCCTACCGGGGCGAGGAACTCACGTCGACGGGGCGGAAGTTCCTCACGGAGCTGCGCGCCGGCCGGGCGGACGCCTACCTGGCCGCCAACCCGAAGCTGCGCATCACGCGCTGACCGCCGTCACCGGCGCTCGGGGCGGGCGGACACCGTCACCGGCGCTCAGGGCGGGCGGGGCGCTCGGTGCCGTACAGCCACGCCTCGAAGAGGTCGTCGAGCTGCTCACCCGAGACCCGCTCGGCCAACGCGACGAACTCGGCCGTGGTCGCGTTCGCGTCACGCTTCTGCGCCGCCCAGGTCTTCAGGATCTCGAAGAACGCCTTGTCGCCGACGGTCACCCGCAGGGCGTGCACCGTCATGCCGCCGCGCTCGTAGACCGACTCGCTGAACAGGTTCGCCGCCCCCGGCTCGCCCGGCGGCGTACGCCAGACCTGGCCGGACGAGCCGGCGTAGCGGACGTCGAACGCCTGCTGGGCGGTACGCCCGCCGTCGTGCTCGGCCCACAGCCACTCCGCGTACGTGGCCAGGCCCTCGTTGAGCCAGATGTCCTGCCACTTCGCCAGCGACACGCTGTTGCCGAACCACTGGTGCGCCAGCTCGTGGGCCACCACGCCGGTGTTCTCGCCCCGGGAGAAGAAGCTCGCGCCGTAGACCGGGCGGCTCTGCGTCTCCAGCGCGTACCGGATCCGGTCGTCGGCGACCACCACGCCGCCGTACGCCCCGACCGGGTACGGCCCGAACACGCTCTCCAGGTAGTCGGCCACCTCGACCGTGTCGGCGATCGACCGGTCCGCCGCGCCCTTCGGCAGGTCCGTGGTGATCGCGTGGAACACCGGCCGTCCCTTGTGCTCGCCCTCGGTGATCCGGAACCTGCCGATGACCACGGTGCTCAGGTAGCTCGCCATCGGGCTGCGCTCGGCCCACTTCCAGGTGGTCCAGCCGCCGGTCGTGCTCTTCCCCGCCGGCACGCCGTTGCTGACCGCCGTCAGCCCCTCCGGCACGGTGATCTCGAAGTCGTACGTGGCCTTGTCCGAGGGGTGGTCGTTGACCGGGAACCAGGTGCTCGCCGACTCGGGCTGCCCGAGGGCGATGGCCCCGTCCTCGGTGTGCAGGAAGCCACCGACGCCGAGGGCCTCGTTGCGCAGCGGCTCCGGCTCGCCCTCGTACACGATCTCGGCGACGAAGCCGTTGCCGGCGATCAGGCCGCGGGCCGGCGTGACGACCAGCTCGTCGCCCTTGCGGCCGTGCTTCGCCGGGGCCCCGTCCACCGTCACGGACCGCACGGTCAGCCCGGCCAGGTCCAGGTTGAACGCGGACAGGTCGCTGGTCGCCGCCGCCTGCACGGTGGTGGTACCGCTCAGGCGGTCCTCCGCCGGGTCGTAGCGCACCTTGACGGTGTAGCGGCTGACGTCGTACCCGCCGTTGCCGTAGGTCGGGAAGTACTCGTCGCCCGCGCCGGCCGCCCCGGGGCTGAACTGGCGCGACACACCGGGCGAGGCGGCGGCCGGGGTCGGTGCCGGCGTCGGCTCGTCGGCCGACCCGCACGCGGTCAGCCCGAGCGTCCCGGCCAGCAGCAGGCCGATGCCCGCACACAGCGTCCGCCGCGACAGCGTCATCGCCTCGCCCCTCCCTGCGCCGCCGGCTGCCCCACCGGCCACGCCCTAGCGGACCCGCGCCCGGCGGGTGCCGCTCGCCCGGGTCGGCGGCGCGGAGGCGGCCGGCGCGAACCGGGCGGTGCGGCGCCGGGGTCCGGCGGCAGCCTACCGAGCGTCGCCGGAGGCCCGGACCCTGCCCGCCCGGCTCAGGGCAGCGCGGGGGCGGTGCCGCCGACGAGCCAGGCGTCGAAGACCGGGCGCAGGGGCCGCCCGGCGACCCGCTCGGCCAGCGCGACCAGGTCGTCGGTGGTGGCGTTGCCGTCGCGTCGCTCGGCGGTCCAGGTCCGCAGGATGCGGAAGAACGTGTCGTCGCCGACCGTACGGCGCAGGGCGTGCACGGCCAGCGCGCCACGCTTGTAGACGGCCGCACCGAACAACCGGGACCGTCCCGGGTCGACGGACGGACGGGACCAGTCGGTGGCGGCGTACTCCAGCTCGAAGTTGCGCTGCGCGGTGCGACCGCCGTCGTGCTCCTCCCACAGCCACTCCGCGTAGCTGGCGAAGCCCTCGTTGAGCCAGATGTCGCTCCACCGGCTCAGCGCCACGCTGTTGCCGAACCACTGGTGGGCCAGCTCGTGCGCGACCACGCCCAGGTTGGGCCGGCCGCCGCGGAAGAACCCCGGCCCGTAGACCGGCCGCGACTGCGTCTCCAGCGCGTAGCCGACCCGGGGGTCGGTGACCACGACGCCGCCGTAGGAGTCGAACGGGTACGGCCCGAACCGGGTGGCCAGGAAGTCGGCGATCTCGCCCGTGCGGGCCAGCGAGGCCGCCTCCGGCCCGGTCGCCGGCAGGCTCGCCGGCACCGCCGTGACCATCGGCCTGCCGGCGTGCGTGCCGCTGTGCACCCGGTAGTCGCCGATCACCAGGGTCGTCAGGTAGCTGGCCATCGGCGCGCGCTCGGCCCAGCGCCAGGTCGTCCAGCCGTCGGCGCTCGTCCGTTGCCCCGGCACCCCGTTGCTCAGCGCGGCCAGCCCCTCCGGGACGGTCACCTCGATGTCGTACGTGGCCTTGTCGGACGGGTGGTCGTTGACCGGGAACCAGGTGGCCGCCGACCAGGGCTGGCCGAGCGCGATCGCGCCGTCGGCGGTGTGCAGGAAGCCGCCGCTGCCGAGCTGCCCGTCGGCCTTCGCCGCCGGCACGCCGGAGTAGTCCACCTCGACGGTGAACCGGGCGCCCCGGGAGAGCCCGTCGCGCGGGGTGACCACCAGCTCGTCGCCGTCGCGGGCGGACCCGGCCGGCCGGCCGTCGACGGCCACCCGCGACACGTCCAGCCCGGCGAGATCCAGGTTGAACCGGGACAGCGCCGCGGTCGCGGTGGCCGTGAGCGTGGCCCGCCCCGAGAGCCGGTCGGTCGCCGGGTCGTAGCGCACGGCGAGGCGGTATCCCGCGACGTCGTAGCCGCCGTTGCCGGCCCCCGGCACGTACGGGTCGGCGAGGTCGGCCGCTCCCGGCCGGAAGTCGCCCCGCTCCTCGCCGCCGTCGGTGCAGGCCGCGAACACCAGCGCCGCGACGACGGCGACGGCGAGCGCGGGACGGATCCGACGGCGGGTACGACGCACCGGCCGAGCCTATCGGCGCGGCCGGTGCGGGTGGTGCTGCTTGCGCAGGTCAGCGGTCGAGGACCAGGCCGACCTTCTGGAACTCCTTGAGGTCGCGGTAGCCGCACTTGGCCATCGCGCGGCGCAGGCCGCCGAAGAGGTTGAGCTGGCCGTCCGGCTCGTCGGCCGGACCGAAGAGCAGCTGCTCCATCGAGCCGAGCGGGTCGCCGGCGGTCTCGAACGCGCCCCGGGGCAGCGACGGGTGGCTGGCGGCGGAGTGCCACCAGGCGCCACCGGCCGGTGCCTCGGCGCAGAGCGACAGCGGCTCGCCGAGCATCACCGCGTCGGCGCCGCAGCCGAGGGCCTTGGCGATGTCGCCCGAGGTCTGGATGTCGCCGTCGGCGATCAGGTGCACGTACCGGCCACCGGTCTCGTCGAGGTAGTCCCGGCGGGCGGCCGCCGCGTCGGCGATGGCGGTCGCCATCGGCACCCGGATGCCCAGCACCGACTCGGTGGTGGACCACTCGTCGCCGCCGATGCCGACGATCACGCCGGCCGCACCCGTACGCATCAGGTGCAGCGCGGTCTTGTAGTCGGTGCAGCCGCCGACGACGACCGGGAGGTCCAGGTCGGCGATGAACTCCTTGAGGTTGAGCGGCTCGTCGGTGGTCGAGACGTGCTCGGCGGAGACGATGGTGCCCTGGATGACCAGGATGTCCACGCCGGCGTCGAGGATCACCGGGGCCAGCGCCAGGGTGTGCTGCGGGGAGACCCGAACCGCCACCGTGCCGCCGCCGGCGCGCAGCTCGCGGACCCGCTCGGCGATCAGGTCGGGGCGGATCGGCTCCGCGTACACCTCCTGGAGCCGCTTGGTGGTGCGGGCGTCCTCGTCGAGCCCGGACAGCTCCTCCAGGACCTTGGTCGGGTTCTCGTAGCGGGTCCACAGGCCCTCGACGTTGAGCACGCCGAGACCGCCCAGCTGGCCGAGCCGGACGGCGGAGGCCGGGCTCATCGTCGCGTCCGAGGGGTGCCCGACGCACGGGATGCCGAACTGGTAGGCGTCGAGCTGCCAGGCGGTGGAGACGTCGTCGACGTCCCGGGTCCGGCGGCTCGGCACGATGGCGATGTCGGCCAGGTGGTAGCCGCGCTGCGCGGTCTTGCCCAGCCCGATCTCGACCACGTCACGCATGGGGGACTCCAGTTGTCGCAGGGGGATGGTCAGCGGGAGTGGTAGTTGGGCGCCTCGACCGTCATCTGGATGTCGTGCGGGTGGCTCTCCTTGAGCCCGGCCGCCGTGATCCGGATGAGCTGACCGCGGCGGTGCAGCTCGGGGATGCTCTCCGCGCCGACGTAGCCCATCGCCGCGCGCAGCCCGCCGGTGAGCTGGTGGGCGACCGCGGACAGCGGGCCCCGGTAGGGCACCTGGCCCTCCACGCCCTCGGGGACCAGCTTGTCCTCGGCCAGCACGTCCTGCTGGAAGTAGCGGTCCTTGGAGTAGGACTTGCCCTGGCCCCGGGACTGCATCGCACCGAGCGAGCCCATGCCCCGGTAGGCCTTGTACTGCTTGCCGTTGATGAAGATCAGTTCGCCGGGGCTCTCCTCGCAGCCGGCCAGCAGGCTGCCCAGCATCACCGTGTCGGCGCCCGCGACGAGCGCCTTGGCGATGTCGCCCGAGTACTGGATGCCGCCGTCGCCGATCACCGGGACGCCGGCCGGCCGCGCGGCCCGCGCGGCCTCCATGATCGCGGTGATCTGCGGCACGCCCACCCCGGCGACGATCCGCGTGGTGCAGATCGCGCCCGGGCCGACGCCGACCTTCACGCCGTCGGCGCCCGCCTCGACCAGCGCCTTCGCGCCGGCGTAGGTGGCGACGTTGCCGCCGACGATGTCGATCGTCACGTCCTTCTTGAGCTGGGCGACCATCTCCAGCACCGCCCGCTGGTGGCCGTGGGCGGTGTCCACGATCAGCACGTCGACGCCCGCGTCGACCAGCGTCCGGGCCCGCTTGTACGCGTCGTCGCCCACCCCCACGGCGGCGGCGACCCGCAGCCGGCCGGCGTCGTCCTTGGTGGCGTTCGGGTACTGCTCGCTCTTGGTGAAGTCCTTGACCGTGATCAGCCCGCGCAGTCGGCCCGAGTCGTCGACGATCGGCAGCTTCTCGACCTTGTGGCGGCGCAGCAGGTCGAGGGCGTCGTCCTTGCTCACCCCGACCGGGGCGGTGACCAGCGGGGTGCGGGTCATGATCTGGTGGACCGGGGTGGCCGGGTCGGAGACGAACCGCATGTCGCGGTTGGTGACGACGCCGACCAGCTGACCCTCGCCGTCCACGACGGGCACGCCGGAGATGCGGTAACGCCCGCAGAGGGAGTCGACGTCGCGCAGCGTGTCGTCGGGGCTGGCGGTCACCGGGTTGGTGATCATGCCGGACTCGGAGCGCTTCACCAGGTCGACCTGGAGCGCCTGGTCCTCCAGGGAGAGGTTGCGGTGCAGCACGCCGATGCCGCCCTGGCGGGCCATGGCGATCGCCATCCGGGCCTCGGTCACCGTGTCCATCGCGCTGGAGAGCAGCGGGATCGACAGGTTGATGTTGCGGGTCAGCTTCGTCACGGTGTTGACCCGGCTGGGCACCACGTCCGACTCGCCCGGCTGGAGCAGCACGTCGTCGAAGGTCAACCCGAGCGGAACCACCCGGGCGGAGCCGGCGGGCAGCTCCGGCAGGTGGCCGCCCAGCTCGCCGTTGTCGGCGCCGGCCGGAAGATCGGTGCTGGGCGAAAATTCCACGATTGCTCCCCTGAGCTGGTCGTACGGGCTTCAGTGAGGTGGCGCGGGCGGGCACCGGCACACGCCGGGTGACGGGCGCGTCGTCCCATCGTACCCACCGGCCCGGGCCGTCCCCGGCCGGTGGCGGCCCAGGTCACCGGTAGCCGGGGGCGGACGCGGCCCGGGCGTTGGGTCTACGGTGAGGGGGTGCACGACGAGCCCATCGACCCCTTCAACGGCGACCCGGCCGATCCGGCCGCCGGCCTGCACGATCCGGGCGACGACGCCCCACTCGACCCGCTGACCGACGTCGAGCGACAGGACGTGCTGGAGGATCTCGCCGACCTGGAGATCTACCAGGCGCTGTTGGCGCCGATCGGGGTGCGCGGGCTGGTCATCGAGTGCGAGGACTGCCGGGAGCCGCACTACTTCGACTGGGACCTGCTGCGGGGCAACCTGCGCCACCTGCTCAGCTCGGGGCGTCCCCGAGTGCACGAGCCGGCCTACGACCCCGACCCGGACCACTACGTCACCTGGGACTACGCCCGCGGCTACGCCGACGGGGTGCACGACACGCTGACCGAGGGCACCGACGAGGAGCCCGAGCCCGAACGCTGAGGCGGGCCGGGGCCGCATCGGGTGGGCTCAGCCCGCCGCCCGGCTCCGCGCGCCGAGGACTTCCGGCCGGCCGTACGGCTCGGGCCACCCGCCCCGTTCCGCGCGCCCGGGCCTTCCGGGGGGCCGTACGGCTCAGGCCACCAGGCCGGCGCGGAAGCCGGCCGCCACGGCGTGGGCGCGGTCCCGCGCGCCGAGCTTGCGGAACAACCGCCGGGCGTGGGTCTTCACGGTGTCCTCCGAGACGAACAGCTCGCGCCCGATCTCGGCGTTGCTCTTGCCCTCCGCCATGCCCAGGAGCACCTGGAGCTCGCGTTCGGTCAGCCCGACCTGGGACCGGCCGCCGCGCTGACCGGGCCCGCCCCGCCGTCCAGCGGGCGCGGCCTCGGCCGGCTCCTCGGCGGCCTCGGCGGGGTCGTCGCCGCGCTGCGCCGGCACCACCGTCGGCGCGCCGCTGGAGCCGTCGGGGGACGTCGCCGACCAGGTGGGGCCGGGCTCGGCCGGTGCGCGCTTGGCCGTCGCGGTCCGGGCGGGACCGCCGACCGCGGCGGTGTCCCGGGCCGGGTCGGTGACCGCGCGCCGGGCCGGCCGTCCGGGCGAGGAGAGCAGCAGCAGGGCCTTGGCGACCGCGCTGGTCAGGTCGTGGTCGACGCCCTGGATCAGGCCCCGGGCGCCCGCGCTGATCGTGGCCGCGGCCGCCTCGGACTCCTCCGTGCCGAGCAGCAGCACGGAGGCCTGCGGCGCGCGGGCGAGCACCCGCCGGACGAAGCCCGCGCTGTCCGGCCGGGTGAGGGCGGTGTCCGCGAGCACCACGTCGGCCGGGCGCTCGGCCAGCCGCAACATCACCTCGGGATCGGAGACGGCCGTCCGCACCACGGCGGACAAACCGAGCCGTGCCGCCGCGGACGCGAGATGCTGCGCCGCGAGCGGTGTCCGAACGCACACGAGAACCGTACGCACAGTGGTCTCCTCTCCGCCCAAGAGCAGACCATGGCCGGGTCGGGTCGCGAGGGGGTTCCGGCAATCCTCCGAACTTTTCCGACAAGTGGGGCATATGCCACCGATTGCCGGAAGTTTTCGATCACAGGTGTGTGAGCCGGCGACCGCCCGGGTACTCCAGGCTCAGGCCGGAAACGGCGCGCCTGCGCGGACCGTCGCCCGGACGCCGATTCACCAGGATCTGCGCGGTGCCGCGCGGGAGGAGGGGTGCTGATGTCGAACGTACGCAGACTGCCCGGACCCATCGTCGACCTCTGGGACTGGCAGCGACTCGGTGCCTGCCGGGGCCGGGACAGCGCGCAGTTCTTCCACCCGGACGGCGAGCGCGGCTCGTCCCGCCTGCGCCGGGAGTCCGGCGCCAAGGCCGTCTGCCGCGCCTGCCCCGTACGGGCCGAGTGCGCCGCCCACGCCCTCGCCGTCCGCGAGCCGTACGGCGTGTGGGGCGGGTTCAGCGAGTCGGAGCGGCTGCGCCTGCTCGCCGTGGGCTGGGAGGACCTGGCCGACCGCCGCCAGAGCCGGGTCGACGTGGCCCGACTGGAGGCCCGCCTGGGCCAGCCGCACCGGTCGACCGTCCCCGCCCAGCGCAAGATCGCCTGAGCCGGCCGCCCTCGAAGACCACACCGACGCCGCGTCCCCGCCCGGGGGCGCGGCGTCGCGGCGTTCCCGGCCGCGCGCGGGCACCATCCCCGGACGGCGCCACGGTCTTGCTCAACGCACCGTGACGGTGACGGTGTGCCAGCCGGTGGCGCCGTCCGGGGCGACCGCCTGGCGCCGCCCGGTCTGCGTCTCGCCGGTGACGTCGGTCGCCCGGACGGCGAGGGTGTGCTCCCCCGGGGTGGCGTCCCACCGCCACGACCACTGGACCCAGGTGTCCACCGAGACCACGGGCGCCAGCTCCGCCTCGCGCCACGGCCCGTCGTCGACGCGTACCTCGACGCGGCTGATGCCACGGTGCTGCGCCCAGGCCACCCCGGCCACGGTGACGGCACCGGCGGTGAGCCGGTTGCGCGGGCGGGGGGTGTCGATGCGCGACTGGGTCTTCACGGGCCCCTGCGCCGACCAGCCGCGCGGCACCCAGTACGCGTCGAAGTCCGCGAAGCTGGTCAGCTCCAGCTCGGTGATCCACTTGCAGGCCGACACGTACCCGTACAGGCCGGGCACCACCATCCGCGCCGGGAAGCCGTGCTCCACCGGCAGCGGCTCGCCGTTCATCCCCACCGCCAGCAGCGCGTCGCGCCCGTCCCGGAGCACGGCGGTCGGCGTGCCACAGGTCCAGCCGTCCACCGAGCGGCCGACGACCTGGTCGGCGCCCTCCTGCGGCTCCGCCTCGTCGAGCAGTTCCCGGATCGGCACGCCCAGCCAGCGCGCGTTGCCCACGAGGTCCCCACCCACCTCGTTGGAGACGCAGGCGAGGGTGACGTACCGCTCGACCATCGGGCGGGCGAGCAGGTCGGCGAAGCTCAGCTCGATCTCGTTGCGTACCCGGCCGTGGATGCGCAGCCGCCAGCTCTCCGGGTCCACCTGCGGCACTACCAGGGCGGTGTCGATCCGGTAGAAGCCGAGGTTCGGCGTGACGTAGGGCGCGAGCTGGGTCAGCGACAGGTCCGCCCCCGCCGGCACCGTCGGGGCGGGCGCCACCGGGGCGGGTAGCACGACGGCCTCGCGGGCCGCCGACACGCCCCGCCGGCCGGCGAGCCAGCGACCGCCCAGCCCGGCCACCCCGGCAGCGCCGACCAGCACCCCGGCCCCGGTCAGGAACCGCCGCCGCGACGCCGGGTCGCTGGGCTCCAACGGCTGCGGAGGCGCTGTGGCAGCCGGCGGCGTGGGCCTCTCGGCGGCCGGCGGCACGGGCCCGTCGGCGGGCAGCGGCGTGGCCCTCTCGGCGGGCGGCGGCGCGGGCGGGGACCAGGGCCAGGGGTCGAGTTCGAGCGGGCCGGCGACGAAGGCCCAGAGCACCGCCGCGCCGAGCACCGCGCCGAGCAGCGAGGGCAGCGCGTCGGCGGGGCCGGCGCCGGCCCGGGTCACGGCGGCGGCCACGCCGAGGGCGGCGAAGGCGGCGATGCCGGCGAGGCCGATCGCCAGCCGGCGCCGGGACAGCATGCCGAGCAGCGCGGCGAAGGCGGCGAGCAGCAGGCCCGTCCCGACCAGCAGGGCGATCTTGTCGTACGTGCCGAAGAGGGCGATGCCGAGCTGTTTGAGCGGCTCGGGCACCGTGTCGACCACGAGCCCGCCGACGGCGACCAGCGGCGCCGAACGGGGGCCGGTCAGCACCGCCACCAGTTCGGCGGAGCCGATCGCCACCGCGGCGGCGGTGACCCCGGCCAGGGCGGCGTAGCCGCGTGTCGTACTGCTCATCGGGCCAGTGTTTCCGATGCACCGGACGGCCGGTAGTCGCGTCGGTGCCCACAAGGGCGTCGGGGCGCACCGTCACGCGGACGGTGCGCCCCGACGAGGCGTACGGCGAGGGTCAGAAGCCCGGGCCGTGCTGGTGGCCGTGACCGTGGCCGTGGCCGTGCCCACCGGCGGCGGCCGGCTCGGCCTTCTCCGGCTTCTCCACCACGAGGCTCTCCGTGGTGAGCAGCAGGCCGGCGATCGACGCGGCGTTGGTGACCGCGTTGCGGGTCACCTTCACCGGGTCGAGGATGCCGGCCTTCGCCAGGTCGACGTACTCGCCGGTGGCGGCGTCGAGGCCGTGGCCCCACTCCTTGCCGGCGACCTTGTTCACGACGACGTAGCCGTCGTGGCCGGCGTTCTGGGCGATCCAGCGCAGCGGCTCGACCAGCGCCTTGCGCACGATCGAGACGCCGACCTTCTCGTCACCGGTGAAGCCGAGGTCGTCGTCGAGCGCCGGCAGGATCTGCACCAGGGCGGCGCCGCCGCCCGGGACGGTGCCCTCCTCGACCGCGGCCTTGGTGGCGGCGATCGCGTCCTCGATGCGGTGCTTGCGCTCCTTCATCTCGACCTCGGTCGCGGCGCCGACCTTGATGACCGCGATGCCGCCGGAGAGCTTGGCCAGCCGCTCGGCGAGCTTCTCGCGGTCCCAGTCGGAGTCCGAGGCCTCGATCTCCTTGCGGATCTGCGCGACCCGGTCGGCGACCTCGCTGGACTTGCCGCCACCGTCGACGACCGTCGTGTTCTCCTTGTCGACCACGACGCGCCGGGCGGTGCCGAGCACCTCCAGGCCCACCTGGTCGAGCTTGTAGCCCAGCTCGGGCGCGACCAGCTCGGCGCCGGTGAGGATCGCCATGTCCTGGAGCATCGCCTTGCGCCGGTCACCGAAGCCGGGGGCCTTGACCGCGCAGACCTTGAGGGTCTTGCGGATCGAGTTGACCACCAGCGTCGACAGCGCCTGGCCGTCGACGTCCTCGGCGATGATCAGCAGGGGCTTGCTGTTCTGGAGGACCTTCTCCAGCAGCGGCAGCAGCTCCTCGATCGCCGAGATCTTCTGGGTCGTGATCAGGATGTACGGGTCCTCCAGGACCGACTCCTGCGACTCCATGTCGGTGACGAAGTTCGGCGAGATGAAGCCCTTGTCGAACTGGAGACCCTCGGTCACGTCCAGCTCTGTGTGCAGGGCGGAGCCCTCCTCGACGGTGATGACACCGTCGCGGCCGACCTTCTCCATCGCCTCGGCGATCAGCTCGCCGATCGTGGCGTCCTGCGCGGAGATCGTCGCGACGTGCGCGATCGACTTCTTGTCGGCGACGTCGACCGCGCGGCCGAGCAGCGCCTCGGAGACCTTGGCGGCCGCCGCGTCGATGCCCCGCTTGAGGCCGGCCGGGTTGGCGCCGGCCGTGACGTTGCGCAGGCCCTCGCGGACCATCGCCTGGGCCAGCACGGTGGCGGTGGTGGTCCCGTCGCCGGCGACGTCGTTGGTCTTGGTCGCCACCTCCTTGACCAGCTGCGCACCGAGGTTCTCGTAGGGGTTGGTGAGCTCGATCTCCTTGGCGATGGTCACGCCGTCGTTGGTGATCGTGGGCACACCGAACTTCTTGTCCAGGACGACGTTGCGCCCGCGCGGGCCGAGGGTGACCTTGACCGCGTCCGCGAGGGCGTTGACACCGTGCTCGAGCAGGTGCCGGGCGTCGTCCGAGAAGCTCAGGATCTTCGCCATGAATGTCCCTTCGAAGCGACGTCGCCCCGGCCCGGCGAGCCGGACCGGGGCGACGACACTGATCGGTTGCTTACTTCTCGATGACCGCGAGGACGTCGCGGGCGGAGAGCACCAGGTACTCCTCGCCGGCGTACTTGACCTCGGTGCCGCCGTACTTCGAGTAGAGGACGGTGTCGCCGACCTTCACGTCGACCGGCACGCGGTTGCCCTTGTCGTCGATCCGGCCCGGGCCGACAGCGAGGACGGTGCCCTCCTGCGGCTTCTCCTTGGCGGTGTCGGGGATCACGATGCCGGAGGCGGTGGTGGTCTCGGCCTCGTTCGCCTGGACCACGATGCGGTCCTCGAGCGGCTTGATCGCAACCTTGGTCGCGGTAGTCACGGGCATACCCTCCTGGGGTACTGGTTTCGTTACCGGTCGGCGAGCCGACCGGCGTCAATCTGCCACATGCCACCGGGCGGGGCCGTCGTCGCGGGTGCCGGTCCGCCTGGCGTTCAGCGTCCGGGCCACGAGGCCCGGAAGCTGGCACCCTCAGGGCGAGAGTGCTAATCGCAGGTTATTCCTCGGCTAGCACTCCGTCAAGGAGAGTGCCAACCCGCCGCCCGGCGCGTCGGGTCCGACGACCACAATGACCGGGTGGATCTCGACCAGCTCGCCGCCCTGCGTACGCCCGAGGGGTCGGCCGCGCTCGACGCCGCCGCGCGGGTGGCCGGCGGCGACCCGCTGACCGCGGCGGCCGCGCTCCGCTCGGCCGGGCTGCCGGCCGGGCTGGCGTCGGCCGCGCTCACCCAGGCCGAGCTGCGGCGCCGGGCGGTCGGTAAGTTCGGGCCGGCCGCTACGGGCATGTTCCTCACCCGGGCCGGGCTGGAGCAGGCCACCCGGGGGGTCGTCGCGGCGCGGCGGGCCGACCGGTTGCGGGTCGCCGGGGTGCGCACCCTCGCCGACCTCGGCTGCGGCCTCGGCGCGGACGCGCTCGCCGCCGCCCGCGCCGGCATCCGGGTGTACGGCGTGGAGGCCGACCCGGTGACCGCCGCGATGGCCGCCGCGAACGCCGAGGCGGCCGGGCTGGCCGAGCTGTTCACCGTGGAGTGCGGCGACGCCACGGCGTTCGACGTGGACCGGGTCGACGGGGTGTTCTGCGACCCGGCGCGGCGCAGGGCGGGCACCGGGCGACGGATCTTCGACCCCAACGCCTACTCCCCGCCCTGGGACTTCGTGGTCGGGCTGGCCCAGCGGGTGCCGCACACGGTCGTGAAGGTGGCCCCCGGCATCGACCACGCGCTGGTCCCGGCGGGCGCGGAGGCCGAGTGGGTGAGCGTCGACGGCGACCTGGTCGAGGCGGCCCTGTGGTGCGGCGAGCTGGCGCGGGTCCCCCGCCGGGCCACCGTGCTACGCGGCAGGGCAGGGCTTCCGGCCGACGCCCCCGGCGCGGCGGCGGAGGCCTCCGCCCGACCGGCCGGCCCCGGCGGCTGCCACCAGCTGACCGGCTCCGGCGTCGCCGAGGCCGCCGTCGGTCCGCCGCGCCGCTTCCTGTACGACCCGGACCCGGCGGTCGTCCGCGCGCATCTGGTCGCGGAGCTGGCGGACGTCCTGGGCGCGACGCTGGCCGACCCGAGCATCGCCTACCTCTACGCGGACGCCCCGACGCCGACGCCGTTCGCCCGCTGCCTGGAGGTCACCGACGTGCTGCCGTTCTCGCTCAAGCGGCTGCGGTCGCTGCTGCGGGAGCGTCGGGTCGGGCGGGTGGAGATCCTCAAGCGCGGGTCGGCGCTGGAGCCGGAGAAGCTCCGGCGGGACCTGCGGCTGGCCGGGGACGAGCCGGCCAGCCTGGTGCTGACCCGGGTCGCCGGGGCGCCGACGGTGCTGCTCTGCCGACCGGTCGGGTAGCGCGCGAGAGGGTGGGTGCCGGTGTCGTCGACCGCCCGGCGCTTTCGGCTCGCGGGTCGCGCGGGGTCGGGTTAGCTTGACCGTCATGGCGGGACAGGGCACTCCGGCGACCGCGCTGCTGACGAAGCGGAAGATCGCCCACACCACCCATCCGTACGACGTCTCCCCCGATGCGCCGAACTACGGCGCGCTGGTCGCGGCGGCGCTGGGGGTGCCGCCGGAGCGGGTGTTCAAGTCGCTGGTCGCCGAGGTCGACGGCGCGCTGACGGTGGCGGTCGTGCCGGTCACCGGCGAGCTGGACCTCAAGGCGCTCGCGGCGGCGGTCGGCGGCAAGCGGGCCGCGATGGCCGACCGGGCGGTGGCCGAACGGGCAACCGGCTACGTACGCGGCGGGATCAGCCCACTCGGGCAGCGGCGGCGGCTGCCGACCGTGCTCGACTCGTCGGCGCTCGACCATCCCACCGTCTACGTCTCGGCGGGCCGGCGCGGGCTCCAGCTCCAGCTCGCCCCGCAGGATCTGGTGGCGCTCACCGGGGCGGTCACGGCCCCGCTGGCCGCCCACTGAGCTGCGCCGCTCCGGCGCGCGCCGGGAGAGCGCTCCCCGGTGGACGTCGGCCGGGTGTCAGGGACGTTGCTGAATTGTTACCGCCGACAACAAACTCGCGACCTCGGTGGTCTTGTGCCCACGGCGCGAAGCGGAATACGTTGCCGGACACAACAAAACAACATCATCCCCCACCCCCGAAAGGACCCTGCTGATGCGCAAGGGCTTCCTCACCTTCGCCGCTGTGGGCCTGCTGGCCACCGGCGGCCTGACCGCCTGCGGCGACGACTCCGGTTCCGAGGCCGGCGGCTCCACCGAGAAGAAGCCGAAGATCGGCGTGATCCTGCCGGACAGCAAGTCCTCCGCCCGCTGGGAGGGCGCGGACCGCAAGTTCCTGGAGGAGGCGTTCAAGGCCGCCGGCGTCGACTACGACATCCAGAACGCCCAGGGCGACAAGACGGCGTTCCAGACCATCGCCGACCAGATGATCACCAACGGCGTGACCGCCCTGATGATCGTCAACCTGGACTCCGGCACCGGCAAGGCCGTGCTCGACAAGGCCAAGTCCCAGGGTGTGGCCACGATCGACTACGACCGGCTCACGCTGGGCGGCTCGGCCACCTACTACGTCAGCTTCGACAACGAGGCCGTCGGCAAGCTCCAGGGCGAGGGCCTGAGCAAGTGCCTCACCGACAAGGGCGTCAAGAACCCGGTGGTGGCATACCTCAACGGCTCGCCGACCGACAACAACGCCACCCTGTTCAAGAACGGGTACGACTCGGTGCTCAAGCCGAAGTTCGACTCGAAGGAATACACCAAGGGCCCGGACCAGAACGTTCCGGAGTGGGACAACACCCAGGCGGCCACGATCTTCGAGCAGATGCTCACCCAGCAGCGGGGCAAGATCGACGGCGTGCTCGCCGCCAACGACGGCCTCGGCAACGCGGCCATCTCGGTGCTGAAGAAGAACAAGCTCAACGGCAAGGTCCCGGTGACCGGCCAGGACGCCACCCCGCAGGGGCTGCAGAACATCCTCGCCGGCGACCAGTGCATGACCGTCTACAAGGCGATCAAGGAGGAGGCGAAGGCCGCCTCGGACCTGGCCATCGCGGTGGCCAAGGGTGAGAAGAAGGAGACCGGCCAGACGGTCAAGGACCCGGAGGGCGGCCGGGACGTCCCGGCGGTCCTGCTGACCCCGAAGCTGATCTTCAAGGAGAACGTCAAGGACGTCATCGCCGACGGCTTCGTCACCAAGGACGAGGTCTGCGCCGGGGCGTACGCCAAGCTCTGCGCCGACGCCGGCATCAGCTGACCCGTACCCGATTCCACGCGCACGCCGCCCGGCACGGACCCTGTGCCGGGCGGCGGTTCGCGCCGGACGGGATCCGAGACCTCCCCTCCACCTGAAGGAGCCCCCGTGTCCGCAACCCCCCTGCTGGAACTACGCGGGATCGACAAGAGCTTCGGTCCCGTCCAGGTCCTGCGCGACGTCGCCTTCTCCGCCCACCCGGGCGAGGTCACCGCGTTGGTCGGCGACAACGGCGCCGGCAAGTCGACCCTCGTCAAGTGCATCAGCGGCATCTACCCCACCGACGCCGGCGAGTTCCACTTCGACGGCCGGCCCGTGACCATCCACAGCCCCCGCGACGCCGCCGCGCTCGGCATCGAGGTCGTCTACCAGGACCTCGCGCTCTGCGACAACCTCGACATCGTGCAGAACATGTTCCTCGGCCGGGAGAAGCGCAGCGGCATCGTGCTCGACGAGCCGACCATGGAGCAGATGGCCGCCGACACCCTCGCCGGGCTGAGCGTACGGACCGTGAAGTCGCTGCGGCAGCACGTCTCCAGCCTCTCCGGCGGCCAGCGCCAGACCGTCGCGATCGCCAAGGCCGTGCTCTGGAACAGCAGGCTCGTCATCCTCGACGAGCCGACCGCCGCGCTCGGCGTCGCGCAGACCGCCCAGGTGCTCGAACTGGTCCGCCGGCTCGCCGACAACGGCCTGGCCGTGGTGCTCATCTCGCACAACATGAACGACGTCTTCGCCGTCTCCGACCGGATCGCCGCGCTCTACCTCGGCCAGATGGTCGCCCAGGTGAAGACCACCGACATCACCCACTCGCAGGTGGTCGAGCTGATCACCGCCGGCCGCTCCGGCGGGCACGGGCTCGCCGCCGAGCCGGCCAACGGCGGCAACGGGCACGGCGCGGAGCCGGCCGACAGCAACCCAGGAGGCGTCCGATGACCACCACCGTCGTGCACAAGGACGGCCCGGCGGCCGCCACACCGCCACCCACCCTCGGCAGCCACGTCCGCAACTACGTCAGCCGGGTACGCGGCGGCGACATCGGTGCGCTGCCCGCCGTACTCGGTCTGGTCGTGCTCTGCACGGTCTTCTCGATCATGCGGCCGTCCTTCCTCACCGCCGGCAACTTCGCCAACCTGTTCACCCAGGGCGCCGCTGTCACGCTGATCGCGATGGGGCTGGTCTTCGTCCTGCTGCTCGGCGAGATCGACCTCTCCGCCGGCTTCGCCAGCGGGGTCTGCGCCGCCATCCTCGCCAACGTCGTCACCGTGCTCGGCTACCCGTGGTACGTGGCCGTGCTCGCCGCCCTCGTCACCGGCGTGGCGATCGGCACCACCCTCGGCTTCCTGGTGGCGAAGATCGGCATCCCGTCCTTCGTGGTGACCCTCGCCGGGTTCCTCGCCTTCCAGGGCATCGTGCTGATGCTCATGGAGGAGGGCACCAACATCTCGGTCCGCGACGAGGTGCTGGTGGCCATCGCCAACCGCAACCTCCCGCCCGTCCTGGGCTGGCTGCTGGCCGCCGTGGCGGTCGCCGGCTACGCGGCCGTGCAGTTGCTCCGGCACCGTAAGCGGGCCGCCCGGGGCCTGACGACCGACCCGATCGCGGTGGTGTTCGCCCGGATCGGCGGGCTGGCGCTCGTCCTCGGCGCGGCGGTCTTCATCCTCAACCTGGAGCGCAGCCGCAACGTCGTGATCAGCTCCCTCAAGGGCGTGCCGATCGTGGTGCCGATCATCGCCCTGCTGCTGATCTTCTGGACCTTCGTGCTCCAGCGCACCAGCTACGGCCGGCACGTCTATGCCGTGGGCGGCAACAAGGAGGCGGCGCGCCGGGCGGGCATCAACGTGGACCGCATCCGCATCTCGGTCTTCGTGATCTGCTCCTCGATGGCGGCCGTCGGCGGCATCGTCGCCGCCAGCCGGGCCAACTCGGTGGACCCGAACACGGGTGGCAGTAACGTACTGCTCTACGCGGTCGGCGCGGCGGTCATCGGAGGCACCAGCCTCTTCGGCGGCAAGGGCCGGGTGCTCGACGCCGTCCTCGGTGGCGCGGTCGTCGCGGTCATCGACAACGGGATGGGCCTGATGGGATACAGCTCGGGGGTGAAGTACGTGGTCACCGGCGTGGTGCTGCTGCTCGCCGCGAGCGTGGACGCGTTCTCCCGCCGGCGCTCCACCGCCACCGGCAACCGTTGACCGCGCGGCACCGGAAGTGACGACGGCGATGCGCGCAGGACCGAGCCAGGACGAGATCCGTCGGCAGAACCTGGGCGCGTTGCTGCGCTACGTGCACGTGCACGGGGCCACCACCCGCGCCGAGCTCACCACCGCGCTCGGGCTCAACCGCAGCACCATCGGAGCGCTGACCGCCGACCTGGCCGGCGCCGGGCTGGTCAGCGAGGGGACGCCGAAGGAGACCGGCCGGGCCGGACGACCGTCGCTGGTCGTCCGGCCCGAGTCGGACCGGGTGCACGCGTACGCGTACAGCATCGAGGTGGACCGGCTGCGGGCCGCGCGGATCGGTCTGGGCGGCGCGGTGCTCGACCGCCGGGAGCTGGACCGCCCCCGCGGTCTGACCGCCGCGGAGGCCGCCCCGCTGCTGGCCGGGGCGGTCAAGGAGATGCAGCAGAGCGCGCCGGCGGACGCCGTCTGCGTCGGCGCGGGCGTCACCGTCTGCGGCATGGTCCGGCGCGACGACGGGCTGGTCCGGCTGGGCCCGACCACCGGGTGGGTGGACGAGCCGATCGGCGCGGCGCTCGGCGCCGAGCTGGGCTGCGACGTACCCGTCACCGTGGGCAACGTGGCCGACGTGGCGGCCTTCGCCGAGCACGCCCGGGGCGCGGCCGCCGGCTGCGACAACGTCATCTACCTGTACGGGGACGTGGGCGTCGGCGCCGGCATCATCGCCGGCGGGCGCCGGCTGACCGGGCACGGCGGCTATGGCGGCGAGGTCGGCCACATGGTGGTCGTCCGGGACGGCGCACCCTGCGAGTGCGGCTCCCGGGGCTGCTGGGAGACCGAGATCGGGGAGTACGCGCTGCTGCGTGCGGCCGGCCGCTCCGACGCGCGGGGCCGCGACGCGCTGCTGGCCGTCTTCGACGCCGCCGACCGGGGCGACCTGCGGGCCCAGACGGCGGTACGCCAGGCCGGCGACTGGCTCGGCTTCGGGGTGGCGAACCTGGTGAACATCTTCAACCCGGAGATGGTCATCTTCGGCGGCGGCATGCGGGACCTCTACCTCGCGTCGGCGGCCCAGGTGCGCAGCCGGCTCAACTCGGTCGCCCTGCCCGCCTGCCTGGAGCACGTCCGACTGCGTACCCCGATACTCGGCGACGACGCGGCGCTGATCGGCGCCGCCGAGCTGGCCTTCGAACGCCTGCTCGCCGACCCCCTCGACGCCGGCTGACCGGTCCCGCCCCCCGGCCCGGAAGCGCCGTCCCGCCCTCGGCCCTGAGGCACCGTCCCGCCCCCGGTCCCGGAGCGCGGCGGGGCCGGTCCGGTGAACCGATCGGACGGCCCGTCCGTACCAGTGCGCGGACGGGCGAGGGCGCAGCGGCGCCGGCCCGGACCCGTTTCGGACCGGACGAGGAGGCACCACGGACATGGCACCGCTCAGATCCGCCCGTCGCCCGCGCGGACCTCGGAGTCTTCGCCTGGCGGTGCTGCTCGTCGCCGTCGCCGCCGGACTCGGCCCGCTACCCGGCGTGGCCGTCGCCGCGCCGGGCGGTCAGCAGCTCAACGCGGCCGACGCCGCCCTGCTCAACGGGGTGCGCCTGGCGGGGCTCTGGGAGATGCCGGCCGGGCAGATGGCCGCCGAGAAGGGGCAGAGCCCGAAGGTACGCGAGATCGGCGCCGGCATCGCCACCGAGCACGAGGAACTGGACCGGCTGACGGTCGAGGCGGCCAACAAGCTCGGGGCGAGCATCCCGAACGACCCGACCGCCGAGCAGAAGGGCTGGCTGACGGAGATGCAGAACGCCTCCGGAGCCCGCTTCGACCAGCTCTTCGTCACCCGGCTCCGGGTCGCCCACGGCAAGATCTTCCCCGTCATCGGAGCGGTCCGCGCCAGCACCCGCGACCCGGTGATCCGCCAGCTCGCCGACGACGCCAACCGCTTCGTCCTGCACCACATGCAGATGCTGGAGAGCACCGGACTGGTGCGCTGGCCGGAACTGCCGCCGGCCGCCCTGCCGGCCCCCGGTGAAGACGGCCTGCTCGCCGCCGCCTCCGCCAACTCCGGCCCGCCGATCGGGGTCAGCAGCACGGTGGTCTGGCTGGTCTTCCTCGCCGCCCTCGGCACGGGCGGCATCGCCACGTACCGCATCCTGCGCCGCACCTGACCACGGCGGTCCTCCCGGCGGCCACGGCCGGGAGGCCGTCGAACCGCAGGGGATCCTGCCGCCCTGGCGGTTCAGCGGTGTAGCGGTGTAGCGGTGTAGCGGCTCGGCGGCCTGGCTGCCTGGCGGTGTGGCTGCCTGGCTGTTCGCGGCCCTGCTTTGAATGTCCTGCTGTTAGCGGACCAGCCGACGACGTTACTTTCGGTAATCGCTAGGGGTGTCACACCATCGCCACCGGGCACCCGCCTCGGCCCCTTTGCTCTGCAGCCGCCGACGCACCAGCCACCCTCCGTAGCTGGTGCGTCGGCGGCTGCAGAGCAAAGGGTGCGTGAGGACGATCGGCCGGCTCGGTGTTCGCGAGAAGAAACCGCTGGTGAGCAGGCTCAGTGCCGAAAACGAGTCCGCTCGCGCTTGGAAGCCAAGCAAATACGACTATCGTGCGTGATAACTGCGGCCCCTCGCGCTCATCGTCACGATGAGTTATCAGCGACAGATCTACTCAGCGGTCGACCGCGTGCCGGCACGTCGGTGCGGCCCGCAGGCCCGCACACCCGGCACGCCCGCCTGCAGGGGCCGGGCCACTTCTTGCGCAGGAATGCGCCTTGCAGGCCGGCGTGGCGCATCAACCGCTCGACCGCTTGCGGCCGACGTGGCGGCCTTGGCGGCGCAGCATGGCGTGCACCCGCGGGCTGCCGTAGGTGCGGCCGGAGACGTCGTGGATCTCAGCGACCTCCACCGCAAGGTCCGCGTCCTCGCGCCGTCGAAGGGAGGGGTTGGCTGCCTGGGCGTGCCAGCCGTAGTAGGTGGAGGCGGCGACGTTGAGGACCCGGAGGACGGGCTCGACCCCGAAGCGGTCGCGTAGCTCGTTGACGAGCGTCACGACCGTCGCCGGGTCGGGTCGAGTTCCGAGGCGAAAAAGCCGAGGCGGCCTTCAGGATCTCGTTGGCCCGCTTCAACGCGGTGTTCTCCCGCCGCAGCCGGCGCAGCTCCTCCAGCTCGGAGATCGTCGGCCGGTCGTCACGCTGGCCCCGGTCGGCCTCATCTTGGCGGATCCAGTTGCGCAACGCTTCGTGATGCACACCAAGCTACCGCGCCAACTGGCGGGTCACGGGCTTCGGGTCCGACTCCCGATACAAGCGCACCGCACGTTCACGCAGCTCATCGGGGTACTTCTTCCGTGCTGCCACGGTGACTCCCTTCAGCTCCATCAGAGCATGATCGAAAGCCTCCGAGCTACCGGGGGAACCTCAACCGACGCCAAGGCGTGAGCCAATACGACGTGCAACCAACCCCGAGCAGAACAAGACACAACGCCAGGCTGGACGGGTCATCGAACCGATGCGCGCTGAAGTCCCACCACTCATAGCGACCAGACCCCGCATAACCCCAGTAAAGGGCCGCTACCACCGCGACCGCTGGGCCGGTCCAGGCTAGGCGCCAGCCGAACATCCGCGCCGACAACAAAGCCAGCCCGAACCACCCCAGCCATGCCCGGACAGCAGTCGCGAGGGACACCAGCGGCAATTCTGCCGCTGCCAGCCCCAGAAAAACCACCAGGCAGGTGACACTCAAGCCCAGGAGAAAGCCGTCCTGGAATCGCCGCAACCTCGCGGTGACGACGTGTTCGAGGCTGGCCATGGTGCTGTGCTGTCCGAGCACAGGTATAACTGCCACAGCCAGGACGAGGAGATGCCACAGGGGCCGCCCGGCTTGAGCGTCTGTGACCGCTCCCGGCGCCGATGCGTTGGTGCCGCCCCAGAAGACCGCAAGGAACCCTGCGATCGCTGCTCCCAGAACCGCCGGTTGCCCTCGTCGAACGGCGACGCGGCGCAGGACACTGGTCAGCCTCTCCCCATCCTCGTCACTTACAGTAGCGACCACGAAGATCAACTACCTCTCGCTCAGCCCAAGAAAACTGATCGGACTTACCCTTTTCACTCGCAATGGACCAGCCCTCCTCCCACGCCTGCTGAATCTCAGCCGGCGCATCCGTACGGTAGTCAGGGCGACTACTTCCCGCCAAATATCCCTCGAGCCAGGCATCCAGTACGAGTAGGCGCCGCTCGTCACTCGGCGTCAGCCGGTTCCAAGCGCAAGCGTCCGCATCAGCGAACTGAAACGTTCGGACCTGAATCGCCGATGCGATCGACCCGGAGTAGGACCAGATACTTCCCTGGATAATCTCAAAAGTCGGGGCCTCAAGATCGTCCACGACCCGAACCTCTCCGTTGCTCCCAAGCTGCCGCTGTTGCTTGAGTCCCACCGCATTCAACTCAACCGGCCACTGGAAAGCGGCGGGCAGGGCGCGCACGCGCTCACTCACTTCGCGTAGCTCAGGCAGATATTTCCTCTGTTCGGGCCAGACGCAGATCCGCGGGCCTTCACTGGCGCATGCGACTGCTTTCTGGACCGGATTCCGCGGCGTCAGCGTGCCTACCGCGGAGAGCGCGAACACCACTGCCAGCGCTGCAACCACCGACGGCCACGCCTGGATTATCCGCCAGTTTGAGGGCGGCTTGAGGGGCAGCCACGCAAGGGCTGCCAACAACGTGCCGACAGCCAGAATACGCACACCTAGGCCGACTGTGTTGACCATCATTTCCGGACGGCCGCGTAGGACGATATTTCCCGGCGCCAAGTTGACGATCACTACTAAAAGAACCCATCCGAGCGCTGCAACAAGTGCCGCGAACACCGGGCTCAGCAATTTGCCGACGAACCAGCCGAGCGCAACCGACAGCAACACGACGAATTCCCCCAGCGCGACATAGCCCCACCAGAGCGAGATGCCCGGCGGCCAATTGGGCGCAGTCATCGCGAATGCGACCGACTGACCGACCAGGTACGGTAGAGACAATAGGAGACCCGTGCTTCCCAGCCGGCAAGCCTCCACCACTGCCGGGTGAACCTGGGCAGCCCCGATCTGCTCTGTCATGCCATGTCGCACAGGCGCTGATGCAGCCCACGCCGCAGCCGGGGCCGACAAGGCACCGAGCAAATACGGCGGAACCTGAGCGGCCGCGCCGGCCTCTGGCCAGACACCGGCCCAGTAGGTGTCTCGAATAAGCAGGACTCCGAGATCGAGCAACAGGAGAACCGGTAGATACCACCGCACGGGCGCGATGCGGAGATGGAACCAGAGTGTCCTCACAGTCGCTGCTCCTCGGCGGGCATGAGACGCATGTAAGCTCTCTCGAGCGGGGAATGACCAGGCAAATCCTCCCGGCCCATGACCTCCAACTCGGAGACGGGACCTTCGAACTGCACGGCGCCGCCATTCACGACGACAACGCGGTCGCAGATTGCCGCGACGTCGTCGATCAGGTGCGTGCTCAGCACGACAATCGTGTCGCGAAGGCCGCCGATAATGCCCCGAAAGTGAAGGCGCTGGCGCGGATCCAGCCCGACCGTAGGCTCGTCGAGAAGCACCAGCCGCGGTCCGCCGACGATAGCCCAGGCAACGCCGGCACGCTGACGCATCCCGCCGGAGAGTCTCCCCATACGGTCACGTCTGCGATCAGCAAGATCGACGAGGCCAAGCACGTGCTCGATCGCTTGCCCAGCCGCTCGCGCTGGCACTCCCCGAAGCCAAGCGCCATAGGCAACAAAATCCCACACGTTCATCTGCGGATCGCACCCGAAGTGCTGGGGCAGATACCCGATCCCGTTACGCACCGCGCGGGCACTCTTCTCGTCCCTAACCTCGACACCGTCAATAGCGACCGTGCCGGAACGCGGTGGCATGACGGTCGCCAACGTGCGAAGGAGAGTCGATTTTCCAGCCCCGTTGGGCCCCACCAGGGCGGTCACGCCAGGGCTGAGGGTGAGACTGAGTTGATCGATGACGTTTGAGGTGCCATACCCTTGAGAAACATCAGCGAGCACTACACTCATCTAATAGGCCTGTTCTCGTAATTCGAATGATGGGGAAGCGCGAGAACGCTTCCCCATCATCACTTCACTTCATCGAAGCTCGGTTCAGGTTCCCTCGTAACCGATGGTCCCGGAGATCACCGAGAAGGTGCAGTCGTGACCAGAAACCGGGCCGACGCTGCCCTTGTTTCGCCAAGGCCGGATGGACGACCCGACCTGAGCCGTGCAGGTGACACTCGAGCGGTAGTAGCCAGCAACGGACGCACCCGCACTGGTGCACTTCTGCGCCCAAGCGGTGCTCCACCACTGCGTGTAGCAGTTGTTAACCGTGCCGGTCTGGCCTGCAGCGACTGCAGGCGCGGCACCAACAGCAGCAATACCACCAGCCATCAGCCCGAGCACTGCAATTTGAGTGGCACGCTTAATGCCCGGCCGCGACGTTCTTTCCACGTAAATGCCCTCCGTTCGTAGACGCGAGGGAAAGCGGTATCCAAATGTGAATTTCGGATACGACCCCCGTCGATTGATTTGGACTCTAGCACGGTGATCAGCGCGCCGATGCCCCCACAAGAGAGGCACCCGAAAGGCAGCTACAGAGAGTCACGATGCTACTCGACGCGCCCCCACCGAGCCCTGCCAACATTCGATGAGTAGCGTCTAGGACAACAGAATGTGATAATCACAGTTAGGTAACAAAAGATCATTTACGTGGTTGCGTCCACGGGAGTGGTGTACGACTTGCCCGTGATGGGCGTGTTGCGTAGATGAGAGAGGGCCATCGCGTCGGTCCTTCCAGACGACCAAGTCAGAGAAGGAAGAGAGGACACGATGGCCGCTTCACAGAGCGTGAACCCTGTTGACCTACTGCGCGAGCAGCTCGAAGGCGCGTCGCCGGACATGTTGCAGGCGATGATCAACGTTCGCGCAGGCGGTGATGTCCGCCGAGGCGGACGTGGCCTGCGGTGCCGGGTATGGGCAGCGCAGCGACGAGCGGGTGAACTCCCGCAACGGTTACCGGCTGCGGGAGTGGGACATCCGGGCCGGGACGATCGACTTGGCGATCCCGAAGCTGCGGCAGGGCTCCTACTTCCCGGACTGGCTGCTGACGCACCGGCGGTGGGCGGAGCAGGCCCTGGTGTCGGTGGTAGCGACGTCGTATCTGCTCGGTGTGTCGACCCGGAGGGTCGAGGAGCTTGTCGAGCAGGTGGAAGCGTTCCGGAACCGGCCCCTCGACGCCGCCCACTACACGTTCGTGTGGATGGACTCGTTGACGATGAAGGTCCGCGAGAGCCGACGGCAGGCGCGAAGTGCTGGGCGTGGATGTCGCGTCGGACGAGGACGGCGCCGGCTGGCTGGCGTTCCTACGGTCGCTGACCGCCCGCGGCCTGACCGGAGTCCGTCTCGTCATCTCCGACGCCCACGCCGGCCTCGTGGCCGCGATCGGGGCAGCCACCAGCCCGACGCCGACGCCGTCTGGGCCCGGGCCCAGTTCGACCGGGTCGTGGCCACGATCGAAGCAAAGTTCCCGACCGCGGCTTCCTCTACCTGGCCACCGTCACCGACCTGCACTCCCGGCGCCTGGCCGGCTGGGCGATCGCCGATCACATGCGCACCGACCTGGTCCTCGGCGCCCTGCACGCGGTGCAGCGCACCCGAGGCAGCCTGCACGGGGCGATCATGCACACGGATCACGGAGCCCAATGCACCTCTCGGGCCTTCGCCGCCGAATGCCAGGCCGCCGGAGTCCGGCAATCAATGAGCGCGGTCGGTAGCTCCGCCGACAACGCCGCTGCGGAGTCGTTCAACGCCACCTTCAAACGCGAGACCCTGCAAGGCCGCCGCGCCTTCACCGAGGAACGCCAAGCACGGCTGACCACGTTCCGGTGGCTGCACCGCTACAACACCGTCCGACGCCACTTCCGGCTCGGACAGCAGTCACCGATCACCTACGAGAAGAGCACCCGGCCAGCGCCAGCTACGCTGGCCCCGGCCGCATAAACCCGGTGTCCAGGATCAGGGGTCAAGCCCCGCACGCACGACCCGCACACCTGGCACGCCCGCACGACCCGCACACCCGGCAGGCCCGCACGCCTGGCACGCCCGGACGCCCGGCGCGACGGGCGGCCATGGCTACTCGTTGACCTCCGGGCCGAGCAGGCGGATCTCCTCGATGTCCAGGACGGCCTGCAACTCCCGCAGGACGATGTCGTCGATCTCGTTCGTGTCCCGCAGCCGGGTGATCTCGCGGCGCTTGTGTTCGAGCACGGCGAGGCGCAGCCGCCGGTCCAGCTCGCGGGCCTGCTCCGTCGCGCGGCCCTCCTCGGTGGAGCGGACGTCGTCGAGGTGCTGCTCGTAGTCCGCCCGGATCCGGTCGACCGCCTCCGGCCCGGCGCCGATCCGGTCGGCGACCTCGGGCAGCACCGCCAGCGCGGCCTCGGTGGCGCGCATCCGGGCCAGCCGCAGCTCGGCCAGTCGCCGGGTGTCGCCGACCAGGCCCGCCCACCCGACGACGGCGGGCAGCGTGGTGCCCTGGACCAGCATCGTCAGCAGGATGACCACGGCGGTGGCGAAGATGATCAGGTCGCGCTCGTGCACAGGTGTGCCGGTGGGGGTGGTCACCGGCACCGCCAGGGCGGCCGCGAGGGAGACCGCGCCCCGGAACCCCGCCCACCCGGCCGCCGTGCGTACCCGCCAGTTGACCCGCTCGTCCTGCTGCGCCGCCCGGCGGTCGACGACCAGGAAGGCGAACGCCGCCAGGTGGATCCACAGCATCCGGGTCAGGACGACCACGCCGGTCACCACGACCGCGATGGCCAGCGCCCGCATCACCGACAGGCTGGTGACCCCGCGCAGTGCGCGCGGAATCTGCATCCCGAGCAGCACGAAGAGCCCACCGTTGATCAGGAACGTGGCGAGGTCCCAGAAGCCGTACGCCAGCACCCGGGAGCGGGCCCGGATGACCCGGGGGGCGGCGTACGACAGCATGAGGCCCGCGACCACCACCGCCAGGACGCCGCTGGCGTGCACGAACTCGGCGAGAAGGAAGGCGACGAACGGCGTGAGTACGCTCAGCGCGCCCTCGCGCAGCGGATCGTCGAGGCGCCGCCGGACCAGGATCACCGCCCCGCCGACCAGCAGGCCGGCGGTGATGCCACCGGCCGACGCAAGGACGAACCGCTCGGTCAGCCCGAGCACCCCCGGCTCGGTGCCGCCCACGATGAGGCCCACGCCGACGGAGAAGAGCACCAGCGCCGTACCGTCGTTGATCAGGCTCTCCGCGTGCAGGGTCGTCAGGATCCGGCGCGGCATCCGCTTGGCCAGCCCGGCGACCGCCGCGGCGTCGGTAGGCGCGAGCACCGCGCCGAGCACCCAGGCGGCGGCCGGATCCACGCCGAACCGCTGCGCGACGAGCGACACCGCCACCATCGTCGCCACCACCAGCCCCACCGCGAGCAACGCGATCGCGAAAAGGTTCGTGCGGATCTCGCGCAGACTGGTGGTGATGCTCTCCTTGTAGAGGATCGCCGGCAGGAACAGCAGCAGCACCACGTCGGGCTCCAGCACCACGTGGGACAGCGGCGGCAGGAGCGCGAGCAGCGCGCCCATCGTGATGAGCAGGACCGGGGGCGCCACGCTGTACCGGCCGCCGAGGGTCGTGCCGATCAGCACCGTGACGCCCAGCACCACGATCAGCTCGAGACCGCCCACGTCGCACCCCCGTCACCGGCCGACGCCACGGTGACCGGTGCGCGCCGGTCGCCTGCCGCTCCACCATCGTGGTACGACGCCGCGACGCGGCACCCTCGAACCCGGAAACAGGCCCTGCCCACCGGCATCGGCGGCGACGCCCTCGAACAGGGCGCGGCGCGTCAGGAGCCCGTGCCGTGCCAGGAGCGCCAGAGGGCCGCGTAGGAGCCGTCGGCCGCGACCAGCTCGTCGTGCGAGCCGATCTCGGCGATCCGTCCGTCCTCCACCACCGCCACCCGGTCCGCGTCGTGCGCCGAGAAGAGGCGGTGTGCGATGGCCACGACCGTACGGCCCGCGAGGACGGCCGCGAGGGACCGTTCCAGGTGCCGGGCGGCACGGGGGTCGATCAGCGAGGTGGCCTCGTCGAGCACCAGGGTGTGCGGGTCGGCCAGCACCAGCCGGGCCAGCGCGAGCTGCTGCGCCTGCGCGGGCGACAGCGGGTGCCCGCCGGCGCCGACCAGCGTGTCCAGCCCGTCCGGCAGCCCGGCGGCCCAGTCGAGCGCGTCGACGGCGGCCAGCGCCGACTCCACGGCCGACTCGTCGGCGCCCGGTCGCACCATCGCCACGTTCTCGCGCAGCGTACCGATGAAGACGTGGTGTTCCTGGGTGACCAGGGCGACGTGCGTACGCAGCTCGGCCAGGGGCAGCTCGTCGAGCCGCCGACCGGCCACCGTGACCGAGCCGGTGCGGGGCGCGTGCACCCCGGCGAGCAGCCGGCCCAGGGTGGACTTGCCGGCGCCCGAGGGACCCACCATGGCCAGCTTCTCCCCCGGTTCCGGCACCAGGGTCACCCCGTGCAGCACGTCCCGGCCCTCCCGGTACGCGTACCGGACGTCCCGGGCGGCGAGCCGCCGGTCCCCCGGTGGGGCGGGATCGGCCGGACCCGGGGAGCCCTCGGCGGGCGGGGCCGGTGCGCCGACGGGCGGGGCCGGTGCGCCGGGCGGCGCGTCGGCGGCGGCCACCCCGAGCAGGCGGGCCATCGAGGCGCCGCCCACCTGCAACTCGTCCAGCCAGGAGAGCAGCCGGTCGACCGGGTCGATCAGCTGCTGCACGTAGAGCGTGGCCGCGGTGACCTCGCCGAGGCTCACCCAGCCCTTCAGGTAGAACCAGCCGCCGATGAGCAGCGTCGCCACCACCGGCAGCACGTAGCCGATCTCGGCGACCGGGAAGAACACCGTGCGCAGCCGCAGGGTGTAGCGCTCGGCCGCGTACGACCGGCGGATGTCCGCGTCGGTGCGGGCCCGGCGGCGCGCCTGCTGCCGCAGCGCCTCCGTGGTCCGCGAACCCTCGACGGTCTCGCTGATGCCGTCGGTGATGTCGGAGTAGGCGGCGTTCTCCCGCAGGTAGCCGGCAGGGGCACGGCGCAGGTACCAACGGGTGCCGGCCCACAGCAGCGGCACCGCGAGCAGGCAGGGCAGCGCGAAGAGCGGGTCGACCAGGAGCAGCGCGCCGACGATGAAGCAGCCGGTGACCACCGCGATCAGCGTCTCCGGTACGGCGAACCGGACCGTCCGCGACAGCGCGGAGACGTCCCGGGACGTCCGGGTGAGCAGGTCGCCCGTGCCGGCCCGCTCGACGGTGGCCAGCGGCAGCGCCAGGATCCGGTCGACGAACTCCTCGCGCAGCTCGGCCAGCACCCGCTCGCCCAGCCGGGCCGACGCCAGGTGGGCGAAGCGGACCAGCACCGCCTGCACCAGCACGAACCCGGCGATCAGCAGGGCGATGCGGTCGACGGTGACGCCGGACGTGCCGCGCGAGACCCCCTCGACCAGGTCGCCGAGCAGCCACGGCGCGACGAGCCCGGCCGCGGCGGCCAGCGCGTGCAGGCCGAGCGCGGCCCCGAGCGCCCTCGGGTGCCGGTGGACGAGCGTACGGGCGTAGCGGCGCACCTGGCGCGCGTCGGCGACGGGCAGCTCGGTGGCCATCAGTCCTCCCCCCGGCTGACCGTCGCCCGGTAGCGCGGCTCGCCGTCGAGCAGTGCGGTGTGCGCCCCCTCGGCCACCACCTTGCCGTCCTCCACGAAGATCACGCGGTCGGCGCGGTGCAGCACGAGCGGGCTGGTGGTGCAGACCAGCGTGGTCCGGCCCGCCCGGGCGGCGCCGAGCCGGTCGGCGATCCGGGCCTCGGTGTGCGCGTCCACGGCGCTCGTCGGCTCCACCAGCAGCAGGGTCTCCGGGTCGGCGACCAGGGCCCGGGCCAGCCGCAGCCGCTGCTGCTGGCCGCCGGAGAACTCCCGGCCGCGCTCGGCGACCGCGCTGTCCAGCCCCGCCGGCAGCGCCTCGACGATGTCGGTCGCGCTCGCCGCCGCCAGCGCCGCCGCGATGGTCGCGTCGTCGGCCCGGTCGTGCGGGTCCAGCTCCGCGCGGAGCGGGCCGGTGAACAGGTGCGCGTCGTTGTCGGCCACCAGGATCCGCTCGCGCACCGTCGCCAGCGCCACCTCCCGCAGCGGTACGCCGTGCAGCGTCGCGTCCGAGTCGACGTACCGGCCGAGACGGTCCACGATCGCCACCGCGTCCTCGGGCGCGGTGGCCGCGAGCGCGGTGAGCCGGCCCGGCCGTACCGTCACGCCGGAGGCCACGTCGACCAGCTCACCGGGGCCGTCCGGCAGGGCGGCCGGGCGTGCCGGGTCGAGCAGTTCCGGGGTGAGCCGCAGCAGCCGCACCACCCGCCGGGCGGCGACGTGCCCGCGGGTCAGCTTGTCCACCGCCTCGGTGAGCTGCCGCAGCGGGCTGACCAGGAACGCGGTGTAGCCGTAGAACGCCACGAGTTCGCCGGCGCTGATCTCGCCGCGCAGCGCGAACCGGGCGCCGAGCCAGGTGACCAGCACCAGGAACGCCCCCGGGAGCAGCACCTGGGCCGCCTCCAGCAGCGACTCGATGCGGGCCACCCGCAGCCCGTCGGCGCGCAGCGCCTGCGAGCGCGCCCGGTAGTGGTTGGAGAGCACCGGTTCGCCGCCGACGCCGCGCAGCACCCGCAGCCCGGAGACGATGTCGCCGGCCCGCGCGGTCAGCGCCCCCTCCGAGTCCCGGTACGCCTGCTGCTGCCGGTGCAGCGGCCGGATGAGCAGCCCCACGACCGCCATCAGCAGCGGTACGCCCAGCACCACGACCAGCCCGAGCGGCACGGAGGCCCCGAGCAGGATCACCCCGACGGTCACGATCGCCACGACCGCGCCGGTGCCCCGGGCGGTGATGTCGATGGCCGAACCGATCTGGCTGATGTCGGCCGTGCCGATGCTCACCACCTCGCCGGCGGATACGCGACGGGGCAGCGCGGCGCCGAGCCGGTTCGCCGCGCCCACGGTCAACTGCACCGTCCCGTACGCGCCGGCGAGGAAGTTGTGCACCGCGCAGCGGTGCCGCAGGATCCCCGCGACCGCCTGGAGCACGCCCAGCCCGAACAGCACCAGTCCCCAGGTGAGCAGGGCGTCCTCGTCGCGGCGGGTGAGCCCGTCCACGGCCCGGCCGACGGCCGCCGGCACCAGCGCCTGGGCGACCATCCACACGACGCCCAGCAGGATGCCGACGGTGAGCAGCGCCTTGTGCCGCCCGGCGAGCCACACGAGGTAGCGGGTCGCCGAGCGGATGTCGGGTACGCCGGGGTCCCCGGCCGGTGTGAAGCGCATGGCCCACCGACGCTAGGTGGCGGGCCGGTCACCCCGCCAACCAATTACCGCCTCGGCGTGCCGTGGCTCACGTATCTTCCGCCGTCGCCCGGCCGGCCCCGCCTCAGCGGTCGACCTGGGTGAAGTCCCACGAGTGCGGCGGGCGGGCGAGCAGCATCGCGGGCGGCGCCGGCAGCGGGCGCGGGTTGCTGCGCCACTTGGAGATGACCACCACCCGGTGGTCGGTGGAGGAGAACACCTCGCTGGACAGGTGCATCGGGTCGTGCTCGAACTCCGGCAGCGCGGTGTCGCAGACCCAGGTGATCAGGTCCGTGACGCCGTACGGCTCCGCCCGCGCCTCCCACATCCGCACGATCACGTCAGCCATCCTCGGGGTTCACACGCTGACCGTGGTCAG
Organism: Micromonospora sp. SD12; assembly: GCF_052068495.1. NCBI lineage: Bacteria > Bacillati > Actinomycetota > Actinomycetes > Micromonosporales > Micromonosporaceae > Micromonospora > Micromonospora sp. SD12. The sequence continues at coordinate 98,054 of NZ_JBQHDF010000005.1, read as the reverse complement.
CGGCATGGCGGAGTCGGCGGGCAGGTCCAGCCGGCTCGGCGCGACACCGGCGGCGACCAGGTGCGAGCCGAGGGCGGCGACCATCGCGCCGTTGTCGGTGCAGAGCCCGGGGCGGGGCACCCGGACGCGGATGCCGTGCGCGGCGGCGCGGTGCTCGGCCATCGCCCGCAGCCGGGAGTTCGCCGCCACGCCTCCGCCGATCACCAGCGTCTCGACGCCGTTGGCCCGGCAGGCATCCAGCGCCTTGCGTACCAGCACGTCGCAGACCGCCTCCTGGAAGGACGCGGCGACGTCGGCGACCGGCACCGGCTCGCCGGCCCGCTGCCGCGCCTCGACCCACCGGGCCACCGCCGTCTTCAGCCCCGAGAAGGAGAAGTCGTAGCGGTGGGCGGCGAGGTCCTTGGCGGCGGTCAGGCCGCGCGGGAACCCGATGGCGGCCGGGTCGCCGGCCCGGGCCTCCCGGTCGATGTACGGACCGCCGGGGAACGGCAGCCCGAGCAGCCGGGCCACCTTGTCGAACGCCTCGCCGGCCGCGTCGTCGATGGTGGCGCCGAGCGGGGTGACGCCCCGGGCCAGGTCGTCGACGAGCAGCAGGGAGGAGTGCCCGCCGGAGACCAGCAGGGCGATCGCCGGCTCGGGCAGCGGGCCGTGTTCCAGGGTGTCCACGGCGACGTGCGCGGCCAAGTGGTTGACGCCGTAGACCGGCTTCTCGGCGGCGATGGCGTAGCCCTTCGCGGCGGCCACCCCGACCAGCAGCGCACCGGCCAGCCCCGGCCCCGAGGTGACCGCGATCGCGTCGATGTCGGCGAGGGTCACCCCCGCCTCCGTCAACGCCCGCTGCATGGTCGGCACGATGGCCTCCAGGTGGGCCCGGCTGGCCACCTCGGGCACCACACCGCCGAAGCGGGCGTGCTGTTCGACGCTGGAGGCGAGCGCGTCGGCCAGCAGGGTGTGCCCGCGTACGATGCCGACCCCGGTCTCGTCGCAGGAGGTCTCGATGCCGAGGATCAGGGGTTCGTCAGTCATCGCTCACATCCTGCGCTGCGCTGCATGACCAGCGCGTCGGTGTTGCTCGGTTGGTAGTAGCCGCGCCGCACGCCGATCGGCTCGAAGCCGTACGTCGCGTAGAGCTTCTGGGCGGGGGCGTTGTCCGCCGCGACCTCCAGCAGCGTGCTGCGGGCGCCGAGCCGGGCGGCCTCGGCGAGCAGCGCCTCCAGCAGGAGCCGGCCGACGCCGCGCCGCTGGGCGTCCCGGCGCACCGCGACGTTCTGCACCCACGCCTCGTCGGGCGGTGCCACGGCGAGGCCGGCGTAGCCGAGCACCTCGCCGTCGTCGGTGGCGACCAGGTAGAAGTGCCCGTTGGCCAGCTCGTTCCAGAACATCGCCGCCGACCACTGCTCGGCACCGAACAGGTCCGCCTCGATCGGCAGCACCTCGTCGACGTGCCACCACCGGAACCGCTCCAGGCGGACACTCACGGCGTCACCTCGGTTCGCGACTGCGGGGCTCGCAGACCCGGCTCACTCCTCGCGCTCACGGCAGGACCGGCTTTCGGGCGGTCGCCGCCACGGCGTCCGGGCGGCGCAGGTAGAGCGGGGTGAGCGCCTCCGAGGGGGCGCCGGCCCGGATGCGCTCGGCGGCCAGGGTCGCCAGCACGCCCGCGTCCGGGTAGCGTGGCTCGTCGCGCACAGGCAGGCCGAGCGCGTCCGCGTACCGGTGCGCGCCGTCGCCGACCGCCGCCGTGACGGCCAGGCCGCGGGCGCGTTCGGCGGCGACCGCCGGCACGGACACCTCCGGCCCGACGATCCGCTGGCCCGCACCGTCGTAGACCGCCCAGTAGATCTCCCGGCGGCGCGCGTCGCTCGCCGCCAGCACCGGCTCGCCGGCGGCCGCCGGGTGGCCGATGGCGTCCAGCGAGCAGACACCGTACGTCGGGACGCCCAGCACCTGGCCGATGGTGGCGGCGGTGACCAGCCCCACCCGCAGCCCGGTGAACGGGCCGGGGCCGAGCCCGGCGACGATCGCGCCCAGGTCGGCCGGGCGGGCGCCGGCCTCGGTGAGCACGGCGTCGACCTGCGGCGCGAGCAGTTCACCGTGGGCGCGGGCGTCGACCGTGCAGCGGTGCGCGCGGGTCGCCACGCCGTCCGCCGCGACCTCCACCAGCGCCGCGGTCACCGCGGGGGTCGAGCTGTCCACCACCAGTACGAGCACGGTAAGCCAGCCTAGTCGCCCCCGGTCACACCCCGTCCGGCGGCGCGGGCGGGCACGGTCAGCTCGGGGTGCGGAACTTGCGCAGGAAGCCCGGCAGCAGCCAGGGGCGCCGCCCGCTGACGCGCACCCTGCCGGTGAGCACCGCCCGGGCCCGGCTGACCCGGCCGAACATCATCAGGTTGAGCGTGCCGGGGTCGTGGTCGATCCGGGCGTCGGGCCGGGCGTCGGGGTCGGCGAACGTCATCCGCCCCCGGTGCAGCAGGAGCCGGACCGGGGCCGCGTACGCCGAGCGGAACTCGACCACGACCGGGCGTTCGCTCGGCGGCGCGCCGCCGTCGATCAGCCGCCCGTAGCCGTGCCGGACCACCCCGGCCACGAACAGCTCCATGAACAGCGCGGCGTCCCGGCCGGGGAGCGACCACGGCCGCCCGGCGACGCGGGCGACGTCGTGACCGTGGATGAGCAGCTCGTTGACCAGGTGCGCGCAGAGGCCGGCGAGGGGCACCCGGGCCCCGCCGAGCCAGGGCACCGTCTCGTCGGGGCGCCGGCCCTCGCAGGCGAGGAGGAGCCGCCCCACGTCGGCCCGCAACCGGTCGGCCAGGGCCTGGGGCTCGCGCTCGGTGAGGTGCCGCAGCAGCACGTCGTTGAAGTCCGCCACCGTGTCGACGGTGACGTCGGAGAGCTGCCGGAGCAGACCCGGCACCGGCAGGGGTGGATGCTCCGGGTCCACCAGGCACACGTAGTACCACGCGAGGGAGCCCACGTGGGCGAGCGTGTCGGCCACCGACCAGTGGGCGGTGGCCATGGCGTCCGCCGGGGTGGCGCGAACCAGGTCGAGGAAACGGTCCGTCTGGTCCGCCAGCGCCGTCCGCGCCACCCGCCACCGCTCTGCGCTGACCGTCGCCGCCATCGCCGCCTCCCGGCTCGCCGACCGCTCGAGGCACAGGCTACAACGGACGGTCACCGCCCGGTGACCGCGAAAGTGCGCAGCTGTCAGCCGGCGGAACGCTCCCAGTCGACGGTCGGCAGGCCGGCGTCGGCGAGCGCCTTGTTGGCGGCGCTGAACGGGCGGCTGCCGAGGAAGCCACGCGGGTTCATCGGGCTGGGGTGCCCGGCCTCCAGCACCACGTGCTGCGAGTTGGTGACCAGGGCGGCCTTCTTGCGCGCGTAGCCGCCCCAGAGCAGGAAGACCACCCGGGACTCCATCGCGTCGAGCGCCCGGATGGTGGCGTCGGTGAACTCCTCCCAGCCCCGGTTGGCGTGCGAGCCGGGCGTCGCCTCGCGGACGGTCAGCACCGAGTTGAGCAGCAGGACGCCCTGCGCCGCCCAGCCGCTGAGGTTGCCGCCGCGCGGCTTCGGCACGCCGAGATCCTCGCCCAACTCCTTGAAGACGTTGCGCAGCGAGGGCGGCACGCTCACGCCCTCGCGCACGCTGAAGCTGAGCCCGTGCGCCTGCCCCGCCTTGTGGTAGGGGTCCTGCCCGAGGATCAGCACCCGGCAGTCGGCCGGCGCGCACAGCCGGTAGGCCGAGAAGAGGTCCTCGACCGGCGGGAAGACGGTGCGGGTCGCGTACTCCCCCGCGACGAACTCGGCCAGGGCGGCGGTGCGCGCCGGATCGAGGTGCGGGGTGAGCACGGCACGCCATTCCTCCGGCAGCAGCGCCAGCAGGTCCAGGGTGGGGGCGTCGTCGGGCATCGGCAACCTTTCGCCTGTCGGGTCCGTCCCGCGCACTCTAGGCAGCCGGTACGACAGCGCTCACCCGAGGGCGGTCAGGCGCTGCGCCCAGTCGCCGCCGACCGGCTCCAGCTCGACCACCCGGGTGTCGTCGTCGCGCCGGTCGACGCGTACCCGCAGGTGGGCGTCGACGAGCTGCTCGACCAGGCCCTCGCCCCACTCCACCACGGTCACCGACTCGTCCACCGAGGCGTCCAGGTCGAGGTCGTCGATCTCGGCGCGCGGGTCGGCGGCGTCCCCCAGCCGGTACGCGTCGCCGTGCACCAGCGCCACCGTGCCGCCCCGGGCCGGATCGGGCCGGTGCACCCGGGCGATCACGAAGGTGGGCGAGGTGACGTCCCCGAGCACGCCGAGCCCGACCCCGATGCCCCGGGTCAGCGCGGTCTTGCCGGCGCCGAGCGGTCCGGTCAGCAGCAGCAGGTCGCCGGCGCGCAGCAGCCCGGCCAACCGCCGCCCGAACTCGTGGGTGTCCTCGACCGTCGGCAGCTTCACGACGTGGCTCACAGCGCCTCCAGGAACCGCAGCAGCGCCGCGTTGACCTCGTCGGCGTGCTCCAGCATCACCACGTGCCCGCTGTCGGAGATCTTGACGAACTCGGCGTGCGGCAGCCGCCGGACGATCTCCTCGGAGTGCGTCACGGGGGTGATCATGTCCTTGTCGCCGACGACCACCAGCACGGGGGTGTCCGCCAGCGCGGCGAGCGCCGGGAACCGGGAGTGCGTGGCCAGCGTCCGCAGGTAGCGCGTCACCGTGTCGGCGGACGTGCGGGAGTTCATCGTCTCGACGTACGACACCAGGGCCGCGCTGGGGTGGCGGGTGCCGAAGCCGTACTTGCGGGTGAGCAGCCAGGCCACGTTGGTGGTGGAGCGGCGCGCCCGCTCGATCACCGGGCCGCCGTAACGGGTGACGTTGCCGACCATGTGCAGCACCGGCGCGCCGACCCGGCCGAGCAGGGCGGGCGCCACCAGCTTGGTCTCGGCGAGCAGGCCGCCCGAGGTGGCCATCAGCACGGTGCCCACGACCCGGTCGCCGAACAGCTCTCCGAACAGCTCGGCGAACGCCATGATGGTCATCCCGCCCATCGAGTGGCCGACCAGCACCAGCGGCCCCTCCGGGGCGGTCCGGTCGATCACCTCGCGCAGCGTCCGGCCGAGCGCGGTGAGGTCGTACTCGCCGGTCTCCAGCCGCCCGGACCGGCCGTGCCCGGGCTGGTCGTACGCGACGATCCGGTGCTCGCCCCGCTCGGCGAGCAGCTTGCGCTGGAAGTGGAAGGTGCCCATGTCGAGGCAGAAGCCGTGCACCAGCACCACGGTCGGGTTGCCGGGCCGGGGGCGGGTCGGCTCCACCACCTCGACGTGGATGTCGGTGCCGTCGGGCATCTCCAGCCGGAAGGACTCGTCGTGCCGCTGGTCGCCGAAGACCTCGCCCGCGTACGGGTCGGCGGGGTCGGCCTTGAGCTTGCGGACCAGGGCACGTTCGGTGGCGACGCCGGCCGCGAGCCCGGCGGCGGCGACCCCGACGGCGGCCAGGGCGCCGACGGCCGCCCTGGCGTGCCCGGTACGCGGCAGCGGGATGCGGGAGCGGGACGTCACGGGCGCTCGCCGTCGTAGACGCGGGACACGCGGGTGCCGCCGAACCGCGTGACGATCTCGTAGTTGATCGTGCCGACCGCCTCGGCCCAGTCGTCGGCGGTGGGCCCGCCGTCGGCGCCGTCGCCGAAGAGGGTGACGACGTCGCCGGCGGCCACTGGGTCGTCGCCGCAGTCGAGCACGAACTGGTCCATGCAGACCCGACCCGAGATCGTCCGGCGCTTGCCGCCGAGCTGCACCGGGCCGCTGTTCGAGGCGTGCCGGGGCACCCCGTCGGCGTAGCCGAGCGGCACCACCGCGAGGTTCGCCTCCCGCTCGGTGGTGTAGGTGTGCCCGTACGAGACGCCGGAACCGGCGGGGACGCGCTTGGTCAGCATCACCCGGGCCCGGGCGGTCATCGCCGGGCGCAGCCCGTAGCGCTCGCCGGCCACCGGCGAGAGGCCGTAGATGGCCAGCCCGGGCCGGACCAGGTCGAAGTGGGTGTCCGGCCGGGTGAGGGTGGCGGCCGAGTTGGCCAGGTGCCGGTAGCGCGGCCGCAGGCCGGCCTGCTCGGCCATGCCGATCCCCTCGTGGAAGACGGCGAGCTGGCGGTCGATGGTCGGGTGGCCGGGCGAGTCCGCGTACACGAAGTGGCTCCACACCCCGACCACCTCGACCAGGCCGTCGGCCTGCGTCTTGGCGGCGGCGTCGAGCAGGGCCGGCCAGTCGGCGACGGTCGCGCCACCCCGGGCCAGGCCGGTGTCGATCTTGAGGTGCAGCCGGGCCGGCCGGCCGGCCGCGCGGCCCGCCTCGACCATCTCGGCGAGCTGGGGCAGGCTGGCGACGCCGAGGTCGACCCCGGCGGCGACGCCCTCGTGCAGCGGCAGCCCCGGCGCGAGGAGCCAGGCCAGCACCGGTACGTCGATCCCGGCCCGGCGCAGCGTGAGCGCCTCGTCCAGGGTGCAGACCCCCAGCCAGTCGGCCCCGCCGTCGAGGGCGGCCCGGGCGGCCGGGACCATGCCGTGGCCGTAGCCGTCGGCCTTCACCACCGCCATCAGCTCGGCGCCGGTGCCGGACCTCAGCCGGCTCACGTTCTCGCGGATCGCGTCCAGGTCCACGCGCACCTCGGCCTGCCACATGCCCCCAGCCTACTTTCCGCGCCGATCCCCCCGACCGAGGCCGGCGTAGCCGGTCGTGGCCGGTGCCGCGTCCCCTGGGCACGAAAACGCGGCACCGCCGACGTGGAGGGTGCGGCCGGATCAGCGCAGGCGGGCGAGGACCGGGCGCAGGGCGTCGGCCACGTCGGGCGCCGTCACCGGGCCGCCCCGGGCCGCCTCCCGTCCGGCCAGCCCGTGCAGGTACGCGGCGGCGGCCGCCGCCCGCTCCGCGGGCAGCCCGGCCGCGAGCAGCGCGCCGAGCAGCCCGGCCAGGACGTCGCCGGTGCCGCCGGTGGCCAGCGCGGGGGTACCGGTCGGGTTGACGTACGCCCGGCCGTCCGGCGTGCCGATCACCGTACGGTCGCCCTTGAGCAGCACCACCGCGTTCATCCAGGCGGCCAGCCGCAGCGTCGCGCCCACCCGGTCGGCGCCCGGTTCCTCCCCGCAGAGCCGGGTGAACTCCCGGTCGTGCGGGGTGACCACGATCGGGGCGTCCCGCCTGCGCAACCGGTCGGCGAGCGAGCCGTCGACCAGCAGGGTCAGCGCATCGGCGTCGAGCACCACCGGAACCGGGGCGGCGAGCACCGCCCGCAGCTCCCCGGCCGCCTCCTCGCCGGTCCCCAGGCCGGAGCCGCAGACCCACGCCTGCACCCGTCCGGCGTCGGCGACCCGACCGGTCGCGATCACCGACGGGTGCCGGCGCAGTACGTCGGCCCGCGCCGAGCCGGCGTAGCGGACCAGACCCGTCGGGCCGGCCAGCGCGCCCGCGACCGAGAGCACGGCCGCGCCGGGGTAGGTCGCCGAGCCGGTCGCGACGCCCACCACGCCCCGGGTGTACTTCTCGGAGGCCGGGCCGAGCCGGGGCCACCAGTCGGCGACGTCCGACCACTCGGTGACGCCCAGCGCCGGGCTGCCCCGCAGCCACGGCTCCAGCCCGATGTCGACCAGCTCCACCTCGCCGGCGAGTGCGGCGGCCGGGCCCACCACCAGCGCGGGCTTCAGCCCGCCGAACGTCACCGTCACGTCGGCCCGTACGGCGCTGGGGCGGCCGGAGGCGGTCAGCGGCACGTGGCCGGTGTCGACCGCCACCCCGCTGGGCACGTCCACGGCGACGACGGCGGCGGGGGCGCCGTCGCGGCCGCAGTGCCGTACGAGGCTGGCGGCGAGCTGGTCGGCGGTGTCGCGCAGCCCGCCGCGCCCGCCGATGCCGACGATGCCGTCCAGCACCAGGTCGACGGTCCCCGGCGGCCGGTCGACGATCCGCCCACCTGCGGCCCGCAGCGCGGCCAGCCCCTCCGCGTGCGCCCGGCCGGGGGTCAGCAGCAGCGCCGACACGGCCGCGCCCCGCCGGGCCAGGTGCGCGCCGGCGTAGAGCGCGTCGCCGCCGTTGTCGCCGGAGCCGACCAGCAGCAGCACCCGCGCGGCGTAGACGCCGCCCCGCTCGGCGAGCAGCAGGGCGCAGCGGCGGGCCAGCCCGGCGGCCGCCCGCTTCATCAGCGTCCCGGCGGGGAGCGTGGCCATCAGGCCCGCCTCCGCCGCGCGTACGTCCGCGACCCGCCACACCTGTCTCATGCCACCCCGTCCCGTCCGACTACCGGCGTGCCGCGAACCGGCCCGCCCCGATCACCGTTCCGCGACCACCATCGCCGAGGCGATCCCGCCGTCGTGCGACAACGAGAGATGCCAGCGGTTGACCCCGCGTTCGGTGGCCGCCGCCGCGACCGTGCCGGAGACGGTCAGCCAGGGCCGGCCGTCCGGGTCCGGCACGATCTCGCAGTCGTGCCAGCTCAGGCCGGCCGGTGCGCCGAGCGCCTTGGCGACCGCCTCCTTGGCGGCGAAGCGGGCCGCCAGGGACTCGGGCGAGCGCGGGTTGCCCGAGCGCGTGCGGCGCTCGGCCTCCGTGAAGAGCCGGTCGGCGAGCAGCGGTGTGCGTGCCAGTGCCTTGGCGAACCGCTCGACGAGGACGACGTCGATGCCGACAGCGACGATCACCCGCTCACCCTACCGGCGGGGGCGGGCGCACATTAGCCGCCGGTTGCGCGCGCGGCAACGCCTGTGGACGACCGGCCGTGGGCCGCAGGGGCCGTCGTCCACAGGGCACGCGCCGGGGTGTGGACGGCGCCTAGCGTCGCAGCCGTCGATGTTTCCGCGAGGCGGGGGGCCGAGGATGACCGAGGAGCCGTTGACCGTACGACCCGACGTGCTGCGCCGGGCCGCGCACGGGCTCGACGACGACGCGTACCGGCTGGGGCACGGGCTGGCCGGGGCGTCCGGGCTGGTGGTGCCGGCCCCGCAGTGGTCGGCCGGGGCGGCGCTGGCCGGGCTGGAATCGGCCGTGCACGCCTGGTTCTGTGGGCTCGCCGCCCGGGTCGCCGGCACGGCCGGGGCGGTCCGGACGGCCGCCGAGGCGTACGAGACGGTGGACGACCGGGCGGCCGGCCGGCTCACCGCGCTGTCCCGGTGACCGCCCCGGCACCCCCGGCGTCGGGTCCGGCGGCCGGGGCATCGGGTCCGGCGGCCCCGACGTCGGCTCCGGTGGCCCGGGCCGGGCATCCGGCGCGCCCGGCACCCCCGAGGCCTCCGACGCGCCCGACGCACCCCGCCGACCGGGCGGCGGACGTCGGCCACCGGGCGGCGCACGTCTCCTACCGGCAGCTGTGGGCGGCCGATCCCGACGCGTGGCGGGCTGCCGGCGCGGCCTGGCGGGGGCTGACCGAGCCGGTGGCCCACCGGGCCGGCGCGCTGGCCGCCGGCGCGGCGGTGCTGCGGGGTGGCTGGTCGGGTGGGGCGGCCGACGCCGCCGACGCCCGGCTCGCGGCGCTGCGCGGTGAGCTGACGGCCGTCCGCCCCGCCCTGATCGAGGCCGACCAGGTGCTGGCGGAGTTCGCCGCCCGGCTGGGCGTCGCCAAGGCCCGGCTCGCCGCCGCCGTGGCCCACGCCGAGGCGGCCGGGCTGCTGGTGGACCGCCAGGGCCGGGTCACCGCCGGCCCCGCCCGCGCCCCGACGACGGCCCGTCCCGGGACGGGCAGGGCCGACACGGGCGCAGCCGGCGCGAACGCGCCCGGGTCCGGCGCGGGCGGAACCGGCGGGTCCGGCGCGGGCGGCACCGGCGCAGGCGTATCCGGTGCGTCCGGCGCGGGCGGAGCGGGCGGGTCCGGGACGGACCCGGCCGAGGCGGGGGCGGCGATCCGGGCGGCGCTGGAACTGGCCGGTACGGCCGACCGGGAGGCCGCAGCCCGGCTGGACGCGCTGGCCGACGGCGCCCGCGTGGCATGGGCCGACGTGCCGCCGCCCGGTCGCCCGGCACCCGGCGCCGACCCGGCCACGGTTCGGGCGTGGTGGGCAGGGCTCACCCCGGCGCAGCGCCGGTGGCTGGTCGCGTACGAGCCGGGGCTGGTCGGCCGCCTCGACGGGGTGCCGGTGGCCGCCCGGGACCAGGCCAACCGGTTGCTCCTCGGGGTGCGCCGGGAGGAGCTGCTGGCCGCGCGGCGGCGGCTGCTGGAGCGGGTGCCGCGCGGGCCGGTCGAGCTGGCCGGGCTGGCGCGCGTCGGGAAGTCCCTGGCGGGGCTGGACGCGCTGGCCGCCCGCCTGACCGGCGACGAGCAGCCCCGGGCCTACCTGCTGACGCTGGGCACAGCCGGTGAGGGGCGGGCGGTGGTGGCGCTGGGCAACCCGGACCGGTCGGCCCGGGTGCTGACCTACGTGCCGGGGATGACCTCCGGCCTGCACGACGTGCCCGGCGAGCTGGGTCGGGCCGCCCGGGTGCTGTCCCGCTGCGGCGCGCTCGACTCCGGGCAGGAGGCCGCCGCCGTGCTCTGGCTGGACTACGACGCGCCCGACTTCCTGCACGAGGCGGCGTGGTCGGGCCAGGCCCGCGACGCCGGCCCGGCGCTGCACCGCTTCCAGGAGGGGCTGCGGGCGACCCACGACGACCCGCCGGGCCGGCAGACCGTGCTCGGGCACAGCTACGGCTCGCTGGTGGTCGGCACGGCCGCCCGCGACCACGGGCTGGCCGCCGACGCGCTGGTCTTCGTCGGCTCGCCCGGGGTGAACGTCGCGCACGCGGGCGAGCTGGGCCTGCCGCCCGGGCAGGTCTGGGCGAGCACCGCGCCGGACGACGTGATCCGGTGGGCCCGGTCCCCGGACGAGCTGACCCGCCGGGCCCTGCTGGGCGCGTCGCCGGTCGGCCCGGCGATCGGGGCACTGCTCGGCGCGCCGGAGCGGGAGCTGTGGTTCGGGCAGGATCCGTCCCACCCGGGCTTCGGCGGGCGTACGTTCCCCAGCGGCCGGCACGGGCACACCGGCTACTGGGAAGCCGGCAACCCGGCCCTCGACGGGATGGCCCGGGTGGTGCTCGGCCGGTGACCCGCGCACGCGGCGGGCCCCCGCCCACCGGCGGGTGGACGGGGGCCCGTGGCGCGGCGGTGCGGGCTACTCGACCGTGACCGACTTCGCCAGGTTGCGGGGCTGGTCCACGTCGTGCCCCCGGGCGGCGGCGATCTCGGCCGCCATGACCTGCAACGGCACGGTCGTGACCAGCGGCGCGAGCAGCGTCGGCGTACGCGGCACGTAGATCAGGTGGTCGGCGTAGCGGACGACCGCCTCGTCGCCCTCCTCCGCGATCACGATCGTCCGGGCGCCGCGCGCCCGTACCTCCTGGATGTTGGAGACGACCTTGTCGTGCAGCATCCCGCGGCCGACCGGGGACGGCACGATGCAGATGACCGGGGTGCCCTTGTCGATCAGCGCGATCGGGCCGTGCTTCAGCTCGCCGGCGGCGAAGCCCTCGGCGTGCATGTACGCCAGCTCCTTGAGCTTGAGCGCGCCCTCCAGGGCCACCGGGTAGCCGACGTGCCGGCCGATGAAGAGCACGGTCGGCTCGGCCTTCAGGTCGCGGGCCAGCTCGCGGACGGGCTCGATCCGCTCCAGCAGCTCGCGCAGCTTGCCCGGCATCTCCTGGAGCTGGGCCACCACGGCGGCCACCTCGTCGGCGAACTTGATGCCGCGCACCTGGGCCAGGTGCAGGCCGATCAGGTAGCAGGCGACGAGCTGGGTGAGGAACGCCTTGGTGGAGGCGACGGCGATCTCCGGCCCGCCGTGGGTGTAGAGGACGGCGTCGGACTCGCGGGGGATGGTGGAGCCGTTGGTGTTGCAGATGGCCAGCACGCGGGCCTTCTGCTCCTTGGCGTGCCGCAGCGCCATCAGGGTGTCCATCGTCTCCCCGGACTGCGAGATCACGACGATCAGCGTGGACCGGTCGAGGACCGGGTCGCGGTAGCGGAACTCGCTGGCCAGCTCCACCTCGCACGGGATCCGGGTCCAGTGCTCGATGGCGTACTTGGCGACCAGACCGGAGTGGTACGCGGTGCCGCAGGCGACGATGAAGATCTTGTCGACGTCGCGCAGGTCCTGGTCGCTGAGGCGGACCTCGTCGAGCATGATCTCGCCGGAGTCGGTGAGCCGGCCGAGCAGCGTGTCGGCGATGGCCTGCGGCTGCTCCTCGATCTCCTTGAGCATGAACCAGTCGTAGCCGCCCTTCTCGGCGGCGGAGGAGTCCCAGTCGATGTGGAAGTCCTTGCCGCTGGCGGGCTGGCCGGCGAAGTCGGTGATCTCGATGGTGTCGCCGGTGATGAGGACGATCTGGTCCTGGCCGAGCTCCACCGCCTCCCGGGTGTGCTCGATGAACGCGGCCACGTCGCTGGCCAGGTAGTTCTCCCCGTCGCCGCGCCCGACGACGAGCGGGGAGTTGCGGCGGGCGCCGACCACCGCGCCGGGCACCGCGGCGTCGACGGCGAGCAGCGTGAACGCACCCTCCAGTCGCTGGCAGACCACCCGCATGCCGGCGGCGAGCAGCTGCGGCCCGTCGGGGTGGCCGGCGGCGCGCAGGTCGGCGAGCGCGGCGGAGAGCAGGTGCGCCGCGCACTCGGTGTCGGTGTCGCTGGTGAACTGGACGCCGTCGGCCTCCAGCTCGGCGCGCAGCTTCGCGAAGTTCTCGATGATGCCGTTGTGGATCACGGCGACGCGGCCGTCGGGGGCCAGGTGCGGGTGGGCGTTGCGGTCGGTCGGGCCGCCGTGGGTGGCCCAGCGGGTGTGCCCAATGCCGGTGGTGCCGTCCCCGATGCCGATCGGGCTGGCCGCGCAGGACGTGGGATCCTCGGCGGCCCGCTCGGAGAGCACCTTCTCCAGGTTGGCCAGCTTGCCGGCCTTCTTCTCGGTCAGCAGCGCGCCGTCGCAGACGATGGCGACGCCGGCCGAGTCGTAGCCGCGGTACTCCAGCCGCCGCAGTCCGTCGAGCACGATGCCGAGCGCCGGGCGCGCGCCGGCGTAACCCACGATTCCACACATGACCCGCAGCCTAACCTAGTTCCACTCATCACGCGTGCGCGAAAGCCGGCCAAACGATCAGCGAACTTGAGCGATCGGAGGGGAATCGACACGCTCGGTGACATACTTCCGCCGGCCGGAGGGGGCGTCGGAGCCGGTTCCGGGCGTGGCGGCGGCCCCGGCAGGGGGTTGAAGCCGCGCCGGGAGTCCGTAGGCTGGCGGGCGTGACGACCGCCGACGTGGATCCGCTGGTGGCCCGGATGCGTCCGTTCGGGACGACCATCTTCGCCGAGATGTCCGCCCTCGCCGTCCGCACCGGCGCCGTCAACCTCGGGCAGGGCTTCCCCGACACCGACGGGCCGCCGGAGATGCTCGCCGCCGCCGCGCAGGCGCTGCGCAGCGGGCAGAACCAGTACCCGCCGGGCCCCGGCGTCCCGGCGTTGCGCGCGGCGGTGGCGGCGCACCAGCGCCGGTTCTGGGGGCTGGAGTACGACCCGGACGGCGAGATCGTGGTGACGGCGGGCGCCACCGAGGCGATCGCCGCCGCCATCCTCGGGCTCTGCGAGCCGGGCGACGAGGTGGTCTGCTTCGAGCCCTACTACGACTCGTACGCCGCCTCGATCGCCCTGGCCGGCGCGGTCCGGCGCCCGGTCACGCTGCGTCCCGCCGCCGACGGCCGGTACGCCTTCGACCCGGCCGCCCTGCGCGCCGCGTTCGGCCCGCGTACCCGGCTCGTGCTGCTGAACTCGCCGCACAACCCGACCGGCAAGGTGTTCACCCCCGACGAGATGGCGTTGATCGCCGAGCTGTGCCGGGAGCACGACGCGTACGCGGTGACCGACGAGGTCTACGAGCACCTGGTCTTCACCGACGCGGCCACCCCGCACGTGCCGCTGGCCACGCTGCCCGGGATGCGCGAGCGCACCCTGCGCATCTCCTCGGCCGGCAAGACGTTCTCCTGCACCGGCTGGAAGGTCGGCTGGGCGAGCGGGCCGGCGGCCCTGGTGTCGGCGGTGCTGCGGGTGAAGCAGTTCCTCACCTTCGTCAACGCCGCGCCGCTCCAGCCGGCGGTCGCGGTGGCCCTCGCCCTGCCGGACGGCTACTTCACCGACTTCCGCGACGGCATGCAGGCCCGCCGCGACCAGCTCGTCGGCGGGCTGACCGACGCCGGTTTCGAGGTGCTCGCGCCGGAGGGCACCTACTTCGTCACCGCCGACGTCACCGGGCTCGGCGGCCGGGACGGGGTGGAGTTCTGCCGGTCGCTGCCCACGCGCTGCGGCGTGGTCGCCGTGCCGACCCAGGTCTTCTACGACGACGCGGAGGCGGGCCGGCACCTCGTCCGCTTCGCCTTCTGCAAGCGCCCCGAGGTGCTGGCCGAGGCCGTCGACCGGCTGCGTCGCCTGGCAACCGGCTGACCGCCGCGAGGGCTGCGCGGACGGCCGGCGCGGCACCCGCCGCCGGGCCGGTACGGAAAAGGCGGCTGCCCGGGCCCGCCAGCGGCGGGCCCGGGCATCCGGGAGAAGTCAGGCGGTCGGGCTGGCGGTGCGGACCTGCTCGGCGATGCGCTCGGCCGTCTCGCGGGCGGCGCGCTCGGTGGCCGCCTCGACCATGACCCGGACCAGCGGCTCGGTGCCGGAGGGACGCAGCAGCACCCGCCCGGTCTCCCCCAGCTCCGCCTCGGCGCGCTCGACCTCGGCCCGGACGGCGGGCGCGGCAGCGCCGACCGTACGGTCGCCGACCGGCACGTTGATCAGCACCTGCGGCAGCTTGGTGACCACGGCGGCCAGCTCCGCGAGGGACCTGCCGGTGGCGGCGAGCCGGGACATCAGGTGCAGCCCGGTCAGCACGCCGTCGCCGGTGGTGGCGTACGCCGGCATGACGATGTGCCCGCTCTGCTCGCCGCCCAGCGCCAGGCCGGACGCGCGCAGCTCCTCCAGCACGTACCGGTCGCCGACCTTGGTCTCCAGCAGCCGGATGCCCTGCGCGGACATGGCCAGCCGCAGGCCGAGGTTGCTCATCACGGTGGCGACGAGGGTGTCGTCGGTGAGCGTGCCGGCCTCACGCATGGCGAGCGCGAGGATCGCCATCACCTGGTCGCCGTCGACCTCGTCCCCGTCGGCGGTCACCGCGACGCACCGGTCGGCGTCGCCGTCGTGGGCGATGCCCAGGTGCGCGCCGTGCTCGACCACGGCGGCCCGCAGGGCTTCGATGTGGTTGGAGCCGCACTCGTCGTTGATGTTGAGCCCGTCCGGCTCGGCGTGGATGGCGACGACCTCGGCACCGGCCTCCCGGTACGCCACCGGCGCCACCTCGGCCGCCGCGCCGTTGGCGCAGTCGACCACGACCTTGATCCCGTCGAGGCGGTGCGGCACCGTGCCGATCAGGTGCTGCACGTAGTGGTCGGCGCCGTCGAGCAGGTCGTGCACCCGGCCGACGCCGGCGCCGATCGGTCGCTTCCAGGCGGTGGTGGCGTTCGCCTCGACGGCCGCCTCGATCCGCATCTCGATCTCGTCCGGCAGCTTGTGCCCGCCGGCGGCGAAGAGCTTGATCCCGTTGTCGGGCATCGGGTTGTGCGAGGCGGAGAGCATCACGCCCAGGTCGGCCTTGGCCTCGGCGGTGAGGAACGCCACGGCCGGGGTGGGCAGCACACCCACCCGGACCACGTTGGCGCCGGCGCTGGTGAGCCCGGCGACCACGGCGGCCTCCAGCATCTCGCCGCTGGCCCGGGTGTCGCGCCCGACCACGGCCAGCGGAGGATGGCTCCGGTCCGACTCGGCGAGCGTGTGCGCGGCGGCGACCGCCACCGCCAGCGCCAACTCAGGCGTGAGATCCGCGTTCGCCCGCCCGCGTACGCCGTCCGTGCCGAACAACCGGCCCATACCCGCCAACCTCCGATGAAACGGTCCAGGAAAGGCGAACGGCCGGGCCACCTCCCATCCAGGGGAGGTGAACCCGGCCGTTCGTCAGAAGTACAACGTGCAGCTGTTGATCAGCGCTTCGAGTACTGGGGAGCCTTGCGGGCCTTCTTGAGGCCGTACTTCTTGCTTTCCTTGACCCGGGCGTCCCGGGTGAGGAAGCCGGCCTTCTTCAGCGCCGGGCGGTCGTCCGGCTCGTTGACGATCAGGGCCCGGGCGATGGCGAGCCGCAGCGCGCCGGCCTGACCGGTGGTGCCGCCGCCACGCAGGTTGGCGATGACGTCGAACGCCTCCGGCTTCTCGGCGGTGACCAGCGGGTCCTTGATGAGCTGCTGGTGCACCTTGCTCGGGAAGTAGGCCTCGAGGTCACGGCCGTTGCAGGTGATCTTGCCGCTGCCGGGGACGATGCGCACCCGGACGATGGCCTCCTTGCGCCGACCCACGGTCTGGATCGGGCGGTCACCACGCGGCGCGCGGGCGACGGGCGCCGGCGCCTCGGTGGCCTCGGGGGCGACCTCGGTCTCGGTGATGTCGGTCATGCTGTTTCCTTCGCCCGCGCTCACTGCGCGATCTGCTTGATCTCGAACGGCACCGGCTGCTGCGCGCCGTGCGGGTGCTCGGCACCGGCGTAGACCTTCAGCTTCTTGATGAGCTGACGGCCGAGCTTGTTGTGCGGGAGCATGCCCTTGACGGCCAGCTCGATGGCCCGCTCGGGACGCTTGGTCAGCAGCTCGTCGTAGCCGACCTGCTTCAGACCACCCGGGTAGCCGGAGTGGCGGTAGGCGACCTTGGTGTGGCGCTTGTTGCCGGTCAGCGCGACCTTGCCCGCGTTCACGATGACGACGAAGTCGCCCGTGTCGACGTGCGGCGCGAAAGTCGGCTTGTGCTTGCCGCGCAGCAGCGTGGCGGCGTGGGTGGCCAGGCGGCCCAGCACGACATCAGAGGCGTCGATGACGTGCCACTGACGCTCGATCTCACCCGGCTTCGGGCTGTACGTACGCACAGGTATACCTTGTCTCGTCGTCGGTCTGGGGTCGCGCGCCGAGGTTACCGGGCGCGCACGAACGACCAAGCGTACCTCAGGCGGCACGCCTCTGGATGTCGTACAACAGCAGGCAACGATACCCGCCGCCCCGTCGGCAGGTCAAAACGGGGTACCGCCCCCGCCTGGCCCTCCGAGGATACCCGGCGGGGCTCACTCCCCGGCCGGCCGGTGGGCTCCCGGCCGCAGATAGACCAGCCACGTCACCGCGAGGCAGACCGCGTACGCGGCGATGAAGGCGACGTACGCCGCGTCCGCGCTGCCCCGGGTCAGGAACGACTGCCGGAAGGCGACGTTCACCAGCACCCCGCCGGAGGCCCCGACCGCCCCGGCGACACCGATGAGCGAGCCGGTCATCCGCACGGCCCAGCGCTGCGCCGGGGCCGCCTCCCGCCGACCGGCCGCCACGTCGGCCGTCGCGCGGGCCCGGAAGATCGCCGGGATCATCTTGTACGTCGAGCCGTTGCCGATGCCGGAGAAGACGAAGAGCGACAGGAAGCCGAGCAGGTAGAGCCCGAACGACCGCTCGCGGGCGGCGTACAGCACCAGCGAGGCGCCGGCCGCCATCGCGACGAAGTTCCAGAAGGTCACCCGGGCCCCGCCGAGGCGGTCGGCGAGGTGCCCGCCGACCGGCCGGACCAGCGAACCGATCAGCGGGCCGAGGAAGGTCAGCCAGACGGCGTCGGCCGGGGTCGGGAAGCGCTCGGCGAACTGGAGCTGGAGCACCTGGCCGAAGGCGAAGCCGAAGCCGATGAACGAGCCGAAGGTGCCGACGTAGAGCAGCGACATGATCCAGGTGTGCGGATCGCGGGCGGCCTCGCGCAGCGCGCCGGGCTCGTTGCGCGCCCCCGGGACGTCGTCCAGCCAGCGCGCCGCGGCGAGCGCGGCCAGCACGATCAGCGGCAGGTAGACCGCCGGCACCAGGCGGGGGTACGCGGCGCCCGCCGTCGCCAGCACCGCCAGGCCGACCAGTTGCACCGCCGGCACGCCGAGGTTCCCGCCACCGGCGTTGAGCCCGAGGGCCCGGCCCTTGAGCCAAGACGGGTAGAAGAGGTTGATGTTCGCCATCGAGGAGGCGAAGTTGCCCCCGCCCACGCCGGTCAGGCAGGCCAGCACCATCAGGGTGGAGTAGGAGACGCCGGGCTCCAGCAGCACCGTCATCGGCACGGCCGGGACGAGCAGCAGCAGCGCGCTGACGATCGTCCAGGTCCGTCCGCCGAAGCGCGCCACGGCCAGCGTGTAGGGCAGCCGCAGCGCCGCCCCGAGGGCGGCCGGCACGGCGGTGAGCAGGAACTTGCCCGCCGGGTCGATGCCGTACTCGGGGCCGAGGAAGAGCACCGTGACGGACCAGAGGCTCCACACGGAGAAGCCGACGTGCTCGGCGAAGATCGAGACCCAGAGGTTGCGGCGGGCGATCGGCGCCCCGGTCGTACGCCAGAAGTCCGGGTCCTCGGGCCGCCAGTCGTCGATGCGGCGCCGGCGGCCGGCGGCCGGCGGGGCGGCCTCGGCCAGGGGTGCGGTGGGGGCCAGTGTGCTCACGGCGACTCCTCCTCGTCGGTGTGACCTGGAGGAACGCTAGGAACCGTGGATTACCCGACCGTGCCCGTCGCGGGTCGGGCCGGAAACGGAGACCGCACCGCGGGCGGGTGCGGCCCGTGAGATGTCAGAGCTCCTGGAGGATACGCAGCGCCCGACCGACCCGGAGCATGGTCTCGGTGTCGGCGACGTCCACGCACTCCGTGAACCACTTCTTCATCGGCGAGGAGAGCCGGTCGGGCATCACCACGTACGCGCCCATCCGCACCGCCAGGGGCGAGTCGCGCAGCAGCGCCTCCTCGACCACCTCGGCCACGATCACGATCGGCACGTCGGTGGAGTTGTAGACGTCGGAGCTGATCACCAGCCCGAGCCGTTCCCGGGCGCCGTCGATGCGCCAGACCTCGCCCCTACGCAGCACGCGGGCGCCCGCCGAAGAGCACGTCGTCGACCATGCCCACCTCGCGGGCGTCGGCGAGGGCGGCGGCTTCGAGGTCGAGACCGGCCCGGCCGACGGCGGCGGCGTGCGCGGTGAAGACCTCGCGCAGCGCCTTCTCGCGGGCCGCCTGGTCCATCCACGCCGAGAGGGAGAGCCCTTCGCGTTTGGCGAACCGCCGGGCCTCCTCGATCGTCTCGTCCGAGAACGACAGGGTCACCTTGGCAGTCATGCCGAGCAGACTACCCAGCGGTATGACCGGCAGTCATCCCGCCGCGGCCCGCTATTCGCGCCGGCCGCCGAACACGGCAAACC
The DNA here is from genome assembly GCF_052068495.1 of Micromonospora sp. SD12. Classification (NCBI taxonomy): domain Bacteria; kingdom Bacillati; phylum Actinomycetota; class Actinomycetes; order Micromonosporales; family Micromonosporaceae; genus Micromonospora; species Micromonospora sp. SD12. The sequence continues at coordinate 78,816 of NZ_JBQHDF010000005.1, read as the reverse complement.
GCCACTGCTTGAAGAAGCAGTCGACGTCGACCAGGCCCGCCTCGGCGAGCCAGCGGCACTGCGCGTCGACCGGGGCCGGCCGGTCGTACGCCATCCGGCCCTCGGCGGCGGCGATCTCGTCGGCGTCGGAGCCCAGCGCGGCGACCTGCCCCAGCCACACCTCGTGGTAGCGCCGGTCCAGCGCGGCCGTGGGGCCGGCGACCTGCTCGGCGTTGACGAAGACGCCGCCGGGCGCCAGCGCCGCCGGCACCCGGCGGTAGAGCGCGCGCTTACCGGCGTCGTCGAGGTGGTGCACGGCCAGCGCGCTGACCACCGCGTCGTAGCGGCCGGCCGGCAGCGGGTCGGCCAGGTCGGCCAGGACCGTCCGGTGGGCCACCCCGCGGGCGCGCAGGTGGTCGGCGGCGACGGCGAGCATGGCCGGCGCGGCGTCGACCAGGGTCAGCCGGGCCCCGGGCACCGCCGCGGCGAGCAGCAGCGACAGCAGCCCGGTGCCCGCGCCCAGGTCCAGCACCTCGGGGGTACGCCCCGCGGCGAGCGCGGCGCGCAACGGTGGCGCGGCCACCTCGACGGCGGTGCCGTAGAAGGCGTCGAAGCAGGGCACCAGGCGACGGCGGGCCTCGTCGTAGCTGCCGGCCACCGCGTCGAAGACCTCGGCCACGTCCATCGTGTCTCCCGAAATATAGGACTGATTTCCCAGATTGTAGACCCCCGCGAGCCGATCCGCCGCCCCCGTGCGGTGTGAGCGGCTCTTGACAGGACCGAAACAAACGGGACCCGGACCGGAAATCGCCCCCCGGCACGCTTTGCCGACATGACAGACGGTGCACACGCGGCGACCGGACCGGGGCGCACGCCCCGGGAGGTGGCGACGCACTGCCCGTACTGCGCCCTCCAGTGCGGGATGACGCTGCGCGAGGAGCCCGACCGGGTGACGGTGCTCCCCCGGCGGTTCCCCACCAACCGGGGCGGCCTCTGCCAGAAGGGCTGGACCGCCGCCGAACTGCTCGACCACCCTGAGCGGCTGACCACCCCGCTGCTGCGGGACCCGACCGGGGGCGGCCTGCGCCCGGCGAGCTGGGACGCCGCCCTCGATCGGATCGTCACCGGCCTGCGCGCCGTCCAGGAGGGACACGGCCGCGACGCGGTGGCCGTCTTCGGCGGCGGCGGGCTCACCAACGAGAAGGCGTACGCGCTGGGCAGGTTCGCCCGGGTGGCGCTGCGCACGAAGCACATCGACTACAACGGACGGTTCTGCATGTCCTCGGCGGCGGCGGCCGGCACGCGCGCCTTCGGCATCGACCGGGGACTGCCGTTCCCCCTGGCCGACCTCGGCCGGGCCGACACGCTGCTGCTCGTCGGCGCAAACCCGGCGGAGACCATGCCCCCGCTCGTGCGCTGGCTCACCGAGCAGCGCGAACGCGGCGGCCGGCTGATCGTGGTCGACCCCCGGGTCACCGCCACCGCCCGGCTGGCCGACCTGCACCTACAACCCCTGCCGGGCACCGACCTGGCGGTGGCGAACGCGCTGCTGCACATCGCGCTCACCGAGGGCTGGATCGACAGGGAGTACGTGGCCGACCGCACCACCGGCTTCGAGGCGGTCCGCCGGAGCGTGGCCGGCTGGTGGCCGGCCCGCGCCGAGGCGCTCTCCGGGGTGCCGGTGGCCGACCTGGAGGCGACCGCCCGGGCCCTCGGCACCGCCGGACGCGTGATCATCCTGACCGCGCGCGGCGCCGAGCAGCACGCCAAGGGCGTCGACACCGTCACCGGCTTCGTCAACCTGGCGCTCGCCCTCGGGCTGCCCGGACGCCCCGGCTCCGGCTACGGCTGCCTCACCGGACAGGGCAACGGACAGGGCGGCCGGGAGCACGGGCAGAAGGCCGACCAGCTCCCCGGCTACCGCAGGATCGACGACCCGGCCGCCCGGGAACACGTCGCCGGGGTCTGGGGGGTGCCGGCCGAGGACCTGCCCGGGCCGGGCGTGCCGGCGTACGAGCTGCTGGAGTCGCTGGGCACGCCCGCCGGGCCGAAGGCGCTGCTGGTCTTCGGCTCGAATCCGGTGGTCTCCGCGCCCCGGGCGGCCCGGATCGAGGGCCGGCTACGGGACCTCGACCTGCTGGTGGTCGCCGACTTCCTGCTCTCCGAGACGGCCGCGCTGGCCGACGTGGTGCTGCCCACCGCCCAGTGGGCCGAGGAGGACGGCACGATGACCAACCTGGAGGGCCGGGTGCTGCGCCGCCGCGCCCTGCGTACGCCGCCGCCGGGCGTCCGTACGGACCTGGAGATCCTCGCCGACCTCACCGCCCGCCTCCGGGGTGGTGCCGGCGACTCGGACGCCAGCGACCCGCGGGTCGTGTTCGCGGAGCTGCGGCGGGCCTCGGCCGGCGGGACCGCCGACTACGCCGGGGTGAGCTGGGAGCGGATCGACGCGCACGACGGCGTCTTCTGGCCCTGCCCGGCCGAGGACGCCCCGGACACCCCCCGGCTCTTCGCCGACCGCTTCGCCACCCCGGACGGGCGGGCCCGCTTCCACGCCGTCGAACACCGGCCGGCGGCCGAGGAGGTGTGCGCCGAGTATCCGCTGCACTTCACCACCGGCCGGGTGCTCGCCCAGTACCAGTCGGGCACCCAGACCCGCCGGGTCGCCGCCCTGCGCCGGGCCGCCCCGGACGCCTTCGTCGAGCTGCACCCCGACCTGGCCGGGCGGCTCGGCATCGGCGACGGCGAGCCGGTGCGGGTGGTCTCGCGCCGGGGTGAGCTGCGCGCGCCGGCCCGGCTCAGCACCGCCATCCGGCCGGACACCGTCTTCGCGCCGTTCCACTGGGGTGGCGCCGCGCGGGCCAACTCGGTCACCAACGACGCCGTCGACCCGGTCTCCGGGATGCCGGAGTTCAAGATCTGCGCCGTCCGGCTGGAAAGGGTGGACGCACCATGAGCGAGCGAACCGTCCCGCAGAGCCCGGTAGCGCGGCCATGACCGAGCGGGTCGTGATCGTCGGCAACGGGATGGCGGGCTCCCGGCTGGCCGGCGAGCTGCACGCCCGGGGCGGGGACCGCAAGGTCACCGTGCTCGGCGCGGAGCCGCACCGGGCGTACAACCGGATCATGCTCTCCACGCTGCTGGCGGGCCGGATCGGCGAGGCGGACGTGGAGCTGGCCGAGGCCGCCGGGCAGGGCGTCGACCTGCGCAGCGGGGTGGCCGTCACCGCCGTCGACCGCGCCGCCGCGACCGTCCACACCGACGACGGCGACCGCGTCGCGTACGACCATCTGGTGCTCGCCACCGGCAGCCGGGCCGTCGTACCCCCGCTGCCGGGGCTGGCCGGGCCCGGGCTGCCGGAGCGGGTGGTGCCGTTCCGCACCCTCGACGACTGCCGGCGGATCCTCGCCGTGGCCGACGGCGCGCGCAGCGCCCTGGTGCTCGGCGGCGGGCTGCTCGGGCTGGAGGCGGCCCGCGGGCTCGCCGCCCGGGGTTTGGCCGTCGGGGTGGTGCACCCGGTGCCGTACCTGATGGAACGGCAGCTCGACCCGGCCGGCGCGGCCGTGCTGGCCGACGCCCTCGCGGGCCTCGGGGTGACCACCCACCTGGCCGTGTCGGCCACGGAGGTGGTCGCGGACGCCGACGGGGTACGCCTCGACCTGGCCGACGGTCGCTCGCTCGCCGCCGACCTGCTGGTCCTCTCCTGCGGGGTACGCCCCGACACCGCCCTCGCCGCCTCGGCGGGGCTGGCCGTCGAGCGGGGCGTGCTGGTCGACGACCGGCTGCGCACCAGCGACCCGCGGATCTCGGCGATCGGCGACTGCGCCCAGCACGACGGTGCCCTCACCGGGCTGGTCGCCCCGGCCTGGGCGCAGGCCCGGGTGGTGGCGCAACTGCTCACCGGGGAGGACCCGGGCGCCCGCTACCGGCCCCGGCCTGCGGTGACCCGGCTCAAGGCGGCCGGCATCGACCTCGCCGCCATGGGCGACCCGGGCGACGGCGGGACCGGCGAGGAGCTGACCTTCGCCGACCCGGCCCGGGGCACGTACGCCCGGCTGCGCATCCGCGACGAGCGGCTGACCGCCGCGATCCTGCTCGGCGACAACCCGGCGGTCGGCACGGTCATCCAGCTCTTCGACCGGGGCCAGCCGGTGCCGGCCGACCGGCGTTCCCTGCTACTCGGCCGGTCGTTCGGCGCGGCGACAGCAGCGCCGGCCGCCACCCCGGCGCTGATGCCGGACGCGGCGACCGTCTGCCGGTGCAACGACGTCAGCAAGGGGGCGCTGGTGGGTTGCTGGCGCTCCGGGGCCCGGACGGTCGACGCCGTGGTCGCCGCGACCCGGGCCGGTACGGGATGCGGCGGCTGCCGGGACGCCGTCGCCGGCATCGTCGACTGGTTGTCCGAGGTGGAATCGGTGGAGGTGGCGCGATGAGCGAGCGGAGCGAGCGAATCAGCAGGCTCAGTGCGACGGTGCCTCATGACGGCACGCAGCGGAGCGGAGTGCCGTCATGAACGGTGGCCGGTTGGTGGTCGTCGGCAACGGGATGGTCGGGCAGCGCTTCGTCGACGCGCTGCGCGCCCGCGACCCGCAGGGGCGGTGGCGGGTCACCGTGCTCGCCGAGGAGAACCGCCCGGCGTACGACCGGGTGCGGCTCTCGGCCTTCTTCGACGGGGTCGGCGCCGAGGAGCTGAACCTGCACACCCCCGACGACGGGGTGGAACTGCGCCTGGGCGAGCCGGCCACGGAGATCGACCGCGAGCGGCGGCTGGTCCGCACGGCGGCCGGCGAGCACCCGTACGACGCCCTGGTGCTGGCCACCGGCTCGTCCGCGTTCGTGCCGCCGGTGGCCGGCGCGACCCTGCCCGGGGTCTTCGTCTACCGCACGCTGGACGACCTGGCGGCGATCCGGGAGTACGCGCGGGGCCGGCGCACCGGCGCGGTCGTCGGCGGCGGGCTGCTCGGGCTGGAGGCGGCGAACGCGCTGCGGCTGCTCGGGCTCGACACCGCCGTGGTGGAGTTCGCGCCCCGGCTGATGCCCGTGCAGGTCGACACGGCCGGCGGCGCGATGCTGCGCCGCTACGTCGACGAGCTGGGCGTGGCGACCCACCTGGGCGTCGCCACCACCGCGCTGCGGCCCGGGCCCGACGGCGCGGTCGCCGGGCTGGAGCTGGCCGACGGGACCGTCGTCGACGCCGACCTGGTGGTGGTCGCCGCCGGCATCCGTCCCCGCGACGAGCTGGCCCGGGCGGCCGCTCTCGCCCTGGGCCCGCGCGGCGGGGTGCTGGTCGACGACGCCTGCCGCAGCGCCGACGCGCGGATCTGGGCGGTCGGCGAGTGTGCCGCCGTCGACGGCGTCTGCCACGGCCTGGTCGCCCCCGGGTACGCGATGGCCGAGGTGGTCGCCGACCGGCTGGTCGGCGGGGCGGCCACCTTCCCCGGCGCGGACACCGCCACGAAGCTGAAGCTGCTCGGCGTGGACGTGGCCTCGTTCGGCGACGCGCACGGCACCACGCCGGGCTGCCTCGACGTGACGTTCACCGACCCGGCCACCCGGGTCTACGCCAAGCTGGTCCTCTCCGACGACGCGCAGACCCTGCTCGGCGGGGTGCTGGTCGGCGACGCGAGCGCCTACCCGACGCTGCGGGCCAGCGTCGGCGGCCCGCTGCCCGCTCCCCCGCTGGCGCTGCTCGCCCCCGCCGGCGCGCCGGGGGCGGGCGCGGGGGCGCTGCCCGCCGCCGCCCAGGTGTGCTCCTGCAACGCGGTGACCCGCGCCGACATCGACGACGCGATCGCCGGTGGCTGCGCGGACGTGCCGGCGCTGAAGGCGTGCACCCGGGCGGGTACGAGCTGCGGCTCCTGCGTGCCGATGCTCAAGCAGCTCCTCGACGCCGCCGGGGTGCGGCAGTCCACCGCGCTCTGCGAGCACTTCGACGCCAGCCGGCAGGAGCTGTTCGACATCGTCCGGGTGCGCGGCATCCGTACCTTCTCGCAGCTCGTCGCCGAGCACGGCCGGGGTCGCGGCTGCGACATCTGCAAACCGGTGGTCGCCTCGATCCTCGCCTCGCTGGGCACCGGGCACGTGCTGGACGGCGAGCAGGCGTCGTTGCAGGACACCAACGACCACTTCCTGGCCAACCTGCAACGCGACGGCAGCTACTCGGTGGTGCCCCGGATCCCGGGCGGGGAGATCACCCCGGAGAAGCTCATCGTGATCGGCGAGGTGGCCCGCGACTTCGGGCTCTACACGAAGATCACGGGCGGGCAGCGGATCGACCTGTTCGGGGCCCGGGTCGAGCAGCTTCCGCAGATCTGGCGGCGGCTGGTCGACGCCGGCTTCGAGTCCGGCCACGCGTACGGCAAGGCGCTGCGCACGGTGAAGTCCTGCGTCGGCGAGACGTGGTGCCGGTACGGGGTGCAGGACTCGGTCGGGCTGGCCGTCGCCCTGGAGCTGCGCTACCGGGGGCTGCGCGCCCCACACAAGATCAAGTCGGCGGTGTCGGGCTGCGCCCGCGAGTGCGCCGAGGCACGCAGCAAGGACTTCGGCGTCATCGCCACCGAGACCGGCTGGAACCTCTACGTCGGCGGCAACGGCGGCTTCCGGCCCCGGCACGCCGACCTCTTCGCCACCGACCTGTCGACGGAGGCGCTGGTCCGGCTGATCGACAGGTTCCTGATGTACTACGTCCGCACCGCCGACCGGCTGCAACGCACCGCCGCCTGGATCGAGGCGATGGAGGGCGGGCTGGAGCACCTGCGCGCCGTCGTCGTGGACGACTCGCTCGGCCTGTGCGCCGAACTCGACGCCGCGATGGCCCGGCACGTCGAGTCGTACTCCGACGAGTGGCGCGACGTGCTGGAGGACCCCGTACGACTGCGCCGGTTCGCCTCCTTCGTCAACGCCCCCGACGTGCCCGACCCGTCGATCACGTTCGCGCTGGAGCGGGGCCAACCCGTCCCGGCGGGCCGTACGCCGGCCGACGGGGTCCGCCAACCGGTCGCGCTCGGCATGCCGGAGCTACGGCGATGACCACCACGACGCCCGGACTGCTGGAGGTACGGCGATGACCATCACGATGACGACGACGCGCACCTGGGCGCCGGTCTGCCCGCTCGACCGGCTGGAGCCGGAGCGGGGCGTCGCCGCGCTCGTCGACGGCGTGCAGGTGGCCCTGTTCCGCACCGCCGACGGGCTCTTCGCCATCGACAACCTCGACCCCGTCGCCGGCGCGTACGTGCTGTCGCGCGGGATCGTCGGTAGCCGGGGCGGGGTGCCGACGGTCGCGTCGCCGCTGCACAAGCAGGTGTACGACCTGCGTACCGGCGCGTGCCTAGACCTGCCCGGCGTCGCCGTGCCCCGGCACGACGTGCGCTGCCGGGACGGCCTGGTCGAGGTGCGGCTGCGACGGGAGGGGTGAATGCGCGACGAACTGGCCGGCTTCACCATCGGGGTGACCGCCGACCGACGACGGGACGAACTCGCCGCGCTGCTGCAACGGCGGGGCGCCCGGGTGGTGATCGCCCCGGCTCTGCGGATCGTGCCGCTGGCCGACGACACCGACCTGCGTGAGGCCACCCGGGCCTGCCTGGACCGGCCCCCGGACGTCCTCATGGCCAACACCGGCATCGGGATGCGCGGCTGGCTGGAGGCGGCCGAGGGCTGGGGGCTGGCCGAGCCGCTGCGCGGCGTGCTCGCCGACGCGTACGTGGTGGCCCGGGGTCCCAAGGCGCGCGGGGCCATCCGGGCCGCCGGCCTGCACGACCAGTGGTCGCCCGACTCGGAGAGCTGCGACGAGGTGGTCGCGCACCTGTGCCGGCGCGGGGTGGCCGGGCAGGTGGTCGCCATGCAGCTACACGGCGAGCGGCAGCCGGAGTGCACGCTGGCGCTGGAGGCGGCCGGGGCGACCGTGATCGAGGTGCCCGTCTACCGGTGGGCGCCGCCGACCGACCCGGCCCCGCTGCACCGCCTGATCGACCTGGTCGCCGGCCGGCTCGTCGACGCGGTCACCTTCACCTCGGCCCCGGCGGCCGAGGCGCTGCTGCGCGCCGCCGGGGACCGCTGCGACGCGGTGCTCGACGCGTTCCGGGGCGACGTGCTCGCCAGCTGCGTGGGCGCGGTCACCGCGGAGCCGCTGCTGCGGCGCGGGGTGCCGGTCAGCGCGCCGGCCAGGGCCCGCCTGGGCGCCCTGGTCCGGACCATCGTCGACGAGCTGCCGCGCCGGACGGTCACCCTGAAGGTGGCCGGTCACCTGCTCACGCTGCGCGGGCACGCCGCCGTGGTGGACGGGGAGCTGCGCCCGCTCGCGCCGGCGCCGATGGCGGTGCTGCGGGCGCTGTGCGGCTCGCCGGGTCGGGTGCTGTCCCGGACGGCCCTGCTGCGCACGCTGCCGCGCGGCGCGGACGAGCACGCCGTGGAGATGGCGGTGGCCCGGCTGCGCGCCGGGTTGCGCGCGCCCCGCGTGGTGCAGACGGTCGTCAAGCGCGGCTACCGTCTCCGGGTCGACTGACGCGACCCGGAGACGGTGGCCGTCCCGTTCAGCCGACCGGCGCCGGGTAGCCCCGGCCGTGCTCGGCCTCCAGGCGGAGCATGGCGTGCTCCACGACGGTCACGAGCACCTGCTTGACGGCGTCCCGGTGCCGGGCGTCGGTCAGCACCAGCGGCACGTCCGGCGAGATGGCCAGCGCCTCGCGGACCTCCTCCAGCTCGTACTGCGGCGCGCCGTCGAAACGGTTCAACGCCACGACGTACGGCAGCCGGCGGTTCTCGAAGTAGTCGAGCGGCGCGAAGGCGTCGGTGATCCGGCGGGTGTCGACCAGCACGGCCGCCCCCACCGCGCCCTTGATGATCTCGTCCCACATGAACCAGAACCGGGTCTGACCCGGCGTGCCGAAGAGGTACAGGATCAGGTCCTCGGCCATGGTGATCCGGCCGAAGTCCATGGCGACCGTGGTGGTCTGCTTCCCCGGCACCTTGGACGGGTCGTCGATGCCGACGCCGGCCGCGGTCATCACCGCCTCGGTTCTCAGCGGGGTGATCTCCGAGATCGCGCCGACCAGCGTCGTCTTGCCCACGCCGAAGCCGCCCGCGACCACGATCTTCGCGGAGATGATTCCCCGGTTTCGGCGGGCCCCGGCGGGGTCATAGCCTGCGAAGTCCACTTAGCACCCTTCCAAGGATTTCCATCCGCTCCTCGAACCCCTCGGCGGGAGCGGCAGTGTGTAGCGTCAGCAGGCTCTCGGCCACCATGTCGGCGACCAGCACCCGGGTGACGCCCAGCGGCATCCGGGTGTACGCGGAGATCTCGGCCAGCGACTGTGCCCGGCCCTCGCAGACGGTGGCGATGCGGTGCTTGTCGTGCCCCGCGAAGCGGGCCTCCGCGGCCTGGGTCGCGTTGGCCGTCAGGACCGCCTCCAGGGCGATGTCCATCCGGGCCTCGGTCCGGCCGCGGGTGACCGCGTACGGCCGTACCAGCGCACCACGTGGGTCCACGCGCCGTTGGTCCATTGACGATCACCTCCTCTCCCGGCCGGGCCCCTGGTCGGGCACCGGATCTTCTCGTTCCTGGCGACGTACGGCCCGCACGTCGCGTCCCGCTAGGACCGCACCGCGTCCCGGGGCAGCGGCACCAGCGCCGCACCGACCCGCTCGACCAGCAGCGCCATCTCGTAGCCCACCTGACCGACGTCGCAGCTGCGGGCCGCCAGCACGGCCATCGACGAGCCGTCGCTGATCGACATCAGGAACAGGTAGCCGCTGTCCATCTCGATGACCGTCTGGAGCACGCCGCCGGCGCTGAACATCCGGGCGGCGCCCTCGGTCAGGCTGACGACGCCCGAGGTGATCGCGGCGAGCTGGTCCGCCCGGTCCGCGGGCAGGTCCCGCGAGGAGGCGAGCAGCAGCCCGTCGGCGGACACCGCCACCACGTGGGCGATTCCCGCCACGCTGTCGGCGAAGTTGGTGAGCAACCAACTCATGTCCTGCATGGCCGCTGGCCTGTTCATCGACTCGTCTCCTTGGTCGAGGTGCTGTTCTGGTCCGTGCCGGCCGCCCGGCCGCGCTGCACGCCGCGGTGGTAGGCCGACAACAGGCCCCGAACTTCGTCCGGGGTACGCCGGCTGCGGTCGCGGCCGCCCCGGGGCTCGATCCCGCCCGGCACGAGCTGTGCCTGCGGCTGCCGCTTGGGCAGCCCCGAGCGGGTGGTGCCGGCGGTGGCGGGGGCCGCCGCCCGGCTGGCCCGGGACCAGCCCTCGTCTGCCGCCGTCCGCCAGGCTTCCGTGTCGGCTGCGGGCGCCGCCGGCGGCGGGTCCGCGACCGGCGCCGCAGGCGGGGTGGGGGGCGCCGCGGGAGGCGCCGCGGGGGGTGTGTCCGGCGTGGTGGGCCGCGCCGCGGCCGGCGGGGTGTACGACGGCGGTGCCGGCTGCGCGGTCGGCGCGGTGGTGTCGGTGCTGCCCGGCGTACGCGTGGGCAGCCGCGGCGCGCGGGGCGCCGGTGCCGGCTGGGCGGCTGCCGGCGCGGCCGCGCTCGGCGCTGCGGTGCTCGGCGCTCCGCCGGCCTGCTGCGCGGCGGGCGACTGGCTGAAGTCCGGGCGGGTGAAGATGGCCGTGGCGTCGTTACCGTGCGACCGGAACCACACCGCCTCCATCTCCCGGAAGATCGGCGCCTCGGCCGGCAGCTCGGGGCGCGGGGTGATCGGCGCGGCCGGGGCGGGGGCGAGCGGAGCCGTGGCGGCCAGGTTGGCCCCGAGGCCACGGCCGGTGCCCTGGTCGGAGCCGGCGAGGCCCGCCGACAGCCCGGCGGTGGCCGGCGAGCCGGCGATCGGGCCCACCGGCAGCCCGGGCGCACCCGGGGCCGCAGCCTCCCCGCCGGGGACGCGCTTGGGCAGCGCCTCGACCGTGGGGTACGCGACGGTCGGCGTGCCGACCGAGACGCCGCCGAAGGCCGGCCGGGCCGGGGGCGCCGGCGGGGCGGGCGGCGGTGCCGCCGGCAGGCCACCTGCCTGAACCGGGGCCATGGTGTCCCGCGCCTGCTCCGGGGCCTGCCACGGCGCCGGGGCGGCGGAGCGCCACTGGTCGGTCAGGGTGGCCGAGGCGGTACGCCCGGCGCCGGCCGGCTCGGCGAGGCCGGCCGGGGTGAGCGGGTTCTGCTCGACCGCGAGCGGCTGCCGGGGCCGGGTGATCTGCTGGTCCCGGCTGTGCACGGGCGGCAGCACGACCGTCGCGGCGGGCAGCGTCACCTGGGCGACGGTGCCGCCCTCCACGTTACGGCGCAGCTCCACCCGGATGCCGTAGCGGGAGGCCAGCCGGCTGACCACGGCCAGACCCATGAGCCGGAACGCCGCGACGTCGACGCTCGGCGGGGCGGCCAGTCGCCGGTTGAGCGAGTCGAGCTGGTCGTCGGTCAGGCCGAGACCCCGGTCCTCGACCTGGATGAGGACGTAGTCGCGGATCCGGCGGCCGTCGGCGACCACGGTGGTGGTCGGCGGCGAGAAGCGGGTGGCGTTGTCGAGCAGCTCGGCGACGAGGCGGACCACGTCGTTGACGGCGTGCGCGGCGACCGAGATGTCGGTGTCGACGGTGCCGAACTCGATGCGGTTGTAGAGCTCCACCTCGGACTGCGCGGCCCGCAGCACGTCCACCAGCAGGGCGTCGTCGCGGCGCGGCACGGCGGAGTCGGCGCCGGCCAGGACGAGCAGGTTCTCGTCGTTGCGGCGCATCCGGGTGGCCAGGTGGTCCAGCTCGAAGAGCTGCGCGAGCCGCTTCGGGTCCTCCTCGCCGCGCTCGATCGCGTCGAGCTCACCGATCATGCGGTCGACCAGGGTCTGACTGCGCCGGGCGAGGTTGAGGAACATCGCCGAGACGCTGGTACGCAGCGCGGCCTGCTCGGCCGCCACCCGGACCGCCTCGCGGTGCACGACGTTGAAGGCGAGCGCCACCTGGCCCACCTCGTCGCGGTTGTTGAGCTGGATCGGGTCGCGTACCTCCCGGACGATCTCCTCGACGCCGCCGTCGCCGACGTTGCCGACGTTCTGCAGCCGCTTGACCGCGTCCGGCAGGTCGTGGTTCGCCACCGAGAGGGCGCCCTCCCGCAGCCGGCGCAGCGAGTGGTTGAGCGAGCGGGCCAGCACCACGGCGAGGGTCACGGCGACGATGAGGGTGAGCAGCACCAGCGCCGTCTCGATGACGGCCTGCCGGATGACGTCCGAGCGGGCCTGGTCGGCCTGGCTGAGCAGCCGGTCCTGGAGCCGGATCTCGGCCCACCGCATCAGGTCGTTGACGGCGCCGATGGCGGCGGTGGCGTCCTGGGCGGTCACCAGGGAGGGCTGCCCGACCGAGCGGGTGATGTCGGCGGCCACCCGGTCGGCGAGGGTGACCGCGTCGCCGGAGACCGTGCTCTCGACCAGGGCCCGCTGGGTCGGGTCGGCGGCGAGGGTGAAGGCGCCCAGCGCCTCCTGCTGGCTGGTCAGCGTGGCGACGAAGGAGGAGAACTGCTCCTCGTCGAGCCGGCCGCCGAGGAGGGCGGTGAAGGCGACCGACTGCTCCTCGGCGACGGCCGCCTTGGCGCGGGCGAACGCGGCGACCGCGCGCCGGGCGTCCGCGAGCCGCTCGTCGCCGGGCAGCTGGGCCAGCCCGTCGCCGTACGCGACCAGGTCGGTGATGATGACGCCGTAGCGCAGGGCCGCCTCGGCGACCGCCATCTGCTGGCGGTCCAGCACCTCCTGCCGGGTGGCGGCGAGCGTCTCCAGGTGCTCGTCGATGGTCGCCAGCCGCTCGCGTACGGCGGACGGCAGGTCACCGATCCGACCGCGCTCGGCCCGGTACGCCGCGACCCGCTCGTCGGTGCTGCGCACCCGCAGGTTGTAGGCGTCGGCCTTCTGCTGGGGGGTCGACAGGAAGGCGGCGGCGGCCATCCGCTCGGCGTGCAGGTCCTGCGTCAGGGCGGAGACGTCGATGGAGAGCGCGGTCAGCGCCCGGGCCTGGTTGGCGTCGAAGGTGTTCTCGCCGACGGCGACGAGTCGGACCGTCGCCAGCGCGAGCACCGCGGCGAGCGGCACGACCAGGATCAGCGCGAGCTTGGAGCGGATCCGCACGTCGCGGAGCCGGGGCAGCCGACGCCGCTTCGGCTGATCGGTGTCGCCACTCGCGGGCAGGGTCGTCGGTCCGGTGCTCACGACATCGCCTCCGTCGTTTCTTCCACGCCTGCCCCGCCGACTCGCGCCCGGTGCAGCGGACTGCGCCACACGCGGCACGGCCGCGATTTCATCAGAAGTGATCCTGTTTGGGAAGCCGCAGCGGGGTAGGAAACGGTCGGAGGGCACGCATCCCGTGATCCGGTCAACTAATACCTTCAATTCTCCATGCCCGTGAACAGGGCATGTAACTCCAGAGTGGTCATCCGTGTCGTATTAGTAAGCGTTTGCAAACTTCCCGTTGCCCCACCATGTGGGATACGCGTCCCGAAACGCTTCAGACGCTCCGCTTGACCGCAGGGCCCGGCGTTGGCAAGGTTTTGCAGGCTTCGCGCACACCGTACGGCAGACCGATCCCGTTCCTCTACTGAGGACGGACAACCCGGCGGTGACCGGGTATCGCCCGGGCCGCATCTGGAGGACTGAGTTGAGCCCCATCCGCTCCGCGACCGCCGCGGCGCTCGCATCGGCCGTGCTGGCCACCACGCTCACCGGCTGCCAGTTCGGGGCGGACGAGCAGGACACCAGTCCCATCGTCATCGCCGCGGACCTCGAACTCTCCGGCGCCGCCGCGCCGGTCGGCAAGGCGTACCAGCGGGCGCTGGAACTGAAGGTCGAGCAGCTGAACTCCTCCGGTGCGCTGAACGGCCGGAAGGTCGAGCTGAGGGTGAAGGACAACCGGTCGGACGCGAGCGAGTCGCTGCGCAACATCGGTGACTTCAGCGCTGATTCCCAAGTCAGCGCCATCATCATGGGCGGCTGCAACGAATGCGCCGTCGGTGCCGTACGCACCATCAACGAGAAGCGAATTCCCACCATTGCGCTCGCCGCGTCCAGCGCCGTGTCCACCCCGGTCGCCGAACGGCGGTACGTGTTCAAGCTCTCGCCGAACGCGGCCGACAGCGCCGCCGCCCTCGCCGGCGAGATGCGCCGCAAGGGCGTACGCAAGGCGGGCGTGCTGCACAGCGACGACGCCTATGGCCGTGAGGGGTTGACCGCGCTGCGCGCCGAGTTCGCGAAGGCCGGCGTCAAGCTGGTGCGCGAGGAGGCCGTACGCACCACCGACACCGAGGTCGGCCAGCAGGTCAAGGACCTGATCGCGAAGAAACCGGACGCGCTGGTCGTCTGGACCCCGGCGGAGCAGGCGACGCTGGCCGCCACCGCCGCGCAGCAGGCCAAGTTCGAGGGCGGCCTCTTCTTCGACGCGGCGGCGGCCGGCGACCTCTTCCTCGGTGCCGCGTCCCGGGCGACCGAACGCGCCACGCTGGTCTTCACCCAGACCATGGTGATCGACGACGTGATCGCCACGACCCCGGCGAAGGCGGCCCGCCGGCAGTGGTTCCAGGACTACACCGCCCGCTTCGGCAGCTACAACGGCTCCTCGTCGTTCGCCGCCGACGCGGTGCAGCTCATCGCCGACGCCGAACTGCGCGCGGGCGGCGAGCCCGGCGAGGTCGACCGCGACGGCATCCGGGACGTGCTGGAGACGACCCAGTTGGACGGTCTCTCCGGGCCGATCCGGATGACCCCGGACAACCACTCCGGCCTGATGCCGCAGGCCCTCACCACCCTGGTCGCGCGCAACGGGCGCTGGCGCCTCGCGAGCTGACCGGCCGGTGTGGCCCGCCGGAGGACGGCGGGCCACACCGGCGGTTGGCCGAACGGGTCAGCGGGCCGAGGTGGTGGCGCGCACCCACGGCAGGGCGAGCCGCTCGACCAGGGACAGCGCGCTGTAGAGCAGGATGCTCATCAGCGCGATCAGCACGATCGCCGCCCAGGCGGTCGCGGTGTCCCCGATGCCGTTGTACTGCAGGATCTGGTAGCCCAGCCCCGGCTTGTCCGAATAGAACTCGCCGATCACCGAGCCGATCGCGGCCAGCGGCATCGCCACCTTGAGCCCGACGAAGATCTGCGGCAGCGCGGCGGGGAGACGCACCTTGCGGAACGCCTGCCACCACGAGGCGTTCAGCGACCGGGCCAGCTCGGCCAGGTCGTTCGGGGTGGTGGTGAGGCCGGTCGCCGTGGAGAGCACGACCGGGAAGAAACAGAGCAGGAACACCATGGTCAGGATCGGCTTCGTGCCCCAGCCGACCGAGACCACCAGCAGCGGGCCCAGGGCGATCTTCGGCACCGCGTTGACCGCCACCAGCAGCGGCGCGAACATCCGCTCGACCCGCCGGGACCCGGCCAGGGCCATCCCGATCAGCACCCCGGCAACCGCCGACAGCAGGAAGCCGACCACCGTCATCGTGGTGGTCACGCCCAGCGCCGG
Organism: Micromonospora sp. SD12; assembly: GCF_052068495.1. Classification (NCBI taxonomy): domain Bacteria; kingdom Bacillati; phylum Actinomycetota; class Actinomycetes; order Micromonosporales; family Micromonosporaceae; genus Micromonospora; species Micromonospora sp. SD12. The sequence continues at coordinate 63,379 of NZ_JBQHDF010000005.1, read as the reverse complement.
CAGCAGCACGTCGATCCCCGCCACCATCGCCTGCCACACCGACTGCGGCGGGGGCAGCGCTACCGGGTGCACCAGTTGCAGGCCGGACGTGACCAGCCACCAGGCGGCCAGCGTGATCACGGCCCCGAGCAGCGGCAGCCCGACGGCCGCGGGGCGTACGCCGGACCGGCGCGGGGGTGCGCCGGCACCCGTGGGCTTCTTCCCGACGTGGCCGGACCGGGTAGCGGTCGTCTCCGTCACGGGTTCTCCTCTCCTGCCGGCCGGGCCGGCACGCGACGGGGGTGCGGCCGCCGGGTCGCCCCGGCGGACCGCACCCCCGTGCCGTGGTCGGCGTCCGTCAGGCCTTCGGCGCGAGGCTGAAGTCGATGATCTGGTCGGGGGTGATGTTCTGCTTGAGCGCGCCGGCGCCCTGGAGGATCGCGATGCTCTTGGCGACCCGGCCGCTGTCCAGCGTGCCGAGCTGGGTGCCGGAGTTGCTGGAGCGCACGTAGCCGGCCATGAGCTGGAGCTCGGCGGCGGCCGCGGCGGGGTTGGCGGCGTCGACGTTCTTCTTCAGCAGCTCACCCGCCTCCTGCGGGTTGGTCAGCGCGTACTCCAGGCCCTTCATCAGGGCCGCGGTGAACCGCTTGACCATCTCCGGCTTCTCCTTGGCGATCTTGGCGGAGGTGATCAGCACATTGCCGTAGAGGTCCTGCATCACGTTGCTGTAGGGCAGCATGACGGCCTTCTGCTTGGTCACCGTCTCGATCGTGGGCTGGCCGACGACGAACTGGCCGATGCCGTCCACCGTGCCGGAGCCCAGCATGCCCATCAGGGCCTGCGCCTGACCGGGTACCCAGGTCACCTTGCTCGCGTCCACGCCGGCCAGCCGGGCGTACGTCGGGAAGAGGTTGCGGACGACGGAGCCCTCGGTGTCGGCGAGCTTCTTGCCCTCCAGGTCCTTCGGCGACGCGATGCCCTTGCCCTCGACGGTGGCGATGGCGGCCATGGTGCGCTGCTGGATCGCGGCGACCGCGACGAAGTCCTTGGCCGCGCCGTTGCCGAACTGGAGCAGACCGCCGGTGAGGTCGATCGGGCCGAACTGGGCCTGCCCGCCGACGATTGTCCCGATCACGGCGTTGGTGCCCTGACCCGGCTTGATGTCGACGTCGAACCCGGCCTCCTTGAAGAAGCCCTTCTCCTTCGCGACCCAGGCGTAGGAGTCACGGCCGAAGTTGCCGAACGAGGTGAGGTAGGTCACCTTCTCCAACGCCGTGCCGTTGCCGCTCTTGGCGTCGGCGCCGGAGTCCGAGTCGCCGCTGCACCCGGAGACCAGGGCAAGGGCGGTGGCCAGCGCAGCGGCAGCGACCGTACGGGTCAGCCTTCTCATCAGTGCACCATGTCCTTTCCGACCGGAGCGGCGCGCCGCCACCGGAGGGGGTTGTCTAGGTGGGCCGGCCGAGGGGTTGGGCCGACACCAACCGTCGTGAGGGGACTCTTAGCGGGGGACAGCGTACGAGAAACCGACCCCGACAATGCCAGGCGTATGGGTTTCGTTACGGAAAAATCCTCGCGTCCACCCCGGACGACGTGCAGTCCACACGGGCCGGTTACCCTGGGCCGCGACTGCTGATCGCCCACTCAGGGAGGCCGCCGGAGATGATCCAGCTTTCCGGGGTGTCCCGCACCTTCGACGGCCGCAGCGGCCGCGTCGAGGCGCTGCGCGGCATCGACCTCGACGTCGCCACTGGCGAGTTCGTCGCCGTACTCGGCCGCTCCGGTTGCGGCAAGTCCACGCTGCTGCGCCTGATCGCCGGCCTGCTCCCGGTCAGCGACGGCAGCATCACCGTGGCCGGTACGCCGATCACCAAGCCGCGTCCGGACATCGCGATGCTCTTCCAGCGGCCGGCCCTGCTCCCCTGGCGCACGGTCCTGGACAACGTCCTGCTCCCCGTGGAGATCTTCGGCTGGAAGCGGGCCAAGCACCGCGACCGGGCCCGGGAGCTGCTGGACCTCGCCGGGCTGGCCGGCTTCGAGAAGCGGCTGCCGCACGAACTCTCCGGTGGCATGCAGCAGCGGGTGTCGCTGTGCCGGTCGCTGATCGGCGAGCCCCGGGTGATGCTGATGGACGAGCCGTTCTCCGCGCTCGACGCGCTGACCCGCGAGGAGCTCTCCGGCGAGCTGCAGCGCGTACACATGACCTCCGGGGCCACCATCGTGTTCGTCACCCACTCGATCGACGAGGCGGTGCTGCTGGCCGACCGGGTGGTCGTCCTCAGCCCCCGCCCCGGCCGGATCCGCAAGGTGGTCGACGTGAACATCCCGCGACCGCGCACCCTGGGCCGCAACGCGCACCTGGCCGACGTCGCCCGAGTCAGCGCCGACCTGCACGAACTCCTCATGGAGCGGGACCTGCCGGCGACCGCCGGCGCGGAAGGACGATGAGCATGCGGGTCACCGTCTTCACCGAGCCGCACCGGGGCGCCAGCTACGACGACCAGCTCCGCTTCGCCCGGCTGGCCGAGGACGGCGGCTTCGAGGGCTTCCTCCGCGCCGACCACTACCAGGCGATGGGCGACGAACCGGCCCTGCCCGGCCCGACCGACGCCTGGCTCACGCTGGCCGCGCTCGCCCGCGAGACCAGCCGGATCCGGCTCGGCACCCTGGTCACCTCCGCCACCTTCCGGCCGCCCGGCCCGCTGGCCGTGATGGTGGCCCAGGTGGACCAGATGAGCGGCGGCCGCGTCGAACTCGGCATCGGCGCCGGCTGGTACGAGCGGGAGCACACCTCCTACGGCATCCCGTTCCCGGCCGTCGGCGAACGCTTCGACCGGCTGGCCGAGCAGCTGGAGATCGTCACCGGGCTGTGGCGGACGCCGCCGGGCGAGACGTACAGCTTCACCGGCGACCACTACCGGCTGGTCCAGGCCCCCGCCCTGCCGAAGCCGGTGCAGGTGCCCGGCCCGCCGATCATCGTCGGCGGTCGCGGCCCGAAGCGCACCCCCGAACTCGCCGCCCGGTACGCCGACGAGTTCAACATGCCGTTCAAGACCGTAACGGAGACCGCCGCCGCGTACGAGCGGGTGCGGGAGGCCTGCGACCGGACCGGCCGGGCCGAGTCGGGACGCGCCCCGCTCACCCTCTCCGCCGGGATCGTGGTGGCGATCGGCCGCACCGACGCCGAGGCACAGCGCCGCGCCGCCCCGCTGCACGTCAAGAGCGCGTTGCCGCCGGAGGACCCGGTGGTCGGCTCGCCCGCGCAGCTCGTCGACCGGATCGGCGAGTTCGCCGCGATCGGCGCCACCCGCGTGCACCTGCGGCTGATCGACCTCGCCGACCTCGACCACCTGGAGCTCATCGCCGCCGAGGTGCTCCCCCGACTGAACGGAAGCCGATGACCGACGCGCACCTCGAACTCGGGCCGGTGGGCCAGGAGATCGTGTACGAGAACGACCGGGTCCGGGTCTGGCACATCCGCCTGGAGCCGGGCGAGCGGCAGCCGCTGCACCGGCACGACCACCCGTACCTCGTGGTGGCGATCCAGGGGGCGAAGAACGTCGTGCAGACGATCGACGGCACCCTCATCGACGCCGACGAGCCGACCGGCGGGGTCGTCTACCGGGACCCGGGCGCGGTGCACATGCTGACCAATGTGGGCGACACGACGTACCTGGCCCGGCTGGTCGAGCTGAAGTAACCGCCGGCCGGCGGGTCACCCCCGCTCGCGGCGCGCCGGTGGCGGCCTGGTCAACAGGTGCGTAACGTGCCGGACATGGCCTTTCGGACCTGGGGCAGACTGCTGCTCACCGCGCTCGGGGTGAGCCTGCTGGCCGGGGCCGGTCAGCTCGGCATCGCCTTCGGCTTCGGCATCGTCCGGCTCACCGGCACCTTCACCGGCACCACCGTCAACCAGTGGCCGGCCCAGCTCGTCTGGGCGGGCTGGTTCGCCGCCAACGCCGCCGTGGTGGGCGCGGTGCTCACCGAGCGCCTGGCCCGCCGGGACGGAGGGCTGGCCGGCACCGGGCGCCTGCTCGCCGTCGCCGGCGCCGCCGCACTGGGCGCCACCGTCGTCGCGCCGCTGTGCATGCAGCCCGCCCGGGCGGCCGAACTCGTTTCGGTGGACCCCGTCTGGGCCGTCGGCATCTGCGCCGTCCTCGGTGCGGTGGTCGGTGCGGGCGCCGCCCTCGCCGTACTGCTCCAGCCGCCGGTGGGATGGAACATGGCGGCCGTCGCGGGCGCCGTCTGGCTGCTGGCCCTGATCTCGGTGACGCCGTCGCTGCTGTCGACCGGGCCACTGGAGACCGTACGCCTCGGGGTGCTGGAGCCGGCGTCGCTCGACGCCGGCACGGCGCAGCGGCTGGCCCTGGTCGTCCTGCCGCTGGTGGCCCTGCTGGCCGGCGCCGCGACCGGCGGGCTGGCCCGGTGGCGCGGCCACCCGCCGCTCGTCAGCGGCGCGACGGGAGTGGCGGGGCCGGTGCTGGTCGCGTTCGCCTACCTGACCGCCGGTCCCGGCGACACCGCCGACCGCTACCAGCTCACGCCGTACTACGCGGCACTGCTCGCGGTGGCCGCCGGCGCCCTCGGGTCGGCCGCCGCCGCGCTGCTGCGCTGGCCGCTGGTCGCCCGCACCGCCCCCACCGGAGCCATCGAGCCGACCGACATCCTGCGTCCGTTGCCGGCCGGTCCGGCCCTGCCGCACGCCCCGGCGTCCGCCGCCGGGGACGAGCCGGAGACGGTCGACCTGGCCGGCGCCACCCTGGCCACCACCGACCGGGCCGGCGGTACGGACTCCGGCGCGGTCACCACCGCCACCGGCGAGGGCCGGGAGCCCCGGACCGTCCCCCCGCACTGGGACTGGCCCGCCGAGGGCGGAATCGCCCCGGCCCCCGCCGCCCGGACGGGCGCGGATCCGCAGTGGACGGGCGGCCCCCCGGCCGAGGCTCCGGCCACAGCCGGGCGCCCGGTCGAACCGGAGCCCGCCCGTACGCCGGACGCCCCGGCGGCCCCGTCCGTCCCGGCCACCGCCGAAGCGACACCCACCGCCGAAGCGTCACCCGCCTTCGAGGCGCCCTCCGTCCTTGCGGCGTCGACGGCCGCCGAGGCGACCCCCGCCGGGCAGCCCCTCGGGGAGGCGACGCTTGCCGAACGCCCGGCCGGGGGGACCACTCCCCCGGCACAGCCGGCCGAGGCCCCGACGCCAGCCGCGCAGCCGGCCGAGGGCACGTCGGCCGGCCAGCCGGCCGAGGGGTCCACGCCCGCCGCGCAGCCGGCCGAGGGGTCCACGCCCGCCGGCCAGCCGGCCGGAGCGGTCGCCGGGCAGCCGGCCACGGCGAGCGCGCCCAAGCCCCGCCGTACCCGCAAGCCCCGGTCCACGCGCCAGGTCGCCCCCGCGGCGGCATCCGAAGCTGCGGACCCGACGCCCACCGCCGAGACCCCGACCCCCGGGAACGGGGACCCGACCCGCGCCGCTCCGGACCCGACGCCCACCACTCCGGGTCCGACGCCCACCACTCCGGGTCCGAGGCCCACCGCTGCGGACCCGAAGCCCGGGGACGCGGACCCGACGACCGCCGCCCGGGACGCCCCCGCGAACGCGGACACCGCCGCCAACAGCACGACGGTCCCCGCTGCCGGCGCCGCGCCGCCGCCCGTCCCCGCGTGGCCGGTACCGCCCCGACTCCAGGCCGACACGGCCGAGGTGGCCCGGCCCGCCATCGAACCCGCCTCCGAGAGCACGCCGCGCCCCCGCCACCGGGCCCCGATGCCCGACCTGGCCCGCGCCGCGAGCTGGGAGGCGCTCGCCACCGCGCGCCGGGGCGGCCCCGCCCCGGCGTCCGCCGACACCACCCCCACGAACGGCGCCGCCGCCACCGGGGCGGAGGCGTCGCCCGGATCCGCGTCGCGCGGATCCGAGCCCACCGATCGGGGACGGGGCCGGCTGGGCCTGTTCCGCCGCAACCGGTCCCGGGCCGAGGAGGCCCCGGCCGAACAGGAGCCCGAGCCGCTGCCGGCGCAGGACGAGGAGTACGTGGACTGGGTCACCGGCCTGAGCAGGCCGGTGCCGGACAACGAGCCCGAGCAGGAGAACGGCCGGCGGTCGTTGCGCTCCACCGGCCGCCACCACCGCGACTGACCCGACCGACGACGCCCGCCCCGCCCGGAGGACCGAGCAGGGCGGGCGTCGTCGATCTTCCGGCAGTCCGACAGCTCGGACGGGCGGTCGCGGCGCTCAGGCCAGCGGCAGGTAGATGCGGCCGCCCGAGGAGAGGAACTCCTCCGACTTGTCCTTCATGCCGCGCGCCGCGTACTCACCCAGCTCCTGGGTGATCTTCATGGAGCAGAACTTCGGGCCGCACATCGAGCAGAAGTGGGCGGTCTTCGCCGGCTCCGCCGGCAGGGTCGCGTCGTGGTACGAGCGCGCGGTCTCCGGGTCCAGCGACAGGTTGAACTGGTCCTCCCAGCGGAACTCGAACCGCGCCTTGGACAGCGCGTCGTCCCACGCCTGCGCCCCGGGGTGCCCCTTGGCCAGGTCGGCCGCGTGCGCCGCGATCTTGTACGCGATCACGCCGGCCTTCACGTCGTCGCGGTCCGGCAGCCCCAGGTGCTCCTTCGGGGTCACGTAGCAGAGCATGGCGGTGCCGAACATGCCGATCATCGCGGCGCCGATCGCCGACGTGATGTGATCGTACGCGGGGGCGATGTCCGTGGTCAGCGGGCCGAGGGTGTAGAACGGCGCCTCGTGGCACCACTCCTGCTGGAGGTCCACGTTCTCCTTGATCTTGTGCATCGGCACGTGGCCGGGCCCCTCGATCATCACCTGGACGTCGTGCTCCCAGGCGACCTTCGTCAGCTCGCCGAGGGTGCGCAGCTCGGCGAACTGGGCGGCGTCGTTGGCGTCGGCGATCGAGCCGGGGCGCAGCCCGTCGCCGAGCGAGAACGTCACGTCGTAGCGCGCGAGGATCTCGCACAGCTCGCGGAAGTTGGTGTAGAGGAAGTTCTCCTCGTGGTGCGCCAGGCACCAGGCCGCCATGATCGAGCCGCCCCGCGAGACGATGCCGGTCACCCGGTCCACCGCCAGCGGCACGTACGGCAGCAGCACCCCGGCGTGCACCGTCATGTAGTCGACGCCCTGCTCGGCCTGCTCGATCACGGTCTCCCGGAACACCTCCCAGCTCAACTTCACCGGGTCGCCGCCGACCTTCTCCAGCGCCTGGTAGATCGGCACGGTGCCGATCGGCACCGGCGAGTTCCGCACGATCGCCTCGCGGGTCTCGTGGATCCGCTTGCCGGTCGACAGGTCCATCACCGTGTCCGCGCCCCACCGGGTCGCCCAGGTCAGCTTCTCCACCTCCTCGGCGACCGACGAGGTGACCGCCGAGGTGCCGATGTTGGCGTTCACCTTCACCAGGAACGCCTTGCCGATGATCGCCGGCTCGCACTCGGGGTGGTTGACGTTGAGCGGCAGCACGGCCCGCCCGGCGGCGATCTCGTCGCGGACGAACTCCGGCGCCATGCCCTCCCGGATCGCCACGAACTCCATCTCCGGCGTCACCACGCCGGCCCGCGCGTACGCGAGCTGGGTGGGGCGCCGGCCGTCGGCGCCGGCGAGCGGGGTGCCCGCACCCCGGACGGGGGCGACGTCGCCGCGTTCGGCGATCCACGGTCCGCGCAGCGGCGGCAGCCCGACCTCCGGGTCGGAGCCGGGTCCGGAGGTGTCGTAGAGCCGGAGCGGCGGGTTGTCGCCGGTCAGTTCCACCTCGGCGAACGGCACCCGCACGTCCGGCCGGGACCCCTCCACGTACACCTTGCGACGTGCCTGCATGACAGCCTCCCTGGTGATCAAGCGGACCAGCCGAAGTGGTCCAGCGGGCCGCGTCCAGCGCCCAGCTCCCAGTCCCGCGCGCCGGTCAGCGCGCGGAAGACGTACTCCTTGGCGGCGGCGACCGCCGTCGGCACCGGGTCGCCGAGGGCCAGCCGCACGGCGATCGCCGCCGAGAAAGAGCACCCGGTGCCGTGGTTGTGCCGGGTGTCGACCCGGGGCCCGCGCAGCAGGGTGGTGACGCCGCCGCCGTGCAGCACGTCGACCGCCTCACCGTCGGCGTCCACGTCGCCGCCGGTCACCACCACGTGCGCCGGGCCGCCGGCCGCGAGCGCCTCGGCGGCGGCGATCATCTCCTCGACCGAGGTCACCGGGCGTCCGGTGATGGCCGCGGCCTCCGCGCAGTTCGGTGTCGCCACCTCGGCGTACGGCAGCAGCCGCTCGACGGCGGCGACCACGCCCAGCCGGTGCCCGCTGGTGGCGACGAGCACCGGGTCGACGACGAGGTGCGGCAGTCGCCCGTCCTTCGCGGCGTCGGCCACCGCGTCGGCGACCGCCGGGGTGCCGAGCATGCCCGTCTTGACGGCGCGGACGGCGAAGTCGGCGAGCACGCTGTCGAGCTGCTCGGTGACCGTGCGCGGCGGCAGCGGCAGCACGGCGTCGACGCCCCGCGTGTTCTGCGCGGTGACGGCGGTGAGCACGCTGGTGCCGTACGCGCCGAGGGCCGCGAAGACCTTCAGGTCGGCCTGGATGCCGGCGCCGGCGCCGGAGTCCGAGCCGGCGATGGTGAGCACGGTCGTCGGGGTCATCGTTCCTCTTCCGTGGTGGCGTACGGGAGCCCGCGCGGGGCCGGCGCGGTGGTGACGGTTGACGGCTGCGCGGGCGCGGCGCTCGGGGGCTGCGGCCGACCGTGCCCACTCCGGGCGGTCAGGCTTGATCCCTCCGTGGGCACGGTCGGCCGCAGCCCCGTCCCGGAGACCTCCGTGCGGTCGTGCCGGCCGCACGTCGCCCCGGCAGGATCTGAGCTGCCGTGCCAGGTCCGCGTCGCCCCGGCGGGATCTGGACCGCCGTGCCGGCTCCGGCTCGCCGTGGCGGCGGCTGCCGTGAGGGTGGCTGCCGCAGTCCCGGGGTCGTCGGCGCGCATGACGGCACCCAGCACCGCCACCCCCACGGCACCCGCCTCGACGCAGGCGGCCACCTGCTCCGGGCTCCGTACTCCGCCGAGCGCCAGGACCGGCACGGGGCTGACCGCGATCAGCGCGCCGAGCCCGTCCGGGCGCAGCGGTGGGCCGTAGCCGGGCTTGGTGCTGGTCGGGTAGACGGGCGAGAGGGTCGCGTAGTCCTCCGTGGTCAGGCGCGCCAGCTCCGCCCGGTCGTGGCAGGAGCGGCCCACCAGGCCGAGGCGCGGCGGCGGGTACGGTCCCGCCGACGGCAGGTGCACAGCGTCCCCGTCGAGCGGGTCGGGGCCGGCGACGATCAGCGTGCCGCCCGCCTCGGCGAGGATCGCGCGCAGGTCGACGGCGAGGGCGGCGCGCTCGGCCCGGGGCAGGTCCTTCTCCCGCAGCACCACCCACCGCACTCCCCCGGCCACCGCCCCCGCCACGACCTCGGCCAGCGGCCGCCGCGCCTGCCACCGGTCGGTCAGCAGCAGGACGCCGGCCGGCCCGCCCGAGATCTTGGTAGGAGACGGCCCCTCCAGGGGCCCCTCCGTACCAAGATCCGCAATAGCGGGACCGGGGCCGGCGGTCACAGGTCCGGCCGTCCCTCGTCGGGGGTGGAGGCGAGCGCGTGGAAGCGCCGGGCGATCCGGCCCGCCCCGTACGCGAGCCGGCCCGCCTCGACCGCGTACCGCATCGCGGTGGCCATCGCCACCGGGTCGGCGGCGCGGGTGACCGCGCTGGCGAGCAGTACGGCGTCGCAGCCCAACTCCATGGCGAGCGCGGCGTCGGAGGCGGTGCCGATGCCGGCGTCCAGGATCACCGGCACGTCGACGCCCTGCCGGATCAGCCGGATGTGGTGCGGGTTCGACACGCCCAGGCCGGAGCCGATCGGCGCGCCCGCCGGCATCACCGCGGCACAGCCGACGTCGGCCAGCCGGCGCGCCAGGATCGGATCGTCCGACGTGTACGGCAGCACCACGAACCCGTCGTCGACGAGCTCCTCGGCGGCGCGCAGCAACTCCACCCCGTCGGGCAGCAGCGTGCGTTCGTCGCCGATCACCTCCAGCTTCACCCAGTCCGTGCCGAACGCCTCCCGGGCCAGGTGCGCCACCTTGACGGCCTCGCCCGCCGTGTAGCAGCCGGCGGTGTTCGGCAGCAGCCGCACGCCGCAGCGGTCCAGCAGGTCCAGCAGTCCGCCGGCGGTGCCGGGGGCGGTGTCGACCCGGCGCAGCGCCAGGGTGACCAGTTCGGTGCCGGAGGCGCGGATCGCGTCCTCCAGCACCCGCAGGTTGGCCGCGCCGCCGGTGCCGAGGATCAGCCGGGACGTGAAGCTCACGCCACCCAGGTCGAAGCTCACCCCGTCACCCGCCCTGCGCGGCGCTGAGCACCTCGACGCGGTCGCCGTCGCGCAGCACGGTCGCCGGCCAGCCCGTACGCGGCACCACCTCGCCGTTGACCGCGACGGCGAGGCCGCGCTGCTGGTCGGTGACCGCGCGGACGAGGTCCGCCACCGTCGAGCCGCCGGGCAGGTTGCGCCCGGCACCGTTCACCGTCAGTTCCACGTGTGCTCCTCCTCGGGTACGAAGGGACCGGCCCGCCCGGCCGCCGCGACGTCCGGCCCGGCGGATCCCGTTGGTCCGGCGGCGGACGGCGCAGCGGCGGCACCCGCCCCGACGGGTGCGGACGGTGCGGCGGCACCCCCCGCGACAGCAGCGGACGGCGCGAACCGGGCCGGGGTGAAGGGGGCGAGCAGCGGGTCCACCACGCCCGTGACGACCAGGTCGGCGATCAGGTCGGCGGTGACCGGCGTGAGCACGATGCCGTGCCGGTGATGCCCGGTCGCGGCGAGCACGCCGGGCCGGCCGGGCAGCGGGCCGAGGATCGGGGCGTTGTCGGGGGTGCCGGGGCGCAGGCCGGCGAGGGTCTCCACCAGGTCGTACTCGGCCAGCTCGGGCAGCAGGTCGACAGCGGCGCGGAGCAGGCGCAGCACCGCCCCGGCGGAGACGTCGGTGTCGGAGCGCTCCTCGACGGTCGCGCCCACCACCACCTCCCCGTCGACGCGGGGGACGAGATAGACGTGCTCGCCGTCGGCGTACCCCCGGATGACGTGCCGGAAGCCCGGCGCGCCGCCACCGGGCGCGCGAAGCCGGACCATCTGGCCCTTCACCGGTCGCACCGGCAGTCCCGTCAGGGCCGCCGCGCCGCAGCCGGCCGCGACGACCGTGACCCGGGCGTCCACGTCGGACAGGGCACGCACGGCGGCGGGCACCAGCGCGGCGCCGGCCCGCTCGGCGGCCACGCGCAGCGCCGGCACCAGCCGGCGCGGGTCGACCTGGTGGTCGGTGGCGGCGAACGCCCCGCCGCGCACCCGGGGGGCCAGCGCCGGCTCGCGGTCCCGCAGCGCCGACGGGCGCAGCGGCGTCACCGGCAGCCCGATCCCCTGCTGGTACGCCCACAGCCGGCGCGCCTCGGCCAGGTCGTCGGCGGTCAGCCCGACCATCAGCGTGCCCTCGCTGCGGTAGCCGACGTCCACGCCGGTGGCGGCCGTCAGCTCGGCGGCGAACGCCGGCCAACGGGCGGCGGAGGCGGTCAGCAGCCCGGTCAGCTCGTGCTCGCCGAAGTACGCCTCCGCGACCGGGGCGAGCATCCCGGCGGCGACGTGGGACGCGCCGGAGCCCGGGGCGGGATCGTGCACGACGACCCGCAGTCCGCGCTGCGCGCAGCGCCAGGCGATCGCCAGCCCGACCGGTCCCGCCCCCAGCACGGCGACGTCCGGCCGGTTCAGCACCCCAGGGCTCCCAGCAGTTCCGCCGTCGCCCGGGCCGGATCGGCAGCCCCGGAGAGCGCCCCCACCACCGCCACCCCGTACGCCCCGGCCGTCAGCAGCGCGGGCACGTCGGCGGCGGTCACCCCGCCGATCGCGACGACCGGCACGTCCACGGCGGCGGCGACGGCGCGTACCCCGGCCGGGCCGATCGGTGCCGGCAGCCCATCCTTGGTGCTGGTGGCGTTGCAGGGGCCAACGCCCAGGTAGCTGGCTCCGGCGGCGACCGCCTCGGCCGCCGTACCCGGCTCGCGGGCGGTGGCGCCGAGCACCGCCGTCGCGCCGAGCACCCGGCGGGCCGCCCCGACCGGCAGGTCGTCCGCGCCGACGTGCCCACCGGCGGCGCCCACCGCCAGCGCCACGTGCAGCCGGTCGTTCACCAGGCAGGTGGCGTCGTACCGGGCGCAGAGCGCGACGACCCGGCGGGCCAGGTCGTACGCCTCCCGGTCGGTGGCGTCGTCGGTCACCCGGACCTGCACGACCAGTTCCGCGCGGGCCACCGGAAGGGCGGCCCGCAGCACGGCGAGCGGATCCCGCCCGGGGCGGGTGTCGGTGATGAGATGCAGTCGTCCGAGGGACGGCACGGCAACACTCCTCCCTGCGCCGGCATTACCCGGATCAGGTTCGACGGTCGGGGGCTCACAGCCCCCCTCTCAGCCCGGTGTACCGGGCTCCCGTGGGTCACTTGCGGGTGTCACCGTACGACGGATCGCCGGATCCGCCAAGGTCGAGCTGCGGATTTCACACCGACCGCCCGAACCCGAGGGACGGGGCGGCGCATGACCGTCCCGTCACGCGATGCTGTCCGGATGCCCTCCGCCGCCCGGGTACCGCCCCGCCTGGCCGTCCTGCCGTTCCGGGCCAGCACCGCGATCGCCGACGGCCTTCTGACCTGGACGATGCTGCGCGGGCCGTCCTGGCGGCGGTTCCTCCCCGACGTTCACGTGCACCGCGACGGCTACCGCGCCGACGACCACCGCATGTGGTGCGACGCGGTCGCACTGGCGCTGCCGATCGGCGGGCGATCGCCGGCCGCAGCGCCGCGTACCTGTGGGGCGTCGACCTGCTGGCCCGGGACGCGCCGGTCACCGTCCTGCTGCCGCGCGCCGCACGGATGCGCCTCCACCCGCGTCTCCGGGTGACCCGATCCGTGGTGCCGGATTCCGACCGTACGCGCTTCGGCGGCCTGCCCGTCACCACCGGGTCGACCTGGCGTGGCCGACCCTGCGCGTCGCGGTCGAGTACGACGGTGACCACCACCGGGAGCGCGCCCACTTCCGTCAGGACGTCGCCCGGCTGGACGCGCTGCGCGCGGCCGGCTGGATCGTCCTCCGCTTCACCGCCGACGACGTGCTCCGACACCGGGCCCGCACCGCCGCCCTGGTGAGCCAGGCCCTCCGCGAGCGCCACACCTCCGCCTGACCCACCGACGCCACGCCACGGGGCGGCCGGCCGATCGGCCAGCCAGCCGGACCGGTGCTCGGCCGGTAGGCCGGGGTGGTCGGTCGCCCGGCCCGGTGGAACACCATGGGTGCCTCCGCCACTCCTTGACACCCATGACGTTCCACTGACAGGCACGCGGTAGCGGCTGCGCCCCCGCCCCTGGCGCCAGCATCAGCATCATCGGCGGGCGGGCGGGTCTGCGGGTGACTGGTGGCGCACCGCTCCCGGACGAGGCAGGGCCGGCGCGTCCCGTCAGAAGATCGCGCGCAGGGCGTCGAGGTCCTCGTCGGTGGGCTGCCAGGTGCCCGCCTCCGCGTTGGCGCGTACCTGCTCCGGCGTGGTGGCGCCGGCGATCACCGAGGTCACCGCCGGCTGGGCGGCGAGCCCGCCGATGGCCACCTGGAGCATCGAGAGCCCCCGCTCGGCGGCGTACGCCTCGATCGCCTCGATGGTGTCCCAGTCGGCGGCGGCGAGACGCTGCGCGTACCGGCCGCCACCGGCGAGGCGGCTGCCGGCCGGCGGGGCCTCGTTGCGCCTGTACTTGCCGGTGAGCAGCCCGTTGGCCAGCGGGAAGAACGGCAGCAGCCCGAGGCCGAACCGCTCGCACGCCGGTACCACCTCGGCCTCGACGCCGCGTTCCAGCAGGCTGTAGTGGTTCTGCGCGCTGATGAACCGGGACCGGCCGTTCGACGAGGCCACCCAGTCGGCGTCGGCGATCTGCCAGCCGGCGAAGTTGGAGTTGCCCAGGTAGCGGACCTTGCCGGCCCGCACGAGGTCGTCGAGCGCGGCGAGCGTCTCGTCGATCGGGGTGCCGGGGTCGGGCTCGTGCATCTGGTACAGGTCGATGTGGTCGGTGCCGAGCCGGCGCAGCGACGCCTCCACCGCCCGGGCGATGTAGCGGCGCGCGCCCCGGGCGCCGAAGTCGGGGCCGTTCATGCCCTCCATGTCCATGCCGAACTTGGTGGCCACCACCACGTCGTCGCGCCGGCCCTTGAGCGCCTGGCCCAGCTGTTCCTCCGAGCCGCCCTGCGGTTCGCCGTAGATGTCGGCGCTGTCGAAGAAGTTGATCCCGGCGTCGAGCGCGGCGTCGACCACCGCCCGGGTGCCGTCGAGGTCGAGCTTGCGGCCGAAGTTGTTGCAGCCGACGCCGACCACGGACACCACGAGCCCGGAGTCGCCCAACCGGCGGTAGGTCATCTCTGTCACGAGATCCACCCTATGCCGGCCACGAGCCGCACGCCGAGGAGCTGGAAACCGGCCCGCCCTGGTCAGCCGCGCACGACGGCGACGGCAAGGGCGACGGCGACGGGGCGGGCGACGACCCCGCCGACCGCGAAGAGGCGGTCGGCGGGGGTCAGGCCACGTCCCAGACCGGCTCCGGGGTCTCCACCACCTCGTTGTCGCCCCGGAACAGCACGAACCGGTCGAAGGTGCGGGTGAACCAGCGGTCGTGGGTCACCGCCACCACGGTCCCCTCGAACGCGGTCAGCCCGGCCTCCAGCGCCTCCGCCGAGGCCAGGTCGAGATTGTCGGTGGGCTCGTCGAGCAGCAGCAGCGTCGCGCCGGACAGTTCCAGCAGCAGCACCAGGAAGCGGGCCTGCTGCCCGCCCGAGAGGGTGCCGAAGCGCTGGTCGCCCTGCCCGGCCAGCTCGTAGCGGCTCAGCGCCGCCATCGCGGCGTGCCGGTCCATGCCGGCCCGGTGCTCGTCGCCGCGCCAGAGGATCTCGACGAGGGTCTTCGCCGTCAGCTCCGGCCGGTCGTGGGTCTGCGAGAAGTGACCCGGGCGTACCCGCGCGCCGAGCCGGGCCACCCCGTCGTGGGCCACCGGGGCGAGCGCGGCGGCGCCGTCGACGGGGCCGTTGGCGGGGTCGGGGTCGCTGCCGCCGCGGGCCAGCAGCCGCAGGAAGTGCGACTTGCCCGTGCCGTTGGCGCCGAGCACCGCGACCCGGTCGCCGTACCAGATCTCCAGGTCGAACGGGAAGGTCAGGCCGTCGAGCTCGAGCTGCTCGCAGATGACCGCGCGCTTGCCGGTCCGCCCGCCGGTCAGCCGCATCCGGATGTCCTGGTCCTTCGGCGGTACGGGCGGCGGCCCGGCCTCCTCGAACTTGCGCAGCCGGGTCTGCGCGGCCTGGTAGCGCGACGCCATCCCGTCGTTGTACGCGGCCTTCTGCTTGTACATCAGCATCAGCTCGCGCAGCTTCTGGTGTTCCTCGTCCCACCGCTTGCGCAGCTCGTCGAGGCGGGCGTGCCGGGCCACCCGCGCGGAGTGCCAGCTGGCGAAGCCGCCCGGGTGCACCCAGGCGCTGCCGCCCTCCACGGCGACCACCCGGTCGGCGGTCTGGGCGAGCAGTTCCCGGTCGTGCGAGACGTAGAGCACCGACTTGCCGGACTCGCGCAGCCGTGCCTCCAGCCAGCGCTTGCCCGGCACGTCGAGGAAGTTGTCCGGCTCGTCGAGGAGCAGCACCTCGTCAGGGCCGCGCAGCAGCAGTTCGAGGGCGAAGCGCTTCTGCTGGCCGCCGGAGAGCGTCCGGACCCCCCGTTCCCGGGCGCTGTCCCAGGGCAGGCCGAGCACGATGGTGGCGACCGTGTCGAAGAGCACCTCGGCGTCGTACCCGCCGGCCTCGCCCCAGGCCGCGAGCGCGTCCGCGTACGCCAGTTGGGCCTTGCCTGCGGCGGTGCTGTACTTGCCGCGGACCTCGGCCGCGCGCATGGCAGCCTCGGTCTCGACCAGGCGGCGGCCGGCGTCGCGCAGCGCCGGCGGGGCCAGCGACAGCGCCAGGTCGGCCAGCGTGGAGTCGTCACCGATCATCCCGATGAACTGGCGCATCACGCCCAGCCCGCCGGCCCGCGCGATGGCGCCGGTCTTCACCGGCAGGTCGCCGGCGACCATCCGCAGCAGCGTCGTCTTGCCGGCGCCGTTGGGCCCGACCAGGGCCACCTTGGCGCCCTCCCCGACGCGGAACGACACGTCGGAGAAGAGTTCCCGGCCGTCGGGAAGGATGTGCCCGACCGCTGCCACGTCCACGTATCCCACGTCGGCATCCTGCCCGAGCAGGGGCCCGGCGGCCCAATCATTTACCGGGTGACCCGCAGCACCCGGTAGCCCTTCTGGCTGGCGTGCCGCCCCACCTGCCAGCCCTGCTCGACCAGCCAGCGCTGCAACGAGTCACCGCCGAGGTAGCGGGCCACCACCAGCCAGGCGACGCCGTCCGGGGCGAGCCGGGGCAGCCAGCGCAGCAGGATCCCGTGCAGTTCGTCCTTGCCGACGTGGATCGGCGGGTTGGACCAGATCTCGGCCAAGGTCAGGTCGGCCGGTACGTCGTCCGGGGTGGCGACGCGCACCCGGTCGGCCGCGCCGACCCGCGCCGCGTTGGCCGCGGTGAGTTCGCGGGCCCGTTCGTTGACGTCGACGGCCCACACGGTCGCCGACGGCGCGGAGCTGGCGAGCACGCAGGTGATCGGGCCGAAGCCGCAGCCGAGGTCGAGCAGGGCGCCGGTGGTTTCGGCGGACGGCAGTTCGGCCTTGCGCAGCAGCACCGCCGTGCCGGGGTCGAGGCGGGCGGCGGAGAAGACGCCGGCGGAGGAGGCCAGGGTGTAGTCGCGGCCGGCGACGGAGAACTCGACCTCGCGCGGATTGGCGGCGGTCGTGGGTTCAGCGGTGAAGTAGTGTTCGCCGGTCACGCCGGCAATTCTCGCACCGTCGCCCGGCCCGGCGGCGCGGGCCCGGCGGCCCGGGTCCACGCCGGGGAGGCGCGGCCACGGCGGCACGGCGCAAAACGACCCCGTACGCAATTTCCCATTATTCACACCTAAAGGGACAATGCCTCCTACTCTGGGCGGCATGGTGTATCGGTACGAGTCCGATGAGGACGCATTCATGGAGTACCCGGAGCCCGGGTCCGACCGGTCGGTGCTCGGTGCCGGTCCGCCTCCCCCGGCCGGGCCCTCCCCCTCCCGCTTCCCGACGCCGTCGCTGCCCCGCGCCAACCGGCTCGTGCTGCCCTCCGCGCAGGAGCCGGTCCGTGCCGCCGCGCAGGTGTCGCCGCCGCTGACCGCCCACGTGCAGGCGCAGGCGCCGGTCGAGCCGCCCCCGCCGGCCTCGCCGCTCGCACCGGCCGGGCCTGCCGAGCCGCCCGCGTCGGCAGGTCGGCAGCGCGGCGGCGGCGGTCGGCTGTGGCAGGTCGTGGTCGGCGGCGCGGCCGTCCTCGCGCTGCTCGCGCTCTGCGGCCTCGGCGCCGCCGCCCTGCTGGCCGAGCGCGACAAGAACCCGCAGGCCACGCCCACGGCCCAGCCGGAGGTGGCCGAGTCCGCCGGGGTCGAGCCGCAGGCCCTGGACTCCCGGGACACCGACCAGGCGCCGCTGACCGCCAAGGAGCTCTTCCCCGGCAGGCAGCTCGTCGTCGCCGACGGCGAGCCCGCCTACCGGGTGTTGAAGACGCAGTCCAGCGCCAGCTGCGCGGTGGCGGCCACCGGTGAGGTCGCCGACCTGCTGGTCCGCCTCGGCTGCACCCAGGTGGTCCGGGCCACGCTGCGGACGTCCGACGGCGACCACCTCGTCACCACCGGGCTGTTCAACCTGACCGACCGGGCCAACGCCGAACGCGCCCGCGACCGCATCCGCCTGCTGCTCGACGAGCGGGAGGGCCGGTTCCGGGGCATGGCGGCCAACGAGGACGGCGCGGCGATCGCCACCGCGCCGGCCCGCGTCGGCTGGCAGGTGCGCGGCCACTACCTCGCGTACGCGGTGGTGGCCCGCAGCGACGGCGAGACGATCAGGTCCGGCGACACGAAGGCCCGGGAGATCCTCTTCGACATGATCGAGCTGCACCTCAACCGGGGCGTGCTGGAGCGCCGTGCCGCCGGCGGCACGGCCGGCCAGCCGACCGACGGGGGCGCGGGCGACACCGGCACCCAGGACGGGGAAGACTGACCGGATCGCGACGGGAACGGGTGCGTGGCCCACGGCCGCGCACCCGTTCGCGCGTACGGCCGCCGGTTCCCGTCGCCGCGCGCCCCCGCGTCGAGCCCGGTCACGCCCGCAGTTCGACCCGGTGCGCCCGGAGCAGGTCGAGCATCCGGTCGTGCGGCACGGCGTACTTGACCCGCCCCTCGACGCCGACGGTGGTACGCGCCATGAACAGCGAGTTCAGCAACGCCTCCTCGACGGCCTCCAGCACCGCCGCGAAGACCGGTTCCAGGTCGGACTCCGGCGCCGTCGGGGCCTGCGTGTCGGCGGTGGAGAACGCCAGGGCGTAGTCGCCACTGCCGCCGGCGAAGTCCGAGCCGACGCGCGCCATGGCGAAGATGGCCCGGCGGGCGACGCGACCCAGCTGGCGCGCGTCGAGGCGGCCGTCCGTGGCGACCACGATGACGCAGGAGTTGCCCGGGTGCTCGGGCCGGCCGGGGCGCGCCAGGGTCGGCACCCCCACCTGCTCCGGCCGGACCGGCACCCCGGCCACCTGTAGCACGCCGGAGAAGTTGGCCTGCACCAGCACACCCACGGTGACCGTGCCGCGGGAGGTCGCGGCGAGCCGCGAGGACGTGCCGATGCCCGCCTTGAAGCCGAGCGCGGCCGTGCCCGTACCGGCGCCGACGGCGCCCTCCGCGGGCAGCCCGCCGCGGGCCTCCGACAGCGCGGCGAGGACGTGCTCCGCCCGCACCGGCCGCGCCCGGATGTCGGACAGGTACCCGTCGTTGGTCTCCGCCACCACCGGGTTCAGCGACCCGGCCGTCTCCCGGCCCGGCTGCGCGAGCATGTAGGTGAGCAGCGCGTCCGCGGCCCGGAACGTCGACAGCGTCGCCGTCAGCACCACGGGGGTCTCGATCTCGCCCAGCTCGGCCACCTGGGTCGCGCCGACCATCTTGCCGTGCCCGTTGCCCACGAACAGTCCCGCCGGCAGCGACCGGCGGCCGGTCAGCTGGTCCGGGACGATCGCCGTCACCCCGCTGCGGATGCTGTCGCCCTCGACCAGCGTGGTGTGCCCCACCCGGACCCCGGGCACGTCGGTCACGGCGTTCAGCGGTCCCGTCGGCATCGCTCCGACGACGACGCCGAGTTCCCGGCAACGGCGGGGTTCCTGCACGGCTTCCACTCCTTCAGGTCGACGATGCACTGCCGGGCCGGCGCGCGGGCCGTGCGGCCGGGCCCGGCCCCGACGACCCGGCGGCCGGGAGGCGAGCCCCGGGCGGTCAGCCTTCCACGGGTACGCGCAGCCGGCGGGTCGCCTCGGCGCGGCGGGCGTACTCGGCCGGGTCCTCGGGGTAGCCGACGGCGACCAGCGTCAGCCCGTGCGCCGGCGCCACGGTCACCTCGCTGGAGCGTTCCCGGCGGGCCAGGAGGCTGCCCGGCCACTCGACCGGCCGGCGCCCGTCCCCGGCGACCAGCATGGCGCCGACGAGGCTGCGCACCATCGCCTGGCAGAACGCGTCGGCCTGCACGGTGGCCACGAGGATGCCGTCGGGGTCCCGCCGCCAGTCCAGCCGGGTCACCTCCCGCAGCGTGGTGGCGTGCTCCTTGCGCCGGCAGTACGCGGCGAAGTCGTGCTCCCCCACCAGCCCGGCGGCGGCGGCGTTCAACGCGGTCAGGTCCAGCGGCTTCGGCCAGGCCAGCACCTCGTGCCGGCGCAGCGGCTCGGCGCCCCAGGGGGCGTCGGTGACCCGGTACTCGTAGCGGCGGAAGGTGGCCGAGAACCGGGCGTCGAAGTCCGCCGGCACCTCGGTCATCGCGCGTACCCGCACGTCGGTGGGGAGCAGTCGGGCCAGTCGGCGCAGCAGCCGCCCGTCCTGCTCACGCCACACGGCGCTCGGCAGGTCGACGTGACAGACCTGCCCCGTGGCGTGCACCCCGGCGTCGGTGCGGCCCGCCACGGTCAGCCCGGTCGCCGTGCCCACGCCGAGCACCAGGTCGAGGGTCTCCACGAGCACCCCGGCGACCGTACGCCGCGTCGGCTGGGCGGCCCAGCCGGAGAAGCCCGACCCGTCGTACGCGACGTCCAGCCGCAGCCGGGTGCGCTCGTCCACTCGTACCTCCGCCTCACGGGGTCGGGCCCGGCACCCCACGTGGGGGTGCCGGGCCCGACGGTGGCCTGGATCAGGCCTTGTCGTTCTCGCCGGCCTCGTCGCTGTCCTCGCGGGCGGCGGCGGTGTCGCCGGACGCCGACACGGGCGGCTCGGCGTCCTGGTC
The DNA here is from genome assembly GCF_052068495.1 of Micromonospora sp. SD12. Taxonomy (NCBI): domain Bacteria; kingdom Bacillati; phylum Actinomycetota; class Actinomycetes; order Micromonosporales; family Micromonosporaceae; genus Micromonospora; species Micromonospora sp. SD12. The sequence goes on along the minus strand of NZ_JBQHDF010000005.1, from coordinate 42,971 downwards.
GCCCGAGTTCGACTTCGGGGCGTCCTCGGCCGGGGCGAGCGCCTCGACCTTGTCCTGCTGCGCGGCCTTGCGGGCGGCGGTCTTCTTGTTCGCCTTCGGCTCGGCGACCTGAAGCTCCTCGACCAGCTCGATGATCGCCATCGGGGCGGCGTCACCCTTGCGCGGACCGGTCTTCACGATCCGGGTGTAGCCACCGTTGCGGTTGGCGAACCGGGGAGCGATCTGGTCGAACAGGGCGTAGACCACGTCCTTGTCCTTGACGACGCCCAGCACCCGCCGGCGGGACGCCAGGTCGCCGCGCTTGGCCTTGGTGATGAGCTGCTCGGCCAGCGGACGCAGCCGCCGGGCCTTCGTCTCGGTGGTCTGGATCTTGCCGTGCTGGAACAGCGCGGTGGCCAGGTTGGCCAGCATCAGCCGCTCGTGCGCGGGGCTGCCGCCGAGGCGGGGGCCCTTGGTGGGCGTGGGCATGCTTGGTGCTCCTCAGGTGTGGCGGCAGCGCGGACTAGAGCTGCTCGGTCTCGCGATAGTCGTCGGTGTCGTAGTCGGCCTCGCCAAAGGCGTCCACGACGTGCGCCGGGTCGAAGTTCGGGGCCGAGTCCTTCAGCCCCAGACCCATCCCGGCGAGCTTCATCTTGACCTCGTCGATCGACTTCTGACCGAAGTTGCGGATGTCGAGGAGGTCGGCCTCGGTACGCCCGATGAGCTCACCAACGGAGTTGATGCCCTCGCGCTTGAGGCAGTTGTAGGAGCGGACGGTCAGGTCCAGCTCCTCGATCGGCAGCGCCAGATCGGCCGCGAGCTGGGCGTCCTGCGGGGACGGCCCGATGTCGATGCCCTCGGCGGTCTCGTCCAGCTCCCGGGCCAGGCCGAACAGCTCCACCAGCGTCGAGCCGGCGGAGGCCAGCGCGGTACGCGGGCCCATCGACGGCTTGGTCTCGACGTCGATGATCAGCCGGTCGAAGTCGGTCCGCTGCTCGACACGGGTCGCCTCGACGCGGTACGTCACCTTCAGCACCGGCGAGTAGATCGAGTCGACCGGGATCCGGCCGATCTCGGCGCCGGCCTGCTTGTTCTGGGCAGCCGTGACGTAGCCGCGACCCCGCTCGACGGTCAGCTCCATGTCGAGCCGGCCCTTGCCGTTGAGGGTGGCGAGCTTCAGGTCCGGGTTGTGCACCGAGACGCCGGCCGGCGGCTGGATGTCGCCCGCCGTCACGTCGCCCGGGCCCTGCTTGCGCAGGTACATGCTGACCGGCTCGTCGTGCTCGGAGCTGACGCAGAGCTCCTTGATGTTCATGACGAGCTCGACCACGTCCTCCTTGACACCGGGGATCGTGGTGAACTCGTGCAGCACGCCGTCGATCTTGATCGAGGTGACCGCCGCACCCGGGATCGACGACAGCAGCGTGCGCCGCAGCGAGTTGCCCAGGGTGTAGCCGAAGCCCGGCTCCAGCGGCTCGATGGTGAACCGGGACCGGGTCTCGTTGATCGACTCCTCGGAGAGAGTCGGTCGCTGGCTGATGAGCATGTCTTCTCTTCTCTTCCGGGGCGCCCGCCATATGACGCCCACGACAAACTGTTCCGGTGGCCCGCCCCGGAAGGGCGGGCCACCGCAACGAGCTCCGACTACTTGGAGTAGAGCTCGACGATCAACTGCTCCTGGACCTGCGTGTCGATGACCTGGCGGGCCGGGAGCGAGTGCACGAGCACCTTCATCTGGCTGGGGATAGCCTCCAGCCACGCCGGAACCGACTTCGAGCCGGCCTCGGCCTGCGCCACGATGAACGGGGTGAGCTCCTTGCTCTTGCCCCGGACCTCGATGATGTCGTGCTCCTTGACGCGGTACGACGGGATGTCGACCTTCTTGCCGTTCACGGTGAAGTGGCCGTGCTTGACCAGCTGGCGGGCCATGTCGCGGGACTTGGCGTAGCCGGCCCGGTAGACCACGTTGTCCAGCCGCGACTCGAGGATCTGGAGGAGAACCTCACCGGTCTTGGCCTTCTTGCCCACGGCCTCTTCGTAGTAGCCGCGGAACTGCTTCTCCAGCACGCCGTACACGCGGCGGGCCTTCTGCTTCTCACGGAGCTGGAGCAGGTACTCCGTCTCCTTCGTGCGGCCACGGCCGTGCTGCCCGGGCGGGAACGGCCGGGACTCGAACGGGCACTTCGGGCCATCGCACTTGCTGCCCTTGAGGAACAGCTTCATCTTCTCCCGCCGGCAACGGCGGCAGTCAGCACCGGTGTAACGAGCCATCTCTCTCTACCTCTCAGACCCGACGACGCTTGGGCGGACGGCACCCGTTGTGCGGCTGCGGGGTGACGTCGGAGATCTGTCCGACCTCGAGCCCGGCGGCCTGCAGCGAACGGATGGCGGTCTCCCGGCCGGAGCCGGGGCCCTTGACGAACACGTCGACCTTGCGCATGCCGTGCTCCATGGCCCGACGAGCGGCGGCCTCGGCGGCCAGCTGCGCGGCGAACGGAGTCGACTTGCGGGAGCCCTTGAAGCCCACCTGGCCGGACGAGGCCCAGGAGATGACCGCACCGGTCGGGTCCGTGATGGACACGATGGTGTTGTTGAAGGTGCTCTTGATGTGCGCCTGCCCGTGGGCGACGTTCTTGCGTTCCTTGCGCCGGACCTTCTTGACGGCGGCTCCGGCACGAGCCTTCGGTGGCATAAGTCTGTGCGCTCCTATTACTTCTTGCCGGGCTTCTTCTTGCCGGCGACGGTCCGCTTCGGGCCCTTCCGGGTCCGGGCGTTGGTCTTGGTCCGCTGGCCACGCACGGGCAGGCCCCGGCGGTGCCGGATGCCGGCGTAGCAGCCGATCTCGACCTTGCGGCGGATGTCAGCGGCGACCTCGCGGCGCAGGTCGCCTTCAACCTTGTAGTTGCCCTCGATGTGGTTGCGGAGCTGGACCAGCTCCTCGTCCGTGAGGTCCCGGACGCGCTTGTCCGGCGAGATGCCGGTGGCAGAGAGCGTCTCCAGGGCCCGGGTGCGACCCACGCCGAAGATGTAGGTGAGCGCGATCTCCATCCGCTTCTCGCGGGGGAGGTCGACGCCGACTAGACGTGCCATGTGCGGGCGTACTCCTCGTGATGTTCTGGCGGAGGTGTGGACCCGTCCCACCCCGCTACCGACCGTTCCGCCACCGGCGTCGTGCGCCGGCGACCGGGGACGGTCGCTGCCCGAGCGGGCCCCGGCCTCCGACCGGGGGTCAACCACGAAGAGGTACGCGCTGCGCACCGCTCGCGGCTGGAACGAGCATGTGATTCGTTGTCTGGATCTGCGGCCTGGACTGGTGTCGACCGACCCTTGTCACACGGTCGGCCGGAACTGGTTCAGCCCTGGCGCTGCTTGTGGCGCGGGTCGGTGCAGATCACCATGACCCGGCCGTGCCGGCGGATGACCCGGCACTTGTTGCAGATCCTCTTGACGCTCGGCTTGACCTTCACGGTTGCCTTACTTCCCATCTGGCCCGACGACGCGCCGAGGCGCGACACCGGACGTCGAAGACGGACACGGGGACGTCCCGGCCGTCGTCAGGCTTACTTGTAGCGGTAGACGATGCGCCCGCGGGTCAGGTCGTACGGCGAGAGTTCGACGACGACCCGGTCCTCCGGCAGGATACGGATGTAGTGCTGCCGCATCTTGCCGCTGATGTGAGCCAGCACCTTGTGGCCGTTCGCGAGCTCCACCCGGAACATGGCGTTCGGCAGGGGCTCGATGACCCGACCCTCGATCTCGATGGCTCCGTCTTTTTTCGGCATGTACTCCGCTGTCCTGACGTCGGTTACTCCGGACGGCCCACAACGTCTTACACGGACCACCGATCAAGATCGAATGGCCCGCGCCAGCCGCGGCTCCGACTCCCACCGAAGCGCAGGGTGGGCATGCCGGAGTGGACGCTGTGCGCCGATCAGAAAGTGTACGCCCGCCTGCGGGCCGTCGCCAAACCGGCCAGGAATCGGTGCGTCGGATCGGACAGAACAGGCCATTCACCCCTCGGCGCCGGCCGCCGTCGAGGTCCGGCGCATCCAGTCACGGTTCCTGAAACAGGCGCTAGGCGGCCGACACCGGCCCTTGGCGCTCCTCGGCGGCGGCCGGCAGTTCCCGGTCCGCACCCCGGCGGTCGTCCTCGGCGGCGGCCGACAGTTCCCCGCCCGAGGCCCGGCGCTCCTCCTCGGCGGCCGGCAGGGTCCGCTCCGGGTCGCGGGTGCTCCCCTCGGCGGCAGCCAGCTCCCGCTTGCGCGCCCGCTTCGCCCGCCGGCGCTCGCGCCGACGATCCCGCTGTTCGGCCTGCCGCTGCGGCTCCCCGCCGACGAGCCCGGCGACCGTGCGCACCACGAGCACCCCTCCCCACGGCCCGGCCACCCAGGCGGGCCAGAAGTAGAGCAGATCCGTGGCGAGCGCGGACGTCACCGCCCAGACCGTCACCACGATCGCGATCACCCGTAGGTACGGCAGCCAGACCTCGGCCAACCACCGGGCCGTCACCGACGACGACCGGGCACCTTCCGGCCGCGCGGGGACGGCGTCCGACGGCGCGGGGACGGCGTCCGGCCTCGTGGCGAGCTCCGACGCCGCCGGGGCCGCCGGCGCCGGCAGGTCGGTCACCAGCGCGTCCAACTCGCCGTACGTACGCGAGGCGTACGCCCGCTGCAACCGCTCGTCGTACTCGTGCAGGTCCAGCCGGCCCTCGTCGACGGCCACCCGCAGCCGCTCCGCCACGGCCTGGCGGTCGGCGTCGGCGGCCCGCATCCCGTCGCGTCCCTCCATGCCCGCAAGCATGCCACCGCCCCTCCACCCGGGGCCTGCCGCGCCGACCGCTCCGGACGGCCCGGGTGCCGGCCCGGACAGCTCGGGTGCCGGCCCGGACGGCGGGTCGGGGGCTCAGCGCGCGGGCGAGTCGGCCGGCTGGCGGGAGGTGACCAGCTCGCCCAGCCGGGCGCGTCCGCCGTCCGGTGCGGTCAGCACCCAGACGCCGTCCGGAAGCAGCGCCATCGTGTGCTCGACGTGCACCGCCATCGACCGGTCCCGGGTGATCACGGTCCAGCCGTCGGAGAGTTCGACCGTCCGGGGCGAGCCCATCGTGATCATCGGCTCGATGGCCAGCGCCATGCCCGGCACCAGGCGGGGCCCCTTGCCAGGCCGCCCGTGGTTGAGCACGTGCGGGTCCTGATGCATCTCGGTGCCGATGCCGTGCCCGCCGTAGCCGTCGACGATGCCGTACCGCCCGCCCTTGCGGACCGCGTCCTCCACGGCGTGCGAGATGTCGGTGAGCCGGCCCTTGCCGCTGGCCGCGCCGCGGGCCGCCGCCGCGATGCCCGCCCACATGGCGTCCTCGGCCACCGACGCCATCTTCAGCAGCGCCGGATCGACCTCGCCCACGCCGGCGGTGATGGCGGCGTCGCCGTGCCAGCCGTCGAGCACGGCACCGCAGTCGATGGAGATCAGGTCGCCGTCGCGGAGCACCTGCTGCGCCGACGGGATCGCGTGCACGACCTGCTCGTTGACGGACGAACAGATCGAGGCGGGGAAGCCGTGGTAGCCCTTGAACGAGGGGACGGCACCCGCCTCGCGGATGGTCGACTCGGCGATGGCGTCCAGGTCGGCGGTGCTGACCCCGGGGGCGACCGCCTCCCGCATCCGACGCAGCGCCTCGGCGACCACCAGCCCGGCGGCGCGCATCTTCTCGATCTGGTCAGGGGTCTTCAGCTGGATGTCCAGCTGGGGACGACGCATGGAGCCGTTACCTTTCGTTGCCGATGCCGAAGAGCGGGGCACGTCGCACGTACCCCGCTCTTCGCACTCTATCCGCCGGGGACCGGCGGGACGTCAGCCGCCGTACGACCGCAGGGCGTCGATGGCGCGGACCGTGACGTCCTCCACCGGGCCGGTGGCGTCGATGCCCACCAGCTTGCCCTGGGCGCCGTAGTAGTCGACCAACGGCGCGGTCTTGTCCGCGTACTCCCGCAGGCGGGTGGCGATGGTCTCCGGCTTGTCGTCGTCGCGCTGGAACAGCTCGGCGCCGCACCGGTCGCAGATGCCCTCACGGGTGGTGGCGTCGAACTCGACGTGCCAGATCTTGCCGCAGCCCCGGCAGGTACGCCGGCCGGAGAGCCGCCGGATCACCTCGTCGTCGTCGACGACCAGCTCCAGCACCAGGTCCAGCGCGGTGCCGAGGTCGGCGAGGAGCTTGTCCAGCGCGGCGGCCTGCGGCGTGGTCCGCGGGAAACCGTCGAGCAGGAAGCCCTCCGAGGCGTCCGGCTCGGCGAGCCGGTCCCGCACCATGTTGATGGTGACCTCGTCGGGCACCAGCTCACCGGCGTCCATGTAGCGCTTCGCCTCGACGCCGAGCGGCGTGCCCTGCGAGACGTTCGACCGGAAGATGTCACCGGTCGAGATCTTCGGGACCGAGAGGTGCGCGGCGATGAACTCGGCCTGCGTGCCCTTGCCCGCACCCGGCGGGCCAACCAGAACGAGTCTCATCTACCGCAGGAACCCTTCGTAGTTCCGCTGCATGAGTTGGCTCTCGATCTGCTTCGTGGTCTCCAGACCGACGCCGACCATGATCAGCACAGCGGTGCCGCCGAACGGGAAGTTCAGGTACTGCTGCTTGTCCAGCCATATGAAGAAGAAGTTCGGCAGGATCGAGATGATGCCCAGGTAGAGGGCGCCGGGCAGCGTGATCCGGCTGAGGATGAAGTCGAGGTAGTCGGCGGTCGGCTTGCCGGGGCGGATGCCCGGCACGAAGCCGCCGTACTTCTTCATGTTGTCCGCGACCTCGGTCGGGTTGAACGTGATCGAGACGTAGAAGTAGGTGAAGAAGATGATCAGCAGGAAGTAGACCGCGATGTAGATCGGGCTGGTCGGGTCGACCAGGTTGTTCTGGATCCACGTCTGGGTCTTGCCCGGGTTGTTCTGGTCGAAGAACTGCAGCGCCAGCTGGGGCAGGTAGAGCAGCGACGAGCCGAAGATGACCGGGATGACACCCGCCTGGTTGACCTTCAGCGGGATGTAGGTCGAGGTGCCGCCGTACATCCGCCGGCCGATCATGCGCTTGGCGTACTGCACCGGGATGCGGCGCTGCGCCTGCTCGATGAAGGTGACCGCGGTGATGACCACCAGGACCAGCGCGATGACGAGCAGGAACTTGCCCCAGCCGCCCGTCTGCTTGATCTGCCAGCCCTCGCTGGGAAGCCGGGCGGCGATCGAGGTGAAGATCAGGACGGACATGCCGTTGCCGACGCCCCGGTCGGTGATCAGCTCGCCGAGCCACATCACCACGCCGGTGCCGGCGGTCATCGTCATGACCAGGAGGCTGAGGGTCAGCCAGTCCGGGATCCCGGTCCCCTCGGGGATGATCGGGAACTGGTCGCACTGGTTGTTGAAGAGCTGCCCGGAGCGGGCCAGCGCCACGAACGCCGACGCCTGGAGGACACCCAGACCCAGGGTCAGGTAGCGGGTGTACTGGGTGATCTTCGCCTGGCCGGACTGGCCCTCCTTGCGGAGCTGCTCCAGCCGGGGGATCACCACGGTCAGCAGCTGCAGGATGATCGACGCGGTGATGTAGGGCATGATGCCCAGCGCGAAGACCGAGAGCTGCAGCAGCGCTCCGCCGGAGAAGAGGTTGAGCAGGTTCATCACGCCGGTGGAGCCGTTCTCCATGGCGTCGATGCACTTCTGGACGTTGCCGTACGAGACACCCGGGCTGGGCAGCGTCGCCCCGAGCCGGTAGACCGCGATGATGCCTACTGTGAACAGCAGCTTCTTGCGCAGGTCAGGCGTACGGAACGCACTGAGAAAGGCGGACAGCAACTTCTTCCTCCTGCGCGAGGCGGGCCGCCGGTGATCCCTGGCGGGGCGGGTGGGTGCCGGGCGAGTGCCCGATATCCATGGCTGGGAAGGGACTCTAACAGCCCGATCCCGGTCCGGGCAGATGTGCCCGGCTACATAAACCGAATCCGATGTTACCCGGCGCACACATGCCAGGCAGACCATGGCGCCCGCCCAGTTGCGACAACTGAGCGGGCGCCACGGGTCGTACAGCCCTTACAGCTCGGTGACCGAGCCACCGGCGGCGGTGATCTTCTCCTTGGCCGACGCGCTGAACGCGTGCGCCGACACCTGGAGAGCGACCCCGCCCAGGTCCCCGGTGCCGAGGACCTTGACCGGGTGGCCCTTGCGGACCGCGCCGGCCTCGACCAGCTCGACGGGGCCGACCTGGCCGCCGTTCGGGAACAGTTCGGCGAGCCGGTCCAGGTTGACCACCTGGAAGACCACCTTGAACTTGTTCTTGAAGCCCTTCATCTTCGGCAGGCGCATGTGGATGGGCATCTGCCCACCCTCGAACGCCGCCGAGATGTTCTTGCGGGCCTTGGAGCCCTTGGTACCGCGACCGGCGGTCTTGCCCTTGGAGCCCTCACCGCGACCCACGCGGGTCTTCGCGGTCTTGGCACCGGGCGCCGGGCGCAGGTGGTGGACCTTGATCGTCATTACTCGACCTCCTCGACCTTCACGAGGTGGTTGACCGTGAAGATCATGCCGCGGATCTCCGGACGGTCCTCCTTGACCACCACGTCGTTGATCCGCTTGAGACCGAGCGAACGCAGCGAGTCACGCTGGTTCTGCTTGGTCCCGATCTCGGACCGGACCTGGGTGACCTTCAGGCGAGCCATCAGGAAGCCACCCCCGCCCGCGACGCCAGCATGGCGGCCGGCGCGACGTCCTCGACCGGCAGACCACGACGGGCGGCGACGGCCTCGGGGGACTCGAGCCCCTTCAGCGCCGCCACGGTGGCGTGCACGATGTTGATCGGGTTCGACGAACCGAGGCTCTTGGAGAGCACGTCGTGGATACCCGCGCACTCCAGCACGGCGCGCACCGGACCACCGGCGATGACACCCGTACCGGCGGAAGCCGGCTTGAGCAGCACCACGCCGGCCGCCGCCTCACCCGTCACCGGGTGCGGGATGGAGGAGGCGATGCGCGGCACCTTGAAGAAGTGCTTCTTGGCCTCCTCGACGCCCTTGGCGATCGCCGCGGGCACCTCCTTGGCCTTTCCGTAGCCCACACCGACGGTGCCGTCGCCGTCGCCCACGATCACCAGGGCGGTGAAGCTGAAGCGACGACCACCCTTCACGACCTTGGCGACGCGGTTGATCGCGACGACCCGCTCGAGGTGCGGGGTCTTCTCGACGGGCGCGTTTCCGCGGCCGCCCTCACGGCGGTTGTCGCGGCGACCACCCTCGTTGCCACCGGACCCGCCGCCACGGCGCTGTTGACCTGGCATCAGCAGCCTTCCTTCTCTCTCGTGACGGGGTTTCTAGAACTCGAGCCCGGCTTCGCGGGCGGCGTCGGCAAGCGCGGCGACCCGCCCCGCGTACCGGTTGCCACCGCGGTCGAAGACGACCTTGGAGACGCCGGCGGCCTTGGCGCGCTCGGCGAGCAGCGCGCCGACCTTGCCGGCCAGGGCGCTCTTGTCGCCCTCCGTGCCGCGCAGCGAGGCGTCCAGGGTCGAGGCCGACGCCAGGGTGTGCCCCTTGGTGTCGTCCACGATCTGGGCGACGATGTGCCGCAGGGAGCGGGTGACCACGAGGCGGGGACGCTCGGCGGTGCCGCTGACGTTCTTGCGGACCCGGAAGTGCCGGCGCGCACGCCCGACGGCACGCTTGGCGGCGACGCCGCGGCGGCGCTTGAGCAGCGTGGCGCTCACTTCTTACCTGCCTTTCCAGCCTTGCGGCGGATGACCTCGCCCTGGTACTTCACGCCCTTGCCCTTGTAGGGCTCCGGCGGGCGGATCTTCCGGATGTTGGCGGCAACCTCACCGACGAGCTGCTTGTCGATGCCGGCCACGTGGAACAGCGTCGGCTTCTCCACCGTGAAGGTGATGCCGTCCGGCGCCGGCACGTGCACCGGGTGCGAGAACCCGAGCGCGAACTCCAGGTCCTTGCCCTTGGCGGTCACGCGGTAACCGGTGCCGGCGATCTCCAGGCTCTTGCGGTAGCCCTCGGTGACGCCGACGATCATGTTGGCGACCAGGGTACGGCTGAGGCCGTGCAGTTCCTTGGCCTTGCGCTCGTCGTTCGGGCGGTTGACGTTCAGCTGCCCGTCCTCGGCCCGGTCGATCGTGATCGGCTCGGCCAGGGTGTGCGAGAGCTCGCCCTTCGGGCCCTTGACCTTGACGGTCTGCCCGTCGATCGTGATGTCGACGCCGGCTGGCACCGGGATCGACTTACGTCCAATACGCGACATTTCTACCTGTCTCCCGTTACCAGACGAAGGCGAGGACTTCCCCGCCAACGCTCCGCTTGCGGGCCTGCCGGTCGGTGAGCAGCCCCTGGGACGTCGAAATGATCGCCACGCCCAGCCCGCCGAGCACCCGCGGGAGCCCGTCCGACTTGGCGTAAACCCGCAGACCGGGCTTGGACACGCGCTTGATGCCGGCCAGGCTCCGCTCCCGGTTCTGGCCGTACTTCAGCTCGACGACCAGTCGCTTGCCGACGGCGCCCTCCTCGGGCTCCTCGACCGACCAGGTGGCGATGTAGCCCTCGGCCTTGAGGACCTCGGCGATGTTCGCCTTGATCTTCGAGTAGGGCATCGTCACCCGGTCGTGGTACGCCTGGTTGGCGTTACGCAGACGCGTGAGCATGTCTGCGATCGGGTCGGTCATCGTCATGGATTTCGTCAGCCTTTCTCGCCGGGGTTCCCGAGGCGATGCGCCCGGGCCTACGGCGAAGAGCAATACGTGATCGGTGCAAGGGGTCCCGGCCCGAAGGCCGGGACGCGGTCGCCCTTACCAGGAAGCCTTGGACACGCCCGGCAGCTCACCGCGGTGGGCCATCTCCCGGATGCAGACCCGGCAGAGACCGAACTTGCGGTAGACCGCCTTGGGGCGCCCGCACCGCTGGCAGCGGGTGTACGCGCGAACCGAGAACTTCGGCTTCGCGGCCGCCTTGATGATCAGCGCCTTCTTGGCCATCTCAGTTCTCCTTGAACGGGAAGCCCAGGAGCTTGAGCAGCGCCCGGCCCTCGTCGTCGGTCGTGGCGGTCGTGACCACCGTGATGTCCATGCCCCGCTGCCGATCGATCTTGTCCTGGTCGATCTCGTGGAACACCGACTGCTCGGTCAGACCGAACGTGTAGTTGCCGTGCCCGTCGAGCTTGCGCCCGTCCAGACCGCGGAAGTCACGGATACGCGGCAGCGCGATCGACAGCAGCCGGTCCAGGAACTCCCACATCCGGTCGCCGCGAAGGGTCACCTTCGCACCGATCGGCATGCCCTCGCGGAGCTTGAACTGCGCGATGGACTTGGTCGCCCGCCGCACCTGCGGCTTCTGGCCGGTGATGGTGGCCAGGTCCCGGACGGCGCCGTCGATCAGCTTGGCGTCCCGGGCAGCCTCGCCGACACCCATGTTGACGACGATCTTGACGAGCCGCGGCACCTGCATCGGGTTGCCGAACTGGTGCTGCTCCTGCAGCTGCGCCACGATCTCGTTGCGGTACCGCTCCTTGAGGCGCGGCATGGTCTTGGTTTCGGTAGCCGTGGTCATCACAGGTCCTTACCGGTGCTACGCGCGATGCGGACCTTCTGGCCGTTGTCGTCGATCCGGTAACCGACGCGGGTCGGCTTGCCGTCGGAGTCCAGGACCTGCACGTTCGAGACGTGGATCGGGGCCTCCTGGGTGACGATGCCACCGGTCTTGGCGCCACGCTGGGTGGTGCTGATGCGGGTGTGCTTCTTGACCCGGTTCACGCCCTCGACCAGGACCTTGTCCTGCCGCGGGTAGGCCGCGATGACCTTGCCCTTGGCACCCTTGTCCTTGCCGGCGATGACGACGACCGTGTCGCCCTTCTTGACCTTCACGGTCACAACACCTCCGGCGCGAGAGAGATGATCTTCATGAACCGCTTGTCCCGCAGTTCCCGGCCCACCGGGCCGAAGATGCGGGTACCGCGCGGGTCTCCGCCGTCCTTGATGATGACGGCGGCGTTCTCGTCGAAGCGGATGTACGAACCGTCCGGCCGCCGCCTCTCCTTGGCGGTGCGAACGACGACGGCCTTGACGACGTCGCCCTTCTTCACACCGGCACCCGGGATCGCGTCCTTGACGGTGGCCACGATGACGTCGCCGATACTCGCGTAGCGCCGACCGGAGCCACCGAGAACCCGGATGCACAGGATCTCCCGGGCACCCGTGTTGTCGGCGACGCGCAGTCGCGACTCCTGCTGAATCACGTCTATCTCCTATGTCTGCCGGTTCTCCGGCCGCGCACGGCGGCCGGAGCCTGGCGGAACCCGCGCCCGACTGACGCCGGGCGAGCTCGAGCCTTCGCTACTTGGCCTTTTCCAGGATCTCCACGAGCCGCCACCGCTTCGTGGCGGACAGCGGCCGGGTTTCCATGATCATGACCCGGTCGCCGATGCCGGCGGTGTTCTGCTCGTCGTGCACCTTCAACTTGCGCGTACGGCGCATGATCTTGCCGTACAGCGCGTGCTTGACCCGGTCCTCGACCTCGACGACGACGGTCTTTTCCATCTTGTCGCTGACCACGAGGCCCTCACGCACCTTGCGGCGGGCCCGCGCGGCGGCGGTGGTGGTGTTCTCGCTCATGATGCAGTCACCTCAGTCGGCGCGGCCGAGAGACCCAGCTCGCGCTCACGCATGATCGTGTAGATCCGGGCGATCTCCCGACGGATGACCTGCAGCCGCCGGTTGTTGTCCAGCTGGCCGGTCGCGGCCTGCACGCGGAGGTTGAACAGCTCCGCCTTGGCCTCGCGCAGCTTCGTGACCAGCTCCTCCTCGGAGAGCTCACGCAGCTCGGAGGCCTTAACGCCCGCTGCCATCAGGATTCACCCACTTCGCGCGTAACAATGCGGCACTTCATCGGGAGCTTGTGGATCGCGCGACGCATCGCCTCTCGCGCGATCTGCTCGTTGGGGAAGGACATCTCGAAGAGAACCCGCCCCGGCTTGACGTTGGCGACCCACCACTCGGGCGAGCCCTTACCGGAACCCATCCGGGTTTCCGCCGGCTTCTTGGTGAGAGCCTGGTCCGGGAAGATCGTGATCCAGACCTTGCCACCACGCTTGATGTGGCGGGTCATCGCGATACGCGCCGACTCGATCTGGCGGTTCGTCACGTACGCCGGCTCGAGAGCCTGGATCCCGAACTCGCCGAACACCACCCGGTTACCACCCTTGGACGCGCCACTGCGGTCCGGGTGGTGCGGCTTGCGGAAGCCCTTCGGGGGCTTGCGCGGCATCAGCATCTGTCAGCCCTCCTGCTGCGTTTCTGCCGCGGCGGCGACGGCGGCGGGATCCACCGCGTCCCCACTCGGCGTCTCGGCCTGCTGCGCGATGGTCGTCGCGGCGGCGGCCCGGCCGGCCTCGGTACCGCCGGCGGTCGTGCCGGACGAGCCGGACCGGCCACGGCGCGGCCGCTCGGGGCGGTCGCCACGGTCACGGCGCGGACGCGACGGCGCCTCGGCCGGAGTCTCCCGACCCGGCACCGCGTCGCCCTTGTAGATCCAGACCTTCACGCCGATCCGGCCGAAGCTCGTACGGGCCTCGAAGAAGCCGTACTCGATGTTGGCCCGCAGCGTGTGCAGCGGGACCCGGCCCTCGCGGTAGAACTCGGTCCGGCTCATCTCGGCACCGCCGAGCCGGCCCGAGACCTGGACCCGGATGCCCTTGCAGACCGGGTTCTTCATCGCGGACTGCATGGCCTTGCGCATCGCCCGACGGAAGCTGACCCGGCTGGAGAGCTGCTCGGCCACACCCTGTGCGACGAGCTGCGCGTCCGACTCGGGGTTCTTCACCTCGATGATGTTCAGCTGGACCTGCTTGCCGGTCAGCTTCTCGAGCTCGCCGCGGATCCGGTCGGCCTCCGCACCCTTACGGCCGATGACGATGCCCGGCCGGGCGGTGTGGATGTCGACGCGGACCCGGTCCCGGGTGCGCTCGATGTCGACCTTGGAGATGCCGGCGCGCTCGAGGCCCTTGGACATCATGCGGCGGATCTTGACGTCCTCGCCGATGTAGTCCTTGTAGAGCTTGTCCGCGAACCAGCGGGACTTCCAGTCGGTCGAGATGCCGAGCCGGAACCCGTGCGGGTGAACCTTCTGACCCATTACTCGGCGCCCTCCGTCTTGCTCTGCGTCTCGGCCGTCTCGGCCGGCTCCGCCTGCTTCGCCGGGGCCGCCTTCTTCGCGGCCGCCTTCTTCGGCGCGGCCGGCGCCACCGCCTCGACCGCGACGGTGATGTGGCAGGTGCGCTTGCGGATCCGGTACGCCCGGCCCTGCGCCCGCGGCTGGAACCGCTTCATGGTCGGGCCCTCGTCGACGTACGCCTCGCTGACGAGCAGCGCGTCGGGGTCCAGCCGCTCGTTGTTCTCCGCGTTGGCGATCGCGCTAGCGAGCACCTTGTACACCTGCTCGCTCGCAGCCTGCGGCGCGAACTGCAGCACCGTGAGCGCCTCCTTCGCGGGCAGGCCGCGGACGAGGTTGACCACCCGGCGCGCCTTCATCGGCGAGATGCGCACGTGCCGCGCAACCGCCCGCGCGCCCGGAAGCACCGGAGCGTCGCCCTTTCCTGGCATCGCTGTAACCCCTTGTTCCTCTATCCGTATGCCCGCGGCGTCAGCGCCGACGGCTCTTCCGGTCGTCCTTCTCGTGACCCTTGAACGTGCGGGTCAGCGCGAACTCGCCGAGCTTGTGCCCGACCATCGCCTCAGTCACGAACACGGGGACGTGCTTGCGTCCGTCGTGCACGGCGATCGTGTGGCCCAGCATCTCCGGGATGATCGTCGAGCGCCGCGACCAGGTCTTGATGACGTTCTTCGAGCCCTTCTCGTTCTGCGTCTCCACCTTCTTGAGCAGGTGGTCGTCGATGAACGGGCCCTTCTTCAGGCTGCGAGGCATGTCTTATCTCCCTCAGCCGCGCTTACGCGTGGCGTAGCGGCGGCGGACGATCAGCCGGTCACTCGGCTGGCCCTTACGACGGGTGCGGCCCTCGGGCTTACCCTGCGGGTTGACCGGGTGGCGACCACCGGAGGTCTTACCCTCACCACCACCGTGCGGGTGGTCGACCGGGTTCATCGCGACACCACGGACGGTCGGGCGCTTGCCCTTCCACCGCATGCGGCCGGCCTTGCCCCAGTTGATGTTCGACTGGTCGGCGTTGCCGATCTCGCCGATGCTGGCGCGGCAGCGGACGTCGACCCGCCGGATCTCGCCGGACGGCATACGCAGGGTCGCGTACACGCCCTCACGGCCGAGCAGCTGGATGCCGACGCCGGCCGAGCGGGCCAGCTTGGCGCCGCCACCCGGACGCAGCTCCACGTTGTGGATGGTGGTACCGACCGGGATGTTGCGCAGCGGCAGGTTGTTGCCGGGCTTGATGTCGGCGCCCGGGCCGGACTCGACGCGGTCGCCCTGCTTCAGGTCCTTCGGCGCGATGATGTAGCGCTTCTCGCCGTCGGCGTAGTGCAGCAGCGCGATGCGCGCGGTGCGGTTCGGGTCGTACTCGATGTGGGCGACCTTCGCCGGCACGCCGTCCTTGTCGACCCGCTTGAAGTCGATCAGACGGTACTGGCGCTTGTGACCGCCACCGTGGTGCCGCGTGGTGATCCGGCCGTGGGCGTTACGCCCGCCCTTCTTCGGCAGCGGAGCCAGCAGCGACTTCTCGGGCGTCGACCGGGTGATCTCAGCGAAGTCGGCGACGCTGGAGCCACGCCGGCCCGGCGTCGTCGGCTTGTACTTACGGATAGCCATTGTCTACACCCCTCAGCTGACCGGGCCGCCGAAGGCCTCGATACGGTCACCGTCAGCCAGCTTCACGATCGCCCGCTTGGTGGCCTTACGCTGCCCGAAACCGGTCTTGGTCCGCTTGCGCTTGCCCTGGCGGTTGAGCGTGTTGACCGTCAGGACGCGGACGCCGAAGATCTGCTGGATCGCGATCTTGATCTCGGTCTTGTTCGCGTCCGGGTGCACCAGGAAGGTGTACCAGTTGCGGTTCAGCTCGCTGTAGCTCTTCTCCGAGACGACCGGCGCCACGATGATGTCGCGCGGGTCGGCGATCGTGCTCACTTGCCACCCTCCTCGGTGGTCTCGGCGGGAACACCCAGGAACTCGTCCAGGGCGTCCTTGGTGAAGACCACGTCGTCGGCCACCAGCACGTCGTACGTGTTGAGCTGGCCGGCCTCGATCAGGTGCACCCGCGGCTCGTTGCGCAGCGACACCCAGTTCAGCTCGTCGGTGCTGCTCAGCACGACCAGGACCCGACGGGCCTCGGTCAGCTTCGCCAGCGTGGCCAGAGCGGCCTTCGTCGACGGCTTCTCGCCCGAGACGAACGCCTCGACGACGTGCACCTGTCCGGCGCGGGCCCGGTCGGAGAGGGCGCCACGCAGGGCGGCGGCCTTCATCTTCTTCGGGGTCCGCTGGCTGTAGTCGCGCGGCACGGGGCCGTGCACGACGCCACCGCCGGCGAACTGCGGCGCGCGGATCGAGCCCTGCCGGGCGCGACCGGTGCCCTTCTGCTTGTACGGCTTCTTGCCGCCGCCGGCGACCTCGCCGCGGGTCTTGACCTTGTGCGTGCCCTGCCGGGCAGCCGCGAGCTGAGCCACCACGACCTGGTGCATCAGCGCGACGTTCGCCTGGACGTCGAAGATGTCGGCGGGCAGCTCGACGGAGCCGCTCTTGGAGCCTTCGACGGTGAGGACGTCAACGGTGGTCACTTGGCCGCACCGCCCTTCTTCGCCTTGGTCTTGGCCGCGGTACGGACCAGGACCAGCGCGCCCTTGGGGCCGGGAATGGCGCCACGGACGAGCAGGAGGTTGTTCTCGGTGTCGACCGCCTGGACGGTCAGGTTCTGGACGGTGTAGCGCACGCCACCCATCCGGCCGGCCATCCGGGTGCCCTTGAAGACACGACCCGGGGTGGCGCAGGCGCCGATGGAGCCGGGCGAGCGGTGCTTGCGCTCGACACCGTGGCTGGCGCGCAGACCGTGGAAGCCGTGCCGCTTCATCGGGCCGGCGTAGCCCTTGCCCTTGGTCTTGCCGGTCACGTCGATCGACATCCCCGCCGGGAACTCCTCGACCGTGACCTCCTGGCCCAGCGAGTAGTCGGTGGCGTCGCTCGTGCGCAGCTCGACGATGTGGCGCCGCGGCGCGACGTCGGCCTTCGCGTAGTGCCCGCTGATCGGCTTCTTGACCTTGCGCGGGTCGATCGTGCCGTACGCCAGCTGGACCGCGGAGTAACCGTCCTTGTCGGCGCTACGAACCTGGCTGATGACGCACGGGCCGGCCTCGACCACGGTCACCGGGACAACACGGTTGTTGTCCCAGACCTGGGTCATGCCGAGCTTTGCGCCCAGGATCCCCTTGACTTGCCTGTCCATTTGTCCGGTCCCTACAGCTTGATCTCGATGTCGACGCCAGCCGGCAGGTCGAGGCGCATGAGCGAGTCGACCGTCTTCGGGGTCGGGTCGATGATGTCGATCAGCCGCTTGTGCGTGCGCATCTCGAAGTGCTCGCGCGAGTCCTTGTACTTGTGCGGCGAGCGGATAACGCAGAAACGGTTGATCTCCGTGGGCAGCGGCACCGGGCCCGCGACCTGCGCCCCGGTACGCGTCACCGTCTCGACGATCTTCCGAGCCGAGGAGTCGACGACCTCGTGGTCATAGGCCTTGAGCCGGATGCGGATCTTCTGTCCCGCCATGGTGGCTTCTGTTCCTTCTCTCGATGCCGCTGTGTTGCGGGCGCCTGTACCGGCTGGCACAGGCCCACTTCGCCGACCCCCGCGGTCGGGCGTGTCGCGCCCTCGGGCCAGGCTCCGCCCCGGGACTCCGGAGCGACTCTGACCGCGCGGTGGGTCAAGGCGCCGATCGCACTACCGCGACCTGAACGCCGCGCGAGGGTGGTTGGCGGACTGGCCGCCAACCACCCTACGCTCGACTGCTCTGCCACCCGGAGGTTCAGCGAAAGCCGAACACAGGCAGCGAACTGTCGTTACGCAACCTGACTAGTATGCCGCACGACCGGCGGCGGGTCTAATCGGGGTTACCTAGCTCACTTGATGATCTTGGTGACGAACCCGGCGCCGACGGTGCGGCCACCCTCGCGGATCGCGAACTTGAGGTTCTCCTCCATGGCGATGGGCTGGATCAGCTTCACCGTCATGGTGGTGTTGTCACCCGGCATGACCATCTCGGTGCCCTCGGGGAGGGTGACGACACCGGTGACGTCCGTGGTCCGGAAGTAGAACTGCGGACGGTAGTTCTGGAAGAACGGGGTGTGGCGGCCACCCTCCTCCTTGGAGAGGATGTAGACCGTCGCCTCGAACTCCGTGTGCGGGGTCGTGGTGCCCGGCTTGATGACGACCATGCCGCGCTCGACGTCCTCGCGCTTGATGCCACGCAGCAGCAGACCGACGTTCTCGCCCGCGCGGGCCTCGTCGAGCAGCTTGCGGAACATCTCGATGCCGGTGCAGGTGGTCTTCATCGACTTCTCGCGGATGCCGACGATCTCCACCTCCTCGTTCGGCTTGAGCACGCCACGCTCGGCGCGGCCGGTGACGACCGTGCCACGACCGGTGATCGTGAAGACGTCCTCGATGGGCATGAGGAACGGCTTCTCGGTCTCGCGCTCCGGCTGCGGGATCGCGGTGTCGACCGCGGTCATCAGGTCCAGCAGCTTGCCGGTCCACTCGGGGTCACCCTCGAGGGCCTTCAGCGCCGAGACCCGCACGACCGGCAGGTCGTCGCCCGGGTAGTCCTGGTTCGACAGCAGCTCACGGACCTCGAGCTCGACGAGCTCCAGGAGCTCCTCGTCGTCGACCATGTCGCTCTTGTTGAGCGCCACGACGATGTACGGCACGCCGACCTGGCGGGCCAGCAGCACGTGCTCGCGGGTCTGCGGCATCGGGCCGTCGGTCGCCGCAACCACCAGGATCGCGCCGTCCATCTGCGCGGCACCGGTGATCATGTTCTTGATGTAGTCGGCGTGACCGGGGCAGTCGACGTGCGCGTAGTGCCGCGCCTCGGTCTGGTACTCGACGTGCGCGATGGAGATCGTGATGCCGCGGGCCTTCTCCTCCGGCGCCTTGTCGATCTCGTCGAACGGCGTGTACGGGTTCAGGTCCGGGTACTGGTCGTGCAGGACCTTGGTGATGGCCGCCGTCAGCGTCGTCTTACCGTGGTCGATGTGACCAATGGTGCCGATGTTGACGTGCGGCTTAGTCCGCTCGAACTTCGCCTTCGCCACTGGGTCCTCCTGTGGACTTCTTGGTTCGTTCGCCCCGGCGCGCCGGTCGGCGCTTAGGACTCTGTCGACAGCCTTTCCGGCCTGACGGCCGGAGAGCTTTGGTGGGTTCTGCGGCGATGAAGCCTACAGGCCCGGTCTCACGCATCCCGACCGAGGTGGTCGCGGGCGGGGAGCACCCTCCCGCGACCGCCCCGGATCATCGATCACGTCAGGTGAGGATCACTCACCCGTCGCCTTGGCGATGATCTCCTTCGCGACCGAGGACGGAACCTCGGCGTAGGAGTCGAACTGCATGCTGTAGCTAGCCCGGCCCTGGGTCTTCGACCGCAGGTCGCCGACGTAGCCGAACATCTCCGACAACGGCACCAGAGCCTTGACGACGCGGGCGCCGCTGCGCTCCTCCATCGCCTGGATGATGCCGCGGCGGGAGTTGAGGTCGCCGATGACGTCACCCATGTTCTCCTCAGGAGTGGTGACCTCAACGGCCATCATCGGCTCGAGGAGTGCGGGGTCGGCCTTGCGGGCCGCCTCCTTCATCGCCATCGAGCCGGCGATCTTGAACGCCATTTCCGACGAGTCGACCTCGTGGTACTGGCCGTCCACCAGGGTGAGCTTGACGCCCACCAGGGGGAAGCCGGCGAGGATGCCGTACTGCATGGCGTCCTGGGCGCCCGCGTCCACCG
The DNA here is from genome assembly GCF_052068495.1 of Micromonospora sp. SD12. Lineage (NCBI taxonomy): Bacteria > Bacillati > Actinomycetota > Actinomycetes > Micromonosporales > Micromonosporaceae > Micromonospora > Micromonospora sp. SD12. The sequence continues at coordinate 23,033 of NZ_JBQHDF010000005.1, read as the reverse complement.
ACGGGATGAACTCCCGGGGGATACGGCCACCGGTCACCGCGTTGGCGAACTCGTAGGTCGGTGCGTCGTTGCCCAGCGGCAGCGGCTCCAGGCTGATGATCACCCGGGCGTACTGGCCGGAACCACCGGTCTGCTTCTTGTGGGTGTACTCGACCTTCTCCACCTTGCGGCGGATGGTCTCGCGGTAGGCCACCTGCGGCTTGCCGATGTTGGCCTCGACGTTGAACTCGCGGCGCATCCGGTCGACCAGGATGTCCAGGTGCAGCTCGCCCATGCCGGAGATGACCGTCTGACCGGTCTGGTCGTCCAGCTTGACGCGGAAGGTCGGGTCCTCCTCGGCCAGCCGCTGGATGGCGGTGCTGAGCTTCTCCTGGTCGGCCTTGGTCTTCGGCTCGATGGCGACCTCGATGACCGGCTCCGGGAAGGTCATCGACTCCAGGATGACCGGGTTCGCCGGGTCGCACAGCGTGTCACCGGTGGTGGTCTGCTTCAGACCCTGCACCGCGATGATGTCGCCAGCCTGGGCCGAGCTGCGCTCTTCCCGCTTGTTGGCGTGCATCTGGTAGATCTTGCCGATCCGCTCCTTGCGGTCCTTGGTGGAGTTGACCACCTGGGAGCCGGACTCGAGCGTGCCGGAGTAGATCCGGACGTAGGTGAGCTTGCCGAGGTGCTTGTCCGTCTGGATCTTGAAGGCGAGGCCCGAGAAGGGCTCCGACTTCGACGGCTTGCGCTGCATCGGGGTCTCGCCGTCGGTGGCCGTACCCTCGATCGCCGGGATGTCCAGCGGCGACGGCAGGTACGCGACGACCGCGTCGAGCATCGGCTGGATGCCCTTGTTCTTGAAGGCGGTGCCGGTGAGGACCGGGTTGGCCTTGCCGCCGATGGTGGCCCGGCGGATGGCGGCCTTGATCTCCTCGACGGAGATCTCCTCGCCCTCCAGGTACTTCTCCATCACCGCGTCGTCGACGTCGGCCAGGGTCTCCACCAGCTTCTCGCGCCACTCGGCGGCGGAGTCGGCGAGGTCGGCCGGGATCTCCTCGACCGCGTAGTCCTCACCCTTCTGGGTCTCGCCGCGCCAGGTGAGGGCGCGCATCTCGACCAGGTCGACGACGCCGATGAAGTCGGACTCGGCGCCGATCGGGATCTGGAGCACCAGCGGGGTGGCGTTCAGCCGGTCGATCATCATCTGCACGCAGCGGAAGAAGTCGGCACCGGTCCGGTCGAGCTTGTTGACGAAGCACATCCGGGGGACGTTGTACTTGTCCGCCTGCCGCCAGACGTTCTCCGTCTGCGGCTCCACGCCGGCGACACCGTCGTAGACCGCGACCGCGCCGTCCAGCACCCGCAGCGAACGCTCGACCTCGACCGTGAAGTCGACGTGGCCGGGCGTGTCGATGATCTGGATCGTGTGGCCCTTCCACTCACACTTGGTAGCAGCGGAGGTGATGGTGATACCACGCTCCTGCTCCTGCTCCATCCAGTCCATGACGGCACCGCCCTCGTGGACCTCACCGATCTTGTACGTGATGCCGGTGTAGAACAGGATCCGCTCGGTGGTGGTGGTCTTACCGGCATCGATGTGGGCCATGATGCCGATGTTGCGTACGTTGGCGAGCGCGTCTGCGGCGGCCACTTCAATCCCTACTTATCGTCGTCTCGACACAACTGGTGGCGGTTCCGGCGCCCGAGGGCGCCGGAACCAGGGTGTTACCAGCGGTAGTGCGCGAAGGCCTTGTTGGACTCGGCCATCTTGTGCGTGTCCTCGCGCCGCTTGACGGCGGCACCGAGGCCGTTGCTCGCGTCCAGCAGCTCGTTCATCAGGCGCTCGATCATCGTCTTCTCGCGACGGGCGCGGGAGTAGGTGACCAGCCAGCGCAGGCCCAGGGTGGTCGCCCGGGCGGGGCGCACCTCGACCGGAACCTGGTAGGTGGCGCCACCGACGCGGCGGCTGCGCACCTCGAGGGTCGGCTTGACGTTGTCCATCGCCCGCTTGAGGGTGACGACCGGGTCGGTGCCGGACTTCTCACGGCAGCCCTCGAGGGCGGCGTAGACGATGCGCTCAGCGAGCTGACGCTTACCGCGCAGGAGGATCTTGTTCACCAGCTGGGTGACCAACGGCGAGTTGTACACCGGGTCAGCGACCAGCGGCTTCCGCGGAGCGGGTCCCTTGCGCGGCATGTCAGCTCTTCTCCTTCTTCGCGCCGTAACGGCTGCGCGCCTGCTTACGGTTGCGGACGCCCTGGGTGTCCAGCGAACCGCGGACGATCTTCACGCCGCGCCGCTGAGGGGAACCCTTCAGCGCCGGGGTCTTGGTCTTACTCGTCTTCGCCTGGCGGCCCTTTCGGACCAGCTGCTGGATCGTGGGCACCGGGTTTCTCCGCTCCCTTCGACCGCCTGGTGGCGGCCGCACCGTCTGCCGTAGCCGACCTGATGGCCGACTCTCCTACATTCCGACCAGGGCCACCTCGCGATGGCCCGGCACCCGCGGTCGGGCGTGTCGCCCAGCTCACGGTCCCGGTGCCGACGCTCGCGCGTGTCGACCGGGTCTTGCACTGGCACACGGCAGGCCGCGCGCCGGTTCTGTGGCTTTGTCGTGCTCCCACGCGATCTCCGGCTCACCGGATCCAGCGCACGCACGAGTTGCCCGGGCTTGCCCGGGCACAAGGGGAAAGAGTACCTACCACAACCGCACAGGTCAAAACGGAGCGGCTGGCGGAGCGTCCACCGCCCGCCCGATCCAGTCCGTCGCGCCTACCCGCCCGTGGTGGGCACCTACGGATCCCAGTGTACCGGCTTCCCCGTGGAGCGGCCCGTCGACCCCGTCTCGGCGGTGGTCAGGCCCCCCGGGCGGGCACGGCCGTCACCCGAGCCCCAGCAGCAACGCCAGCCCCAGGCCGAGCAGGCTGAGCACCAGCCCCGCGCCGCCACAGCAGACCCCGGCCACCGCCAGGCCCCGCCCGGTGAACCGGACCGCCGGCGGGGGCGCGGGGCGCCGGATCTGCCGCATCCCCAGCAGGCCGGCCACGACGGCGCCCGCGCCGGCCAGGACGCCCAGCACCGTGAACGCGCCGGCCGCCCACGCGCCGCCCACGCCGCCGACCGCGCCGACGCAGATCACCAGCAGCGAGACCAGGGTCGACACGATGCCGGCAACCAGCGAACCCACGGCCAGGCCGGAGGTGACCGGCGGCACGTCCAGGTGCACCACGCCGAACGGCGTACCCGCGACCGGGTCGACCCGCTTCGGCGGCCGGGCGGCCTCGCGCGGGGGCGGGGGCGGGGCGGCCGGGCCCGGGCCCCAGCCCGGAGCCGGCGACGGAACCGCGGCCGAGGTGCTCCCGGGCGACACGGACGGCGGGCCCGACTCCCCCGCGCCCCAGGGCGACACCGGCGACGGACCCGACTCCCCCGCGGCCGGCGGGGCACTCCAGGGCGACACGGACAGCCGACCCGGCTCCCCCGCAGCCGGCGGAGCACCCCAGGGCGACACCGGCGGCGGGTAGCCCGGCGCGGACGGGCCGCTCTGGGCCGTGTCGGGCCGCGCCCACTGCCCGCCGGGCGGGGCGTCGGGATTCGCGGCGGGGGGCGCCACGGGATCGCCGGGGTGGCGCGCCGGTTCCGTCACGGGTCCTCCTGTCGACGTGTCGGCGTCCACCGCCGCGCGACGGACACCCGGGCCAGGCTACCGCCGCCGGCCGACGGCCCGCGCCCGGCGCGGACACGTCCCCGACGGTCGGGCTAGTCCACGTTCGGTGCGAAGTCCTGCCCGTAGGGCGTGTCGGCGAGCCGGACCACCCCGAGGACCACCGCGGCCACCACGCTGACGGCGGCCAGCACCAGGCCCGCCCAGGCCAGCCGCTCCCCCCGACGCAGCCAGGCCGCGCCGGTCAGGAAACCCCCCGAGGCGTACGCCTCCCGGCGCGCCTGGCGCGCGAGCTGGAGCGCCACCGTGGCCGGCACGATGCCGCCGATGAACAGGCCGGTCAACGCGCCGATCAGGCCCAGTGCGAAGACCGCGCGCGCCTTCGTGGCCCGGACCGGGTCCGGATCGAGCGGATGGCGGGGCGGCCCCGGCTGGGCGACGGGCGCCTGCCCGGGTGCGGTCGTCATGCCCCCATCATGCCCCGGTCCGCCGCGCCGCGACGCCCGCACGGGCCACCCCGGGCCCGGACACGACGAGGCCCCCGGCGCGTGCCGGGGGCCTCGTCGATCATGCTGCCTAGCGGTACGACCCGAAGTCGAAGTCGTCCAGCGGAACGGCCTGGCCGCTGGCCGGGCCGAAGCCGTAGTCGGTCTCGGGGTAGCCGGTCATCGAGTAGACCTTGGCCTTCGCCTCCTCGGTCGGCTCGACCCGGACGTTGCGGTACTTGCTGATGCCCGTACCGGCCGGGATGAGCTTACCGATGATCACGTTCTCCTTGAGGCCGACGAGCGAGTCGCTACGCGAGTTGATCGCCGCGTCGGTCAGCACCCGGGTGGTCTCCTGGAAGGAGGCCGCCGAGAGCCAGGAGTCGGTGGCCAGCGAGGCCTTGGTGATACCCATCAGCACCGGACGGCCGGCGGCGGGCTCGCCGCCCTCGGAGACGAGTCGGCGGTTCTCCGACTCGAACAGCGCCCGGTCGACCAGCACGCCCGGCAGGAACTCGGTCGAGCCGGAGTCGATGACCGTCACCCGCTTGAGCATCTGGCGGATGATGATCTCGATGTGCTTGTCGTGGATGAGCACACCCTGCGAGCGGTAGACCTCCTGGACCTCACTGGTCAGGTGGACCTGGACCGCCCGCGGACCCATGATCCGCAGAAGCTCGTGCGGGTCGATGGTGCCCTCGGTCAGCTTCTCGCCGACCGCGACGTGACCGCCGTCGTGGGTACGCAGGCGGACCCGCTTGGAGATCTTGTCGTAGACGATCTCGTCGCTGCCGTCGTCCGGCACCACGATGATCTTCCGCGAACGCTCGCCGTCCTCGATCCGGATCCGACCCGGGGTGTCGGCGATGGGCGCCTTACCCTTCGGGACCCGGGCCTCGAAGATCTCCTGCACACGGGGCAGACCCTGGGTGATGTCCTCACCCGCGACACCACCGGTGTGGAAGGTACGCATCGTCAGCTGCGTACCCGGCTCACCGATCGACTGGGCGGCGATGATGCCGACCGCCTCGCCGACGTCCACGGTCTTGCCGGTCGGCAGCGAGCGGCCGTAGCACGCACCGCAGACGCCCAGCTTCGACTCGCAGGTGAGCACGCTGCGCACCCGGACCGTCTCCGTCCCGGCGGCGACGATCTTGTCGACCAGGATCGAGTTGATGTCCTGACCCCGCTCGGCGACGACGACGCCGTCCGGCCCCTTGATGTCGTCGGCCAGCGTCCGGGCGTGCACGCTGGTCTCGGCGTGCTCGTGCACGACCAGCTTGCCGTCGATCCGCTCGCCGATCTGCATCGGGATGGCGCGGTCGGTGCCGCAGTCCTCCTCGCGGATGATGACGTCCTGCGAGACGTCCACCAGACGACGGGTCAGGTAACCCGAGTCGGCGGTACGCAGGGCGGTGTCCGCGAGACCCTTGCGGGCACCGTGCGTGGAGATGAAGTACTCCAGCACGGACAGACCCTCCCGGTAGCTGGCCTTGATCGGCCGCGGGATGATCTCGCCCTTCGGGTTGGCCACCAGACCACGGATCGCCGCGATCTGCCGGAGCTGGAGGAGGTTACCGCGGGCGCCCGAGTTGATCATCTTCCACAGCGGGTTCTCCTGCGGCAGGGCGGTGTCCATCTCCTTGGCGACCTCGTTGGTCGCCTTGGTCCAGATCTGGATGAGCTCGCCGCGACGCTCCTCCGGGGTCATCAGACCGCGCTGGTACTGCTTGTCGATCTGGTCGGCTTCCTTCTCGTACCGCTCCAGGATCTCCCGCTTGCGCGGCGGGGCGATGACATCCTCCATGCCGATCGTCACGCCGGACCAGGTGGCCCAGTGGAAGCCGGCCTCCTTGAGCCCGTCCAGGGTGGCGGCCAGCGCCACCTTGGGGAAGCGCTCGGCGAGGTCGTTGACGATCGCGGAGAGCTGACCCTTGCGGATCTCGTAGTTCACGAAGCGGTAGCCCTGCGGCAGCGTCTCGTTGAACAGCACCCGACCGAGGGTCGTCTCCACGGTCAGCGGCTCGCCCTCGACCCAGCCCTCCGGGGCGGTCCACGCCTCGGCGCCGGCACCGTTGTCGACCCCGACCACGCCCCGCAGGCGGATCTTCACCGGGGCCTGGAGGTGCAGCTCGCCGTTGTCGTACGCCATCCGCGCCTCGGCGTCCGAGCTGAACGCCCGGCCCTCGCCCTTCTCGCCCGCGGTGAGGTGGGTGAGGTGGTAGAGGCCGATGACCATGTCCTGGGTGGGCATGGTGACGGGCTTGCCGTCGGCCGGCTTGAGGATGTTGTTCGACGACAGCATCAGGATCCGCGCCTCGGCCTGGGCCTCGGCGGACAGCGGCACGTGCACCGCCATCTGGTCACCGTCGAAGTCGGCGTTGAACGCGGTGCAGACCAGCGGGTGGATCTGGATGGCCTTGCCCTCGACGAGCTGCGGCTCGAAGGCCTGGATGCCCAGGCGGTGCAGGGTCGGCGCCCGGTTCAGCAGCACCGGGTGCTCGCCGATGACCTCTTCCAGCACGTCCCACACGACCGGACGCTGCCGCTCGACCATCCGCTTGGCGGACTTGATGTTCTGCGCGTGGTTGAGGTCGACCAGCCGCTTCATCACGAACGGCTTGAACAGCTCCAGCGCCATCTGCTTGGGCAGGCCGCACTGGTGCAGCTTGAGCTTCGGGCCGACGACGATGACGGAACGGCCGGAGTAGTCGACGCGCTTGCCGAGCAGGTTCTGCCGGAACCGGCCCTGCTTGCCCTTGAGCATGTCGGAGAGCGACTTCAGCGGGCGGTTGCCCGGCCCGGTGACCGGCCGGCCGCGGCGGCCGTTGTCGAACAGCGCGTCGACGGCCTCCTGGAGCATCCGCTTCTCGTTGTTGACGATGATCTCGGGCGCGCCGAGGTCGATCAGCCGCTTGAGGCGGTTGTTCCGGTTGATCACTCGGCGGTACAGGTCGTTCAGGTCGGAGGTCGCGAAGCGGCCACCGTCGAGCTGCACCATCGGGCGCAGGTCCGGCGGGATGACCGGCACGCAGTCGAGCACCATGCCGAGCGGCGAGTTGCGGGTGTTCAGGAACGCCGCGACGACCTTGAGCCGCTTGAGCGCCCGGATCTTCCGCTGCCCCTTGCCGGAGCGGATGGTCTCGCGCAGGTTCTCGGCCTCGGCGTCGAGGTCCATGTTCTGGACCAGCGCCTTGATGGCCTCGGCGCCCATGCCGCCGGTGAAGTACTCGCCGAAGCGGTCGCGCAGCTCGCGGTAGAGCAGCTCGTCGGTGACGAGCTGCTTCGGCTCCAGCTTGCGGAAGGTGTCCAGCACCTCGTCGAGGCGGTCGATCTCGCGCTGGGCCCGGTCGCGGATCTGGCGCATCTCGCGCTCTCCGCCCTCCTTGACCTTGCGCCGGACGTCCGCCTTGGCACCCTCGGCCTCCAGCTCGGCCAGGTCGGCCTCGAGCTTGGTGGCCCGCTTCTCGATCTCCGAGTCGCGGCTGTTCTCGGCCTGCCGCTTCTCGGCCAGGATCTCGTTCTCGATCGTCGAGAGGTCACGGTGACGCGACTCGGCGTCCACGCTCGTCACGACGTACGAGGCGAAGTAGATGATCTTTTCGAGGTCCTTGGGGGCGAGGTCCAGCAGGTAGCCCAGCCGGCTCGGCACGCCCTTGAAGTACCAGATGTGGGTCACCGGAGCGGCGAGCTCGATGTGCCCCATCCGCTCACGGCGGACCTTCGACCGGGTCACCTCGACGCCGCAGCGCTCGCAGATGATGCCCTTGAACCGGACCCGCTTGTACTTACCGCAGTAGCACTCCCAGTCCCGCTGCGGACCGAAGATCTTCTCGCAGAAGAGCCCGTCCTTTTCCGGCTTCAGGGTGCGGTAGTTGATCGTCTCAGGCTTCTTGACCTCACCGTGCGACCACTGACGGATGTCGTCAGCGGTGGCGAGGCCGATGCGCAGCTCGTCGAAGAAGTTGACGTCGAGCACTATGTCCCCTATGTCGTCGTCTGTACTGCTAGCTAACCGGCGGGGTCCGGGGCAGGGTGACCCTGCCCCGAACCACCACCTCAGACCTCTTCGACCGAGCTCGGCTCGCGCCGGGACAGGTCGATGCCCAGCTCCTCCGCAGCGCGGAACACCTCGTCGTCGGTCTCGCGCATCTCCAGGGCCACACCGTCGCTGGAGAGCACCTCGACGTTGAGGCACAGCGACTGGAGCTCCTTGAGCAGCACCTTGAACGACTCCGGGATGCCCGGCTCCGGGATGTTCTCGCCCTTGACGATGGCCTCGTAGACCTTCACCCGGCCGAGGACGTCGTCGGACTTGATCGTCAACAGCTCCTGCAGGGCGTAGGCGGCGCCGTACGCCTGCATCGCCCAGCACTCCATCTCGCCGAAGCGCTGGCCACCGAACTGCGCCTTACCACCCAGCGGCTGCTGCGTGATCATCGAGTACGGACCGGTCGACCGGGCGTGGATCTTGTCGTCGACCAGGTGGTTGAGCTTCAGGATGTAGATGTAGCCGACCGCGATCGGGTCCGGCAGCGGCTCGCCGGAGCGGCCGTCGAACAGCTGCGCCTTGCCGGTGGAACCGATCAGCTGCTTGCCGTCCCGGTTGGGCAGGGTCGACGACAGCAGGCCGGAGATCTCCTCCTCGCGGGCACCGTCGAAGACCGGCGTGGCCACGTTGGTGTCCGGCTCGGACTCGTGCGCCTCGATGGAGCGCAGCTGGCGCTTCCACTCGGCGTCGTCGCCGTCGACGCTCCAGCCCGTCTTCGCCACCCAGCCGAGGTGCGTCTCCAGCACCTGGCCGATGTTCATCCGGGACGGCACACCCAGCGGGTTGAGCACGATGTCGACGGGGGTGCCGTCCTCCAGGAACGGCATGTCCTCGATCGGCAGGATCTTGGAGATGACGCCCTTGTTGCCGTGCCGGCCGGCGAGCTTGTCGCCGTCCTGGATCTTCCGCTTCTGGGCGACGTAGACCCGGACCAGCTCGTTGACGCCCGGGGGCAGCTCGTCGCCGTCCTCGCGGGAGAAGGTACGCACACCGATGACCGTGCCGGTCTCGCCGTGCGGCACCTTCAGCGAGGTGTCCCGGACCTCGCGCGCCTTCTCACCGAAGATCGCGCGGAGCAGCCGCTCCTCCGGGGTCAGCTCGGTCTCACCCTTGGGCGTGACCTTGCCGACCAGGATGTCGCCGGGGACGACCTCGGCGCCGATCCGGATGATGCCTCGCTCGTCGAGGTCGGCGAGCATCTCCTCGCTGACGTTCGGGATGTCGCGGGTGATCTCCTCCGGGCCGAGCTTGGTGTCCCGCGCGTCGACCTCGTGCTCCTCGATGTGGATCGAGGTGAGGACGTCCTGCTGCACGAGGCGCTGCGACAGGATGATCGCGTCCTCGTAGTTGTGGCCCTCCCAGCACATGAACGCCACGAGCAGGTTGCGCCCGAGCGCCATCTCGCCCTCGTCGGTGCAGGGACCGTCGGCGATGACCTGGCCGGCCTCGACGCGGTCGCCCTCGAAGACGACCGGCTTCTGGTTGACGCAGGAGCCGGCGTTGGAGCGGCGGAACTTGTGCAGCAGGTACGTGCGGCGGTGGCCGTCGTCCTGGTGGATCGTGATGTAGTCGGCGCAGAGGTCCTCGATGACGCCACCGACCTCGGCGACGACCACGTCACCGGCGTCGACCGCGGCACGGTATTCCATGCCGGTGCCGACGAGCGGGGACTCGGCCTTGACCAGCGGCACCGCCTGGCGCTGCATGTTCGCGCCCATCAGCGCGCGGTTGGCGTCGTCGTGCTCGAGGAACGGGATCATCGCGGTCGCGACCGAGGTCATCTGCCGCGGCGAGACGTCCATGTAGTCCACGGCCGACGGCGCGACGTCCTCGGTCTCGCCGCCCTTACGACGCACCAGGACGCGGTCCTCGGCGAACGTGCCGTCCGCCTTCAGCGGCGCGTTCGCCTGCGCCTTGACGAACCGGTCCTCCTCGTCCGCGGTCAGGTAGTCGATCTGGTCGGTGACCCGACCGTCGACGACCTTCCGGTACGGCGTCTCGATGAAGCCGAACGGGTTGACCCGGGCGAAGGTGGACAGCGCGCCGATCAGACCGATGTTCGGGCCTTCGGGCGTCTCGATCGGGCACATCCGGCCGTAGTGGGACGGGTGTACGTCGCGGACCTCGAAGCCGGCCCGCTCCCGGGACAGACCACCCGGGCCGAGCGCGCTCAGCCGGCGCCGGTGGGTCAGACCCGCCAGCGGGTTGGTCTGGTCCATGAACTGGGACAGCTGCGACGTGCCGAAGAACTCCTTGATCGCCGCCACCACGGGACGGATGTTGATCAGGGTCTGCGGCGTGATCGCCTCGACGTCCTGGGTCGTCATCCGCTCGCGGACGACGCGCTCCATCCGGGACAGACCGACCCGGACCTGGTTCTGGATCAGCTCGCCCACGGTACGCAGGCGCCGGTTGCCGAAGTGGTCGATGTCGTCGGCCTCGTAGCCGTCCTCACCGGCGTGCAGCCGGCAGAGGTACTCCACGGTGGCGACGATGTCGTCCTCGGTCAGGGTGCCGGTCGTGATCGGCACCTCCAGCTCGAGCTTCTTGTTGAACTTGTAACGACCGACCTTGGCGACGTCGTACCGCTTCGGGTTGAAGAAGAGGTTGTCGAGCAGGGTCTGGGCGTTCTCGCGCGTCGGCGGCTCGCCAGGGCGGAGCTTCCGGTAGATGTCGAGCAACGCCTCGTCCGCGCCGGCGATGTGGTCCTTCTCGAGCGTGGTCATCATCAGCTCGGACCAGCCGAACCGCTCGCGGATCCGCTCGGCCGACCAACCGACGGCCTTGAGCAGGACCGTGACGGCCTGCCGGCGCTTGCGGTCGATGCGGACGCCGACCGTGTCGCGCTTGTCGATGTCGAACTCGAGCCAGGCACCCCGGCTGGGGATGACCTTGACGCTGGTGAGGTCGCGGTCGGAGGTCTTGTCCGGCTGCTTGTCGAAGTAGACGCCCGGCGAACGGACGAGCTGGCTGACCACGACGCGCTCGGTGCCGTTGATGATGAAGGTGCCCTTCGGCGTCATCATCGGGAAGTCACCCATGAACACCGTCTGGCTCTTGATCTCGCCGGTGGTGTTGTTGGTGAACTCCGCGGTCACGAACAGCGGGGCGCAGTAGGTCAGGTCCTTCTCCTTGCACTCCTCGATCGAGGCCTTGACCTCGTCGAAGCGCGGAGCCGAGAAGGAGAGCGACATGGTGCCGGAGAAGTCCTCAATGGGACTGATCTCGTCGAGGATCTCCGCGAGACCCGAGCGTGCGTGCGGGTCGTCCGCCGACCGGCCCTGCCAAGCCTCGTTGCCGACGAGCCAGTCGAAGGACTCGTTCTGAATGGCGAGGAGGTTGGGGACCTCGAGGTGTTCGGTGATCCTGCCGAATGAAACTCGGCGGGGAGCGAATGCGCTCGACGTACGACTGGTCTTCGCAGGGCGGGAAGCTGCCAAGATGCGTCCTTCCGAGGACCGGTGCTGCATAACGGCTGGTACGCGTGCACTCCAATGACCCCACCAGAAATATCCGTAAACGGACATTTCCGAGCAGGGGTCAAGTCGGAAGGCAGCGCAAACTAGCAGTGTAGCCGAGAGGCTAACCGCTGTCCAGCCCACCCCGCAGGTCGTCGCGGAACGTGCCTCGGGACCCCTCGAACAGGGTCTCACCGGGCCGCTCGGAACGCGACGTTCCTGCCGGGCCGCTCAGGTGTCGCAGCCGACGGTGTCGCCGCTGCCATTACCCAAGTGGTGGCCGTTGCAAGCGCGGAAGGTCTTGCTGTGTCAGCGTGCCTGTCAGCCCGGGGCCGCGTCAAGGCCCGGCATCCGGGTCGCTGCTTCTTTCCCACCCACGGGCTACCGCCGGGGCGCGGCAACCGACCGCTTCGGAGTGCCCACGCCCTGCTCACCGCGCCTGCCGCCGGATCCACCAAGACGGCGGGCGGCGATCCAGTGTCGGATCACCGCCCGCCGTGACGCGTGTGCCCCGGCTCACCCGAGCCGGACGCGCGCCTGGTGGTGCGTCAGGTCACTTGAGGGTGACCTTGGCGCCCTCGCCCTCGAGCTTGGTCTTCGCCTTCTCGGCGGTCTCCTTGTTGGCCTTCTCCAGGACGGCCTTCGGAGCGGCCTCGACCAGGTCCTTGGCCTCCTTGAGGCCCAGGCCGGTCAGCTCGCGCACGACCTTGATGACCTGGATCTTCTTGCCACCGTCGGCCTCGAGGATGACGTCGAACTCGTCCTTCTCCTCCTCGACCGGGGCGGCGGCGGCCGGGCCGGCCGGGCCGGCGACGGCGACCGGAGCCGCGGCGGTGACCTCGAAGGTCTCCTCGAACTGCTTCACGAACTCGGAGAGCTCGATCAGCGTCATCTCCTTGAACGCGTCGAGCAGCTCGTCGGTGCTGAGCTTCGCCATGTCTGGCGTCCTTTCCTGAATCTGTTAGGTAAGAACTGGGTGCGCCGCGGGGCCTCAGGCCGCCTCGGCGCCCTCCTTCTCGCGCTTGTCCTGCAGGGCGGCCGCCAGGCGGGCGGTCTTCGACAGCGGGGCCTGGAACAGGGCCGCGGCCTTGCTCAGGTTGCCCTTCATCGCGCCGGCCAGCTTGGCCAGCAGCACCTCGCGGGACTCCAGGTCGGCGAGCTTCGTGACCTCGGCCGCGGTGATGGCCCTGCCCTCGAAGACACCGCCCTTGATGACGAGCTTCGGGTTGGCCTTCGCGAAGTCGCGAAGCCCCTTCGCCGCCTCGACGACGTCGCCCGAAACGAAAGTCAGCGCGGTAGGACCGGTGAACATCTCGTCGAGGCCGGAAATGCCAGCGTCAGTCGCGGCACGCTTCGCGAGCGTGTTCTTCGCGACCGTGTAGCTGGTCTCCTGACCCAACGAGCGCCGCAGCTGCGTGAGCTGGGAAACCGTCAGACCGCGGTACTCGGTCAGCACCGTGGCACCCGCGTTGCGGAAGCTCTCGGTCAGCTCAGCGACGGCCGTGGCCTTGTCGGCCCGGATCGGCTTGTCCGCCATGTCCCTCCTCTCTCGTTACTCGAGGCCGGTCACCGTCGTCGGCCGGAGCTTTCGACGGGGGCGCAGGCGCCACGACAACGAGAAAAGCCCCGGCGCAGGGCGCACGGGGCGAGGGCCGGCACAAGGACACGGTCGGCGGACCATGCTCAGCACCGATTTTCGCTTACCGCCCTGCGCGGGTCGCCCGTAGTCGCGGGACCTTCGACCGTGCCGGGGCACGGTGACCAGCGGTCTCTGGGTGGAACTTCGCGGCCCAGGTTACGCGAGGACCCCCACGACCACCAAATCGCCCCCGACGTGGCCCTGGTCACCCGACCCGCCCCGGAGCGGCCACCCCGGCTTCCCCGAGCGGCGGCGGGCCCACGCCGGTCACGCCCACGAACCGGACGCGCCGGCCTCGGTCAGGGCCGGCATCGGTGTCAGGGCCGGCACGGTCAGGGCCGGCACCGTCAGGGCCGGCACCGTCAGGGCCGGCACCGTCAGGGCCGGCACCGTCAGGGCCGGCACCGTCAGGGCCGGAAGCGCCGCCGCCACAGGTAGGCGGCGCCGGCCGCCGCGCTCCAGGCCGCCGCCCAGGCGGTGTGCAGCACCACGGTCGACGCGGCCAGCCCGTCGGCGGCGGCCCGCGCGGTCGCCATCACCGGCGGCGCCAGCCACGGCGCCACGGACCCGCCCAGGCCGAGCACGACCGCGCCGACCCCGCCGAGCGCGAGCACCGCGACGCCGTAGCCGGCGCTGCCCGTCGACGCGCGGCTGGCCAGCGCCCCGAGCGCCACCGCCGCGGGTACGGCCAGCAGGTGCGCCCACAGCCCGACGGCGACGCCCACCGGCACCGACCGGTCGCCCGGCTCGACCGGGCCGGCGACCCCGCCGACGAGCCACGGGAAGACCAGCGCGACGGCCACCGTGCCGAGCCCGGCCACGCCGGCCGCCAGCAGCCCCGCCAGCCGCTCCCGGCGTACCCCGACGAGTGCCTGGGCCAGCCGGCGCTGCACGTCCGGCTCGACGTCCAGCAGCACCTTGGTCTGCCACGCGAGCACCGGGAAGAGCACCACCGCCGAGACGCCGTACGCCTCCCCCGGCTGTGCCCGCCCGCCGCCGTAGAGGACGCCGAGCGCCACCAGGCCGGCCAGCACCGGGGCCAACGCGCGTCCCGTACGCAGGAAGCCCGCCAGCCGCAGCCGGAGCAGCGCGGTCACGACGACCCTCCGGTGGTCCCGCCCGTGGCCTCCGGGGCCCCCACGGCGTCCACGGCCCCCGGCAACGGCCCGTCGGGGGCGGGCGCGGCGGGCCGGCGTACGCCGACGATCCGGTGGCCCTCGGCGCGCAACCGGGCGACGGTGCCCTCGACCCGCGCGGCCGGGACCGCGACCTCGACCACAGCGAGCGGCGCGTCCGCCGACGGCGCGGCCTCGGTGACCGTGCCGTCCGCCACCGTCCAGCGGCGGGCGCCGGGCAGCCGGGCGATCTCGCCACGGTGGTCGCTGACCAGCACCGAACCGCCCGCCGTGGCCACCTCGTCGATCAGCGCGGGGACCAGGTCCCGGGTCGCGGCGTCGAGGCCCTCCCACGGTTCGTCGAGCACCAGCAGGCCGGGCGTACGCAGCATCGCCTGGGCCAGGCCGACCTTCTGGGCGGTGCCCTTGGACAGCTCCGGCAGCCGGACGCGGTGGAACCCGGCCAGGCCCAGCCGGGACGTCCAGTGGTCGACCGCGTGGGCGGTGGCGGCCGGGTCGAGGCCGGCGACCCGGCCCATGGCGGTCAGGTAGTGCGCGACGGTGAACGGCTGGTCGGCCGGGAAGCGCTCCGGCACCCACCCGACCTGCCGGGGTCGACCGGTCACCCGCCCCCGGCTCGGCCGCAGCACCCCGGCCGCCACCTGGAGCAGGGTCGACTTGCCCACGCCGTTGCGACCGAGCACGACCACGACCTCACCGGGGCCGACCCGCACCGCGGCTTCCCGCAGCACCCACGGTCCCCGCCGCCGGTAGCGCAGCCAGACGTTCTCCAGGCGCACCGGCCGAGCATGCCACAACGGACACGGAACGGGGCGCCGCCACGATGTGGCGACGCCCCGTCACGGGTGCTTGAGGATCAGCCCTCGGCCGAGGCCTCCTGCAGGTTCTTCACCACGTTGGGGTCGACCGGGACGCCCGGGCCCATGGTGGTGGTGAGGGTGACCTTCTTGAGGTACTTGCCCTTCGCGGCGGACGGCTTGGCCCGCAGGACCTCGTCGAGGACCGCCGCGTAGTTGTCGATCAGCTGGGACTCGGAGAACGAGGCCTTGCCGATGATCAGGTGCAGGTTGGAGTGCTTGTCCACCCGGAAGGTGATCTTACCGCCCTTGATGTCCGAGACGGCCTTGGTGACGTCCATGGTCACCGTGCCGGTCTTCGGGTTCGGCATGAGACCGCGCGGGCCCAGGATCCGCGCGATCCGACCGATCTTGGCCATCTGGTCCGGCGTGGCGATCGCCGCGTCGAAGTCGAGCCAACCGCCCTGGATGCGGGCGACCAACTCGTCGGTGCCCACCTCGTCCGCACCGGCGGCGACGGCCTCCTCGGCCTTCGCGCCGGCGGCGAAGACGATCACGCGGGCGGTCTTACCGGTGCCGTGCGGCAGGTTGACCACGCCACGGACCATCTGGTCCGCCTTGCGGGGGTCGACGCCGAGGCGCATGGCGACCTCGACCGTGGCGTCGAACTTGGCGGTGGTGGTGTCCTTGGCCAGCTTCACGGCCTCGGCGGGGGTGTAGAGCTTCGACCGGTCGATGACCTCGGCGGCCTTGCGGTAGCTCTTGCTGCGCTGCATTTTCTGCGTACTCCTGTGGTCTATGGCGGGCCGCGGGGTCCGCGCGCCCTCCCACGAACTGGATCTGGTGGTTACCGAGGTCAGTCGGTGACGTTGAGGCCCATCGACCGGGCGGTGCCGGCGATGATCTTCTCAGCCTGGTCGATGTCGTTGGCGTTGAGGTCGGCCATCTTCTTCTCGGCGATCTCACGCAGCTGGGCGCGGCTGACCGAGCCGACCTTCTCCTTGTGCGGGACGCCCGAGCCCTTCTGCACACCGGCGGCCTTGATCAGCAGCCGGGCGGCGGGCGGGGTCTTCAGCACGAAGGTGAAGCTGCGGTCCTCGTAGACGCTGATCTCGGCGGGGACGATGTCGCCCCGCTGGGACTCGGTCTGCGCGTTGTAGGACTTGCAGAACTCCATGATGTTCACGCCGTGCTGGCCGAGCGCGGGGCCGACCGGCGGCGCCGGAGTGGCCTGGCCCGCCGGCAGCTGAAGCGTGAACGTCTTGACGAGCTTCTTCTTCGGAGGCATGTCTCTTCCTGGGGCTTGAAACTGGGAAAGGTGCCGGCCGCGGGCGCGCACGGTCAGCGCGATGCGACAGCGGCGACGTTCTAGAGTAGCGCAGCGTCCCGCCGTCGCCTGCGCCGAGGTCGGGCGGGAGGGCGGAACGGGTGCGCCGGCGGCGGGCCGCTGCCCACCGCCGGCGCTCCGGACGTCAGATCTTGGCGACCTGGTTGAAGTTCAGCTCCACCGGCGTCTCGCGGCCGAAGATCGACACCAGCACCTTGAGCTTCTGCTGGTCGGCGTTGATCTCACTGATCGTCGCCGGCAGCGAGGCGAAGGCGCCGTCGGTGACGGTGACCGAGTCGCCGACCTCGAAGTCGAGGACCTTGATCTCGGGCTTGGCCTTCTTCTGCTCGGTCTCGACCGCCGGCGCCAGCCACTTCAGCACCTCGTCGAGGGAGAGCGGGGCCGGCCGGTCGGCCCGGTCCGTGGCGCCCACGAAGCCGGTGACGCCCGGCGTGTTGCGAACGCAGGAGTAGGACTCGGCGGTCAGCTCCATCCGGACGAGGATGTAGCCCGGGAAGACCTTGGCCTGGATCTGCGACCGCTTCCCGTTCTTGACCTCCACCTCTTCCCGGGTCGGCACCTCGACCTGGTAGATGTAGTCCTCCATGTCGAGGCTCGTGATCCGGGTCTCGAGGTTGGTCTTGACCTTGTTCTCGTAGCCGGCGTACGAGTGCACCACGTACCAGTCGCCCGGCGCGTAGCGCAGCTTCTGCCGCAGCTCGGCGACCGGGTCGTAGTCCTCGTCCGGCGCGGGCTCGGTGGTGGGGAACTCCGGCTCGCTGGCGGCCTCGACCGACTCGTCACCAGCCGCCGTCGCCACCGTGGACTGCTCGTCCGTGGTCTCGGCGGTCTCGTCGTACTCAGGCACGCTCGCTCACTTCCGTCACTATCGGCTCAGTCGGCCGGTCAGCTGGGGTTGCCGAAGACCCACAGCACGCCCTTCGCGAAGGCGAAGTCAAGGCCGGCCACGATCGTCAGCATCACCGCGACGAAGGCGACCACCACGGCCGTGTAGGTCAGCAGCTCCTTGCGGGTCGGCCAGATGACCTTACGCAGTTCCGCCACGACCTCGCGGATGAATCGGGCGATGCGGCCGAACAGACCGACCCGGTCGGTTTCCGCCTTGGTCTTCGGCTTGCTGTCCGCCGAATCCGCCTTCGCCCGCGACCGCGTCACGGTGCCGCCGCGGGAAACCGGCTCCTCCGCGTCGGTGGCGTCGTCGTCGGCCACGTCGTCGACGACCTCGTCGTGCAGACGGTCGTCGCCGGCGTCCTCGCCGCGCCGCTTCTTGTCGGCCACTTCGCCCTCCGTCGCGGGATGTCGGGGTCGCACGCTGTCGGGCGTGCGCGGCGCTTGGTCACGCCGGCCGGACCAACCGTCCCGCGACGGGCCGCGGCCGGCGGATCAGCCGGGAGGGCCCGAATGCCTCGGAGCCACCCCGCCGATGCCACCACCACGGGCCGGACGCCGCCAAACGGCGGCGCGACCCACGGGAACGGTCAGGCCTGAGGCGCAGGGGTGACAGGACTTGAACCTGCAGCCTGCGGTTTTGGAGACCGCTGCTCTGCCAATTGAGCTACACCCCTGTGCGGCAATGCTCTCCCCACCCGGTCACGCACGACCGTGCAGGGGTTACTTGCCCCACGGCGGACCAGTGTACGGGTAGCGGCACGACTTTCCCAACCGGTCTGCCCCTCGCGCGTCGGGAGCCTGGTCAGCGGGCCGTCCGGACGGTCGCCCGCGCCTGCGACAGCACCTTCTCGCCACCGCACACGGCGGTCACGTCGAGCCTGGTCAGGCCGTCCTCGGTGACCTCCCGGACCTTTGCCGAGACCTCGATCTCGGTGCCCTCGTCGTCGTCGGGGACGACCACCGGCCGGGTGAAACGCACGTTGTAGTCGACGATCGCGTCGGGCGCCCCGGCCCACTCCGCCACCGCGCGGCCCACCAGCGCCATGGTGAACATGCCGTGGGCGATCACCCCCGGCAGACCCACCTTCGTCGCGGTCCGGTCGCTCCAGTGGATCGGGTTGAAGTCCCCGGAGGCGCCGGCGTAGCGGACCAGGTCCGCGCGCGTCACCCGGAACGTCCTGGTTGGCAGCTCCATCTCAGCCCTCCCCACGTACGACGAGCTTCGACCAGACCGTGACCACCGGCTCACCGGCCGCGGTGGCGACCTCGGTGCGGGTGGTCAGGAAGCCGTGCCCGCCACGGCTGCTGACGTCGTCGATGACGCTGACGCAGACCAGCTCGTCGCCCGCCACCACGGGACGGGTGTAGGCGAAGCGCTGGTCGCCGTGGACGACACGGCTGTAGTCGACGCCGAGATCCGGGTCGTCGATGATCTGCTGGTTGGCCGCCAGGGTCAACACGATGGGGAAGGTCGGCGGGGCGACCACGTCCGGGTGGCCCAGCGCACGGGCGGCCGCCGGGTCGTGGTGGGCCGGATCGGCGGCGCCGATCGCCGTGGCGAACTCGCGGATCTTTTCTCTGCCCACCTGGTAGGGGGCGGTCGGCGGATACGTCCGGCCGACGAAGGACGGGTCCAGGGACATGCCCGCGAACCTACACGCATACGCCGATCGCCGGTCCGTACGGTCGGCGGCGGCCAGAGCCGCGCCGTCCCTACGGACCGGCGATCGGGAAGTGCCTGAGGACCGGGCCGGCGGAGCCGGCCGTGGGTCAGCGGGTCTCGCGGTGGACCGTGTGCTTGCCGTCCCGCGGGCAGAACTTCTTCAGCTCGATGCGGTCGGGGTCGTTACGACGGTTCTTGCGCGTGATGTAGTTGCGCTCCTTGCACTCCACACACGCCAAAGTGATCTTCGGCCGGACATCGGTCGCCTTCGCCACGGCGGAGTGCCTTCCTCGCTACGGGTAACAACTACGGCGCATCAGCCTACGCGCTGACGGCGCGGACATGCAAAGTGGGCGCCTGTGGCGCCCATCCCACCGACCGCCGGGAGCTGGCCCGGTGGACGAGAGTAGCGGTGGCCGGACTTGAACCGGCGACACAGCGATTATGAGCCGCTTGCTCTGCCATCTGAGCTACACCGCCGTGGCGGGTCCAGCCGGACCCTCTGAGCCCCCTTACGGAATCGAACCGTAGACCTTCTCCTTACCATGGAGACGCTCTGCCGACTGAGCTAAGGGGGCCTGCGCGATCTCCCCGGGGGGTGACGCGCAGGGGATACATTACACGGCCGCGCGGCGGAGATGAAATCGGATCCCCTACCAGGGCGTTTCCGCAGATCAGGGCACGGCCCGCAGCCGGGGCAGCTCCCCCGGTGAGATCGTCTCCGGGTCCACCTGGGCGCCGAACCAGGCCTCCAGCCGCTCGTACGGCAGCGGGCGGCTGAACAGGAATCCCTGGCCGATCTCGCAGCCGATGTCCTGGAGCAGTTCCAGCGTCAGCTCGCTCTCCACGCCCTCGGCGACCACGGCCAGGCCGAACTGCTGGGATAGCGTGACCACCGCGTTGACGATCGCCAGGTCGCCCGGGTCCGTCGCCATGCCCTGCACGAACGAGCGGTCGACCTTCACCTCGTGCACCGGCAGCCGGCGCAGGTGGGCCAGGGACGAGTCGCCGGTGCCGAAGTCGTCCACCGACAGCCGTACGCCGAGGTCCCGCAGCCGCCGCAGGGTCGGGATGGGCCGGTCGGTGCCGTCCAGCACCCCGGCCTCCTTGATCTCCAGCGTGAGCAGCTGCGGCGGCACGCCGTACTCGTCGAGCAGCTCCTTGACGCGGGCCGGGAAGTGCTGGTCGGTGAGCGTACGGGCGGAGAGGTTGACCGCGACGGCGAGCGGCTGGCCGGCGTGCGTCCAGTCCCGGCTGCGCCGCAGCCCCTCCCGGAGCACGAGCTCGGTGAACCGGCCGAGCTGGCCGGTGTGCTCGGCCACCGCCACGAAGTCCTCCGGCGCGACCGTGCCGTGCGCCGGGTGCTCCCAGCGGGCGAGGCACTCCACGCCGACCAGCCGACGGTCGCGCAGCGTCACCTTGGGCTGGAAGTAGACCTCCAGCTCGCCGTCGTCCAGGGCCCGCCGCAGGTCGCCGGCGAGGCCGAGCCGCCGCAGCGACCGCGACTCCAGCGCCGGGCTGAACAGCTGCACGCTGCCCGGCACGGACTTGGCCGCCGTCGCCGCCAGGTCCACCCGTTGCAGGAGGGACGCCGCGTCGCTGCCGTGGTCGGGATGCACGGCGACACCGACGGCCGTGTCCACGTCGAGGGTGAGCGCGTCGAAGACCATCTCGTCGCGGATCTGCTCGCGCAGCTGCGCGGCCAACTCCACCGCCGCCTCCGCGCTCTCCAGCCGCAGCGTGACCAGGAACTCGTCCCCGCCGGCCCGTCCGACCAGGGCCGACGAGGGTACGCAGGCACGCAGCCGGTTGGCGACCTCCACCAGGACCTTGTCGCCGGCGGCGTGCCCGAGCGACTCGTTGACCTGGCGCAGCCGGTCGACGTCGAACAGCAGCAGGGCCACGACCTCGCCGGGTGCCCGGATCTTGACGGCCTCCTCCAGCGCGCCCGTGATCCGCCGCCGGTTGGGCAGCCGGGTGAGCGTGTCGTGGCTGGCGTCGTGCCGGAGCCGGTCGACCAGCCGCGAATTCTCCAGTGCCACCGCCGCGTGCGCCGCCACCGTCTCGAAGAGCGGCACGTCGGTGCGGACGAAGTAGTTGCTGTCCCCCAGCCGGTTGGCCACCTCCAGCGTCCCGATGACGGCCTGACCGGAGCGCAGGGGAAGGACGATGACGTCCTTGACCCGGTGCGCCGACAGCGGGGCGCGCAGGTCGCCGTCGGTCGTGAGCCCCCGGCCGACGGCCACGGTGCGGCCCGCGTCCCGGGCCCGCTCCCGCAGGACGACCGGGGTCTTGGCGAAGTCGAGCAGACCGGGGGCGTCGTTGCGGGCGGTCAGCAGCACCTCGGGGTGCCTGCCCTGAGCGGGTAGCCAGAGCGTCGCGTACTCCGCCTGCATCAGCGCGCGCACGCGGCCCAGGAGGGCGTCGGGCAGGGTGCCGTACTCGCCGCTCTCGCTGACCGCGCGGCTCAGCTCGTACATGTCGGTGAGGGTGCGGTGCTGCCGGAAGAACTGCGCGTACGCCCGGTAGACGAGGGCCAGCGCGACGAGGAGGGCCCCGAGCAGCAGCAGCGACCACCAGGTGGCCGCGATGAGGATGACGACGATCATGCCGCTGGCAATGTTGATCATCGCGGCCAGGAGCGCGGGCGGCGACTGCCGGAGCGTGCCCCGACCCGCCTGCCAGCCCTGCAACAGCGTGTGCACGCCGGCGACCGAGGCGAGGCTCAACAGGTTGACCATGCTGGCCGCGAGGGACAGCTTGAGCCAGGTTGCCGGGCCGACGCCCTCGACGGGCGGCAACGCCTCGAGCACGAGGACGGCCAGCGACGAACCCGCGGCCGCCCGGCCCACGTTGAACCAGAACTTCGTCGCGCCGAACCGGTGCCGCAGGTGGGTCGCCGCCGACGCGACCGTGTAGATCACGACGACCGTCAGCGGTTCGACGAGGTAGAACGCGAGGACCAGCGGGATCTCGGTCAGAGTCACGCCGAGGGACTGCCGCCGGACGGTGAAGTTCAGCACCGGAAGCCCGGCGGCCACCATGGCCACGAGGAGTGGCAGCGCGAGCGACCACCCGCCGAACGGCTGCGGTGCCACGAGGCCGACCGCCGTCGTGCAGACGATGGCGATCAGGGCCAACGGCCCGGTGATCAGCCACGCGTATTCAGTCGAGCGGGGGCCGGTGGGGCCACGACCCGCCATCCCGTGCCCCCTTACCGGCCCGCCGGTCTCACGTCATCGAGCGGTGGTTGCTCAGCGAGGTGCGGGCATGTTCCAGATGATGTCGGCGGTCTGGAAGTCACCAATCATCACGCCGCTCGCGAGGGCGGCGAGTGCGAAAAGCGAGCCAAGCAGCCGGCCCAGCCTTCGACCAG
This sequence comes from Micromonospora sp. SD12, assembly GCF_052068495.1. Lineage (NCBI taxonomy): Bacteria > Bacillati > Actinomycetota > Actinomycetes > Micromonosporales > Micromonosporaceae > Micromonospora > Micromonospora sp. SD12. The sequence goes on along the minus strand of NZ_JBQHDF010000005.1, from coordinate 546 downwards.
ACATGTTTGCTCCTGTCGGGGGAAGTCTCACGGGGATGGTGGAGGTTCCACGATCGTGCCACAAGGCAGGTACCCAGAAAAGCGGTGCGCGTACCGCCGGACCGAGCGTCGACGACGTTGCGCCGTTCGGCCACCGGGCCGCCCCGACCGAGCCCTGATCACGGGGCTGAGCGGCCACCGTGCACTTCGCACATTGCGGATTGCGACCTTCCACGCAATTGGGGGAAGGCCCGGGAGTCCAGACGTACCCACCACCACCGTCGGCGACCCCCCGCCGAGGGAAACTTGACCGGACATCGACCACCATACTCGTTCTGCGCCAGCATGCCACAGCTTCTGCCGGCGGCCCGACAGACCTCGTGCGCGGACGGGACAGGCACCGGCCGCCCGGCCTGGCCGCGGGAGCCGGTGTGCACGGTGCTGTCGATCGCGTCGCGGGCATCGCCGCAGGCCGCCCCGGTGGCGCCGTCGCCGACCTGAACGAGGGCCCGGACGGGCCGGCCTGGGCGACCGTGGCGCGCGGGCTGACCGACGCCGCCGTGGCGA